>JBEPZM010000048.1:0-15092 GCA_041640835.1 Blastococcus sp.
GAGCGGGCGTCCGGCCGGGTGGGGCCGCCCTGGCTGCGGCGGCCGCTGGTCGCCGCCCTCCTGGCCGGTCCCGGCTGCTCCGCGGTGTGGACCTTCGGTCGCGACCTGCTCGCGGACCAGGGGGGTCTACCGGAACGGCTCACCGGGCTCCTGTGGTGCGTCCTCGGCGCCGCCGGGCTGCTCGGCGGGATCAGCGGTGTGCTGGTCCTGCGCGTGGGTGTGCGGGCGGCGTGGATCCTCAGCGTGCTCACGGCCGCTGCGGGCACGATCGCGCTCGGGCTGTCGGCCGCCGCTCCGCTGGGCGCGGCCATGTCGCTGGCCTGCTTCGGCGCCGCCTTCGTCGCGCTCACGGGGGTGCTCCTGGCCTGGGCCGCCCAGCGGGATCCGGCCGGCGCGGCCGCCGCGGCCGGCCGCGGCTTCATCGCGCTGACCGTGGGCCAGGCCCTCGGGGCCGTCCTGCTGGGCCGGGTGGCGGACGCCACGAGCACGTCGGTCGCCTTCGCGGTCGCGGCCGGAGTGCTCCTGCTGTCCGCCGCGGCGGCCGAGCCGCGGACGCGTCCGGCGAGGCCGTCGGGAGGCCGGAACCCATGGTCTAGGGTGAGCGCGATTCTAGAATTCAGGAGGCGCTCGTCGTGTGGACCCGGGACACCGCGCCCCCGCGCCCTGGCGACCCGCTGAGCGTGACCGACCGCGCCACCCTCGTGCTCGCGCCCAATGCCAACGCCTGGACGTTCGAGGGCACCAACACGTGGCTGCTCGCCGAGCCCGGCAGTGACGTCTGCGCCGTCGTGGACCCCGGCCCGGACGACGACGCCCACCTCGCCGCGATCCTGGCCGCGGCCGGCGACCGCCGCATCGACGGCGTGTGGGTCACCCACGCCCACCACGACCACGCCGAGCTCGCGCGCCGGCTGGCGCGCGTCACCGGCGCCACCCTGCGCGCCGCGAACCCGCGGCTCTCCGACCAGCCGTTCTCCGACGACGAGATCCTGCGGGTCGGTGCGCTCGAGGTCCGCGTGCTTCGGACGCCGGGCCACACGGGCGACTCGGTCTGCTTCCACCTCCCCGCCGAGGGCAGCGTGCTGACCGGCGACACCGTGCTCGGTCGCGGGTCACCGATCGTCGAGCCCGGCCGGCTCGGCCAGTTCTTCGCCGGCCTCGACCGGCTCAGCGACGTGCTCGCCCCGGCGGGATCGGTGATCCTCCCCGGGTACGGGCCCGCGCTGCCGAACCCCGTGCCCGAGCTCGAGCGCCGGCGCCAGTCCCGCATGCGCCGCCTCGACCAGGTCGCGCAGGCCATGGCCGAGGGGGTGACCGAGCCCGAGGCGCTGGTCGACCGCATGTACCCCGACCTCGGCCCGGAGCTGCGCGACGCCGCGCGGATCTCGGTGGAGGCCTCGATCGTCCACGTGCAGACCACGCACCTCCCCGCCCTGTCCGATCCCGTTCCCCACTGAGGAGAGTCACGCCGGTGCCGCCACCCACGAAGCCCGCCCCCGTCCCCACCCCGGAGACCCTCCCGTTCTGGGAGGGCTGCGCCGCCGGTGAGCTGCGCATCCAGCGGTGCACCTCCTGCGGCAAGCACGTCTTCTACCCGCGGCCGGCGTGCCCCTTCTGCTACTCCACCGCCCTCGAGTGGGTGGTCAGTGACGGCACCGCCACGCTGCACTCCTACGTCATCAGCCACCGGGCCGCGCCCGGGTTCGCCGAGGAGGTGCCCTACGTGATCGCGATCGTGGAGCTGCCCGAGGGCGTGCGCATGATGACCAACCTCGTCGAGGTCGAGGCCGACCCCGAGAAGCTGCCGCTGGACATGCCGCTGCGCGTGGTCTTCGAGCCGCGCGGCGACGTCCACCTGCCGCTGTTCGCACCTGCCGGGAGTGCCGCATGAGCGCCAAGGACGACATCGTCATCATCGGTGCCGCCGAGACCGACGAGCTGGGCAAGCTGCCCTCCATGTCGACGACGGGCCTGCACCTGCAGGGCGCGCGCAACGCGCTCGCCGACGCCGGGATGACCCCCGCGGACATCGACGGCATCGCCACGGTCCAGACCCCCGGGCCGGTGGCCATCGCCCACGCCATGGGCATCGAGGCGAAGTGGCTCGACGGCACCGGCGTGGGCGGGACGTCGTTCCTGTTCCACGTCCGGCACGCCGCCGGCGCGATCCGCGCCGGGCTGGCCGAGACCGTGCTGATCACCCACGGCGAGTCCGGCCGGTCCCGCGTGGACGCCCCGGGCTGGGGTCGCAGCCCGCAGTCGCTCAACGGTCAGTTCGAGGCGCCGTTCGGCGTCTTCGGTCCGCCGACGGCGTTCACGCTGACCGCGTTGCGCTTCATGCACGAGACCGGCACCACCCTCGAGCAGCTGGCCGAGGTCGCCGTCGCGCAGCGCCGCTGGTCGAGCCAGAACCCGCGCGCGGCCATGCAGGACCTGGCCACCGTGGACGACGTCCTCGCGTCGAAGATGATCGCCTGGCCGTTCACCCTGCTCATGTGCTGCCTGGTCACCGACGGCGGTGGCGCGCTCGTGGTCACCACCCGGGAGAAGGCGGAGGCGCGCGGCTACGACAAGCCGCTCGTGCACCTGCTGGGCGCCGGCGAGGCCGCGGACTCCCCGATGGTCAGCCAGATGCCGGACATGACCTCGTTCGGAGGCTTCAAGCGCTCGAGCGCGGCCGCCTTCGCCGAGGCCGGCATCGCGCACTCCGACGTCGACCACCTGATGATCTACGACGCCTTCGCGCACGTGCCCCTCTACGGGCTCGAGGACGCCGGCTTCGTGGGTCGCGGTGAGGCCGGCGCGTTCGTCGCCGAGGGCAACACCTCCCCGGGCGGGCGGCTGCCGATGAACACCAACGGCGGCGGCATGTCCTACACGCACACCGGCATGTACGGGATGTTCGCGATCCAGGAGGCCGTGCGCCAGGTGCGTGGCGAGGCGGCCGCCCAGGTCGAGGGCGTCGAGCGCAGCGTCGTCATGGGCAACGGCGGCATGTTCATGGCCGGCGCGACCCTCGTGCTGGGGAAGTCGCCCCGCTGATCCGACGCCGGTCGCCGCTCCGCAGGGAGCGGCGACCGGCCCGGTTCCGCCGGCGGCCGGGGCGTGGTGAGGCTCTCGCCCGATCGTGGCCGCAGGGGCTCCGTGGTGCCCTAGGCTGTTCTAGAACCTCGTTCTAGCCCGCCCGGAGGGAGATCCGATGCCACGCGACGCCGGCCCCGCTCCCGGGCGCAGTGCCTGGAAGTGGAGCCGCACCGGGGAGACCCGCCGCGTGCTGCTGGACGCCGCCCGCGAGGTGTTCGCCGAGCGCGGCTTCGCCGAGTCCAGCGTGGCCGACGTCGTCGAGCGCGCCGGCTCCAGCGTCGGCAGCCTGTACCACCACTTCGGCGGCAAGAGCGAGCTCTTCCTGGCTCTCTGGGAGGACTGGCAGAGCAGCCAGGAGAAGCGGGCCGCCGAGGCGGTCACCGCCGCCCGCAGGGCGGGGGAGCAGCGCCCGCTGGCGCTCTTCGTGGCCGGCGCCCGCGGCTTCCTCCGTGGCTCCTGGGAGGGCCGCGCGCTGGGCAGCCTGTTCGTCGACAAGGACGGCCCGCCCGGCTTCGAGCTCATGCGACGCACCCGCGGTCACGAGTGGCTGCGGCAGAACTCGCTGCTGCTGCGTGCCCGCGACGACGCCATCGGACGGGTCACGGTCTCGGTGCTGACCACCGTCATCGGCGAGGCCGGCCGCGAGGTCATGGGCAGCCGCACCCGCCGCGAGGCGGAAGCCATCGTGGACGCGGCCGTGGTCATGATCGAGCGGCTCGGCGTGCTGGGCGAGGACGTCGAGCCGGCCGCGGAGCCGGACGTCGAGCCGGCCGAGGAGCTGGTGCCGCAGCCAGGCGCCGGCACGGTGATCGCCGGCGCCTGACCCCGGGTCACTCGGGGGCGCCGACCTCCGCGCGGCCGCGGTCGATGACGACCGTGCCGTCGCTGCGGAGGGTCTGGAACAGCAGGGCGCCGTCGGCCCCGCCCTCGGAGCGCCAGATGCGCACGGTCAGCGCCTCACCGGGCAGTACCGGCGAGCTGAACCGCCCCGACATGGCGCGGAACTGGCCGGGGTCGCCGCCCATCGCCGACATCAGCAGCGCGCGGCCGGTGATGCCGTAGGTGCACAGCCCGTGCAGGATCGGCCGCTCGAAGCCGGCCCGCGCAGCGAACGCCGGGTCGGAGTGCAGCGGGTTGCGGTCGCCGTTGAGCCGGTAGAGCAGGGCCTGCTCCGGCCGGGTCTCGAGCGTGACCTCCCAGTCGGGCGCGCGGTCGGGCTGCGCCCAGTCGTCGGCCGGCGCCTTGTGGTCGGACTCGACCTGCTCGCCGCGGATGAAGATCGAGCTGCGGGTGGTGATCAGCGGCGCGCCGTCGGTGTCGACGGCCGTGGACGACGTCGTGACCAGGGCGCCGCTGCGCTTGCCCTCCATGGACTCGACGCGGGCCTGCGCGCGCAGGGTGCCCTCGACCGGCAGGACCCGGTGCAGCCGGATCTCCTGCTCGGCGTGCACGAGCATCGCGCGGTTGAACTCGCCGATGCTCACGCCCGGGGCCTGGGCCAGGAGGACGCCGAACGTCGGCAGCACCTGCTGGTCGACGCCGTGGCTGTTCTCGGTGGTGAAGCTCAGTTCCTGGCTGGGGTCGCCCAGCCCGGCGCCCACCCCGACGGCGTAGAGCAGGGCGTCCTTGGACGTCCAGCTCCGCTCGTGGACGGTTCCCTCGCGACCCACGGCCGACAGATCCAGCGCCATCTCAGGCACCCCCCGCCGTCATGCCCGAGCGGCTCGTACTCGTACCCATCGCGACCGCATCCACTGCCGGCTTCCGCCTTCCCTCGACCTCGCGGCGCCGGTGCGCGCCGCCCGGCCAGCATGCCCCACCGCCGTCCTCAGCTCTAGAGCCTTGTTCTAGGATTGCGCGGACAGTGGGGGGTACGAATGTCCTGGTCGACCGCGGCGCGCCCGGATGGGCTCGAGCAACCGGTCGTCGGTACGTCCGGCGCGACCGACAGTCCTGAGCCGGCGTTCCCTGCAGTGCCGCCGCCGGAGCCGGCGACGTCCCAGGACGATCCGGCCGTCATGCGCGAGGCCTGGCGGACGCTGTCCGTGGTCGGGCTGGCGAGCATGTTCTCCGGCCTGTCGAACAGCGCCCTGAACGTGGCGCTGCCGGCGGTCGCGCGGGAGTACGACGCCTCGGCCACGGCGTCGAGCTGGATCCTGCTGTCGTTCATGCTCACCCAGACGCTGCTCATGGTGTCGTTCGGGCGGCTGGCCGACCTCTTCGGTCGGCGCTCGATGTACCTGACCGGCCTGGCCGTCTTCACCGTGGGCAACCTGCTGGCGGGGTTCGCCCCCGACGCCTGGTGGCTCGTCGCCTGCCGGGTGCTGCAGGCCGCCGGGGCCGCGATGCTGCTGACCAACAGCGCCGCCCTGGTGACCGGCGCCTTCCCGCGGCACCGGCTGGGTCAGGGGATGGGCATCTACCTGGCGTCGTTCTCCGTCGCCCAGCTGGTCGGGCCGACGCTCGGTGGGTTCCTCGCCGAGCACGTCGGCGTGCAGTGGCTGTTCTGGTCCAACGTGCCGGTCGGCATCGGCTGCCTGATCTGGGGCGTGGTCGCGCTCCGCCCGGTGCCCCGCTCCGGTGAGCGGCTGTCGCTGGACGTCCCGGGCAACCTGCTGGCCTTCCTGGGGCTGGGCTGCGGGCTGGTCGCGCTCTCGCAGGTCACCTCCCTGGGCTGGTCGGACCCGCTGGTCATCGGCGGGCTCGTGGCGTTCGCCGTCCTGCTGCCCACCTTCATCCTGGTCGAGCGGCGGGTGCGCGACCCGCTGATGGACACCCGCCTCTTCGAGGACCGCAGCTTCTCCTGGGGGCTGAGCGCCTCGTTCCTCAACGCCATCAGCAACTTCGGCGTCGTCCTGCTGGTGTCGCTGTACCTGCAGGCAGTGGGCGGGGAGGACGCGCTCTCGGCCGGGTGGAGCGTGCTCCCGCTCGCGGTGTCGGCGCTGATCTTCTCCGCGGCGTCCGGCTTCTTCCAGCGCTGGATCGAGGCGCACACCCTCACCGTGCTCGGCAACGCGGCGACGGCGGCGGGGCTGGCCGTGCTGCTGGTGTTCACGGGCGCCGAGGTGAACGACGCCGCGGTCATGATCGCCCTGATCCTGGTGGGCGCCGGGTCCGGGCTGTTCATGCCGTCCAACACGCAGGTCCTGCTGGCCACGATGCCCAGCGAGCGGCTCGGTATCGCCAACGGGATGCGGCTGATGCTGCAGAACACCGGTGCCGTCCTGGGCACCGCGGTGATCCTCACCGTGCTGACCACCCCGCTGCCCTTCGAGCTGCGGCGCTACGTCTTCTCCGGCACGATCTCCGAGGTCTCCGCCGAGGGCCGGCTCGACCTCGTCACCGGCTACCACTGGACGGCGATCACCCTCCTGCTGGTCTGCCTGGGGGCGATGGCGTGCTCGCTGGGCGCCCGCCACGCCGGCCTCCGGGCGAGCCGCACGGGCTGACCGGCCGGTCCCCGCGGAGACGGCTCAGCGCGGGCCGATCGGCCGGACCATCCCCTCCTGGGCGACGGTCATGACCAGCCGGCCGGCCGCGTCGAAGACGCGGGCGTGGCAGAGGCAGCGCCCGCCCGCGGCCCAGGAGCTCTCCTGCTCGAAGAGCAGCCACTCGTCGACGCGGGCCGGCTGGTGCAGCCAGACGGCGTGGTCGAGGCTGGCCGCGGACACGTCCGGGGCGCCGACGGCGCGGGCGTGCGGGGCCAGGGACGTGGACAGCAGCAGCATGTCCGAGGCGTAGGCGAGCGCGGCGGCGTGCACGAGGGGCTCGTCGGGCAGCGCCTCGCTCGCCCGCAGCCAGAAGCGCTGGCGCGGCGGGGCGCTCTCGCCGCGGGCGGCCGCCACCCGGGGCAGCTCGCCGTCGAACCGGAGCTCGAAGGGGTGCCGCCGGAACAGGCTGCCGAACCACGCGCGCAGCGGCTCCGGCGCCTCGGCGGCGGCCTCCTCCACCGTGGGCAGCGACTCGGGGGCGGGGGCGTCCAGCCGGGGGATCTGGTGGGCCCAGCCGCTCTCGGCGACCTGGAACGAGGCGGTGAGGTCGAGGATCGCCCGGCCGTCCTGCTCGGCGGTGACCCGGCGGGTGCCGTACGAGCGGCCGTCGCGCACGCGGTCGACCCGGAAGTCGGTGGGGGAGGAGGCCTCGCCGACGCGCAGGAAGTAGGCGTGCAGCGAGTGCACCCGCCGGTCGGGGTCGACCGTGGCGCCGGCGGCGAGCAGCGCCTGGGCGACGACGGACCCGCCGAAGGAGCGCTCCGGGTTCCGCCGGCGCGGCCCGGCGCGGAAGGTGTCCGCACCGGTCGGTGAGACGGAAAGCACGCCCGCGAGATCCCCGTCGGTGCCCCGTGCGTCCTGCGACGAACCCTCGACCTGCATGAATTCTCGACTCCTTCGGCCCGGCCCTCTTGACCTGTTAAGTGAATCACTATTCAATTCGTGGTGTGGGACGCATCGCAGGCGCAACGGGCGCACAGACACGGCAGCGGCTGCTGCGTGCTGCCGCCGACGTGTTCGCCCGCCGCGGCTACGACGGGACCCGAGTGGCAGACATCGCCACCGAGGCGGGGCTGAGCAACAGCGCCCTCTACGCCTACTTCGCCTCCAAGGCCGAGCTGCTCGTCGGCGCGCTGCGCACCCACGGCCGGCGCCCCATGGAGGAGATGCTCGCGGCCGACCCGGACCGCTCGATCGTCGACCTGTTCATGCGCGCGGGCGTCGGCCTCACCGAGCAGCCGGACGCCGACCGGTTCCTCGTCATCGAGGCGCTCATCGCTGCCCGGCACGACCCGGAGGTCGCGGCCTCCATGACCGACTACCTCCGCGAGCGGGCCGAGTGGATGACCCGCCTGATCGAGCAGGCGCAGCTGCGCGGCGAGATCGACGCGACCGTGTCGCCCAGCGCGATCGGTCACCTCGCCACGTCGCTGGCCATCGGCAGCACCCTGCTCACCCCTGATCTGCACGGCGTCGACGACGAGGACTGGACAGCGTTGCTGACCCGTGTCGTGACGAGCATCGCCCGTACCGAAGCACAGATGGGAAACCGCACATGAAGGTGCAGATCGACTCGAAGCTCTGCCAGGGCCACGGCCGCTGCTACGACCTCGCCCCGGACCTCTTCGGCGAGGACGACGAGGGCTACGCCACGCTCACCGCGCTCACGGCCGACGGCAACGTGCCGGAAGGCCGCGAGGGCGACACCCGTCTCGCTGCAGCCAACTGCCCCGAGTCCGCCGTTCTAGTGTTCGAGGAGGCTCTGAATGACCGTCGATGACAGGTTCACCGAGGATTTCCGCAGCAAGGAACCTCAGGAGGATCTCGGTGTTCGCAGCGAGGTGGTGACCGGTCCGGTCTCCGACTGGACCACTGACTTCTCCCACTTCGAGGAGGAGTACGGCGAGCGCGCCATCGAGATCTGGGACGACCTGCGCGGTCGCTGTCCGGTCGCGCGCACCGAGCGCTTCGGCGGCGCGTGGCTGCCCACCCGCTACGAGGACGTCCAGGCGATCGCCTACGACACCGAGCACTTCACCTCCCGCGCGATCATCGTCAGCAACTACCGGCCGCCGCTGGACCTGGCGCCGGTCGGTGGGGTCCCCCCGATCTCGTCCGACCCGCCGTTCCACCACGACGCCCGCAAGCTCCTGCTGCCGGCGTTCACCAAGGCGAACGTCGCGAAGCAGGCGATCACGACCGAGGCGTTCTGCCACTCGCTGATCGACGGCCTCGCCGGCCGGGACGTCGTGGACGCCGCGACCGAGTACGCGATGCACATCCCGATGCGCGTCATCTCGGACATGCTCGGCTTCCCCCCGGAGGACGGGCCGAAGTTCGCCGAGTTCGTGGAGAGCGCCCTCGAGGGGGCCAACGGCACGCCCGAGGAGCGGCAGGAGAGCGGCGCCCAGCTGTTCGACTACCTCCTCGAGCAGATCCGCGACCACATCGCGAACCCGCGTGAGGACCTGACGACGTACCTCATCAACGCCGAGCTGTACGGCCAGAAGCTCGAGCCGCAGCACGTCGCCGGCACCATGGCGCTGCTGCTCATCGCCGGCATCGACACGACGTGGAGCGCCATCGGCTCCGCCCTGTGGCACCTGGCGAAGAACCCCGAGGACCGCAAGCGTCTGGTCGAGGACCCGTCGCTCCGGCCGGCCGCCGTGGAGGAGTTCCTCCGCGCCTACGCCCCCGTGACCATGGCCCGCCTGGTCAAGGAGGACGTGGTCATCGGTGGGGCGGAGATGAAGAAGGAGGACTGGGTCCTGCTTCCCTTCCCGGCCGCCAACCGCGACCCCGAGCGCTTCGAGGACGCCGACCAGGTGATCATCGACCGCCAGGTGAACCGGCACGCCGCCTTCGGCCTCGGCATCCACCGCTGCGTCGGGTCGCACCTGGCCCGCATGGAGCTGCGCGTCGCGCTCGAGGTGTGGCTGGACCGCATCCCCGAGTTCAGCCTGGTCGAGGACGAGCCGACGCGCTGGTCCGTCGGTCAGATCCGCGGCCCGCGCGCTCTGCCGATGCGCATCGGCTGACGCCGCGCCGGAGCCCCGGTGGTCGGACATCCGACCGCCGGGGCTTCGGCACGTCCAGCTCCAGTTCGCCGGACGGCGACGTCCGACTCACCAGCAGGGGGTCCCACCCGTGTCCAGCCAGACAGTCGTCGTCGTCGGCTCGTCCGTCGGCGGTGTGCGCACGGCGCAGGCGCTGCGCCGCGAGGGCTTCGCCGGCCGCATCGTGCTGGTCGGCGAGGAGTCGGCCGAGCCCTACGACAAGCCGCCGCTGTCCAAGCAGTACCTGGCGGGGGAGTGGGCGCTGGACCGCCTCGCCCTGCTCACCCCGGAGGCGACGGCCGCCGCGGACCTCGAGCTCCGCCTCGGCGTCGCCGCGGTCCGGCTCGACGTCGCCGCCCAGCAGGTGGTGCTCGCCGACGGCGCGACGCTCGACTACGACCACGTCGTCATCGCCACCGGCGCGACCGCCCGGCCCTCGCCGTGGCAGGCCGGGTCGGGCGTGCACGTCATCCGCACCCTGGCCGACGTGGACGGTCTCCGCGCCGACCTCGCGGCCGGCGGACCGGTCGTCGTCGTGGGCGGTGGGGTCATCGGCGCGGAGGCGGCGGCGACCATCCGCGCGCTCGGGCACGAGGTGACCGTGGTCGATCCGCTCGCGACGCCGCTGGCCCGTCTGGTGGGCCCGGAGGTGGGCCGGCCGCTGGAGGAGCTGCACCGGCGGCGCGGCGTCGACACCCGCTTCGGCGTCGGCGTGGAGGGCATCGACGGCTCGGCCGGGAACCTGACGGTCCGGCTGACCGACGGCGCGGTGCTGACCGCCGCCACGGTGCTCGTCGGCATCGGCGCGGTGCCCAACGACGCGTGGCTCGCCGACTCGGGGCTGCTCGTCGACAACGGCGTCGTCTGCGACCGGTACTGCCGCGCCGTGGACTCCGACCGCGTCTGGGCGGTCGGCGACGTCGCCCGCTGGCAGGATCCGCGCTACCCCGCCGAGGTGCGCGTCGAGCACTGGACCAACGCCGTCGAGCAGGGGGCCGCGGTCGCGCACAACATCGTGCACGCCGACGATCTGCGGCCCTACAGCCCGCTCGAGTACGTCTGGAGCGACCAGTACGACTGGAAGATGCAGATCGTCGGGCACGCCTCCCGCGGCGGCCGGTACGAGGTCGTCGGCGACCTGTCGGTGGACCCGGCGAAGGGCGCCGTCCTCTACTCCGACGACGACGGTCTGCTGACCGGCGTCGTGGCGGTCAACTGGCCCAAGCCGCTGGTCACCGGCCGGCGGGCGCTGATCGCGGGCGAGGCCGACTTCGAGGAGTTCGTCGCCCAGATCCGGGAGCTGTTCGCCAAGGTCTCCGCGGCCCGCTGACCGCACCCGCTGGACGCGCCGGAGCCCGGGGACCGCGAGGTCCCCGGGCTCCGGTGCGTCGTGGTGCGGGTCAGCCGTGCAGCAGCGTGCGGAACTTCCCGCAGGTCTCCTCGACCGCCGCGTTCGCCGCGGGGGAGAGGGCGGCCATGTCGAAGAACCCGTGGATCAGGCCGTCGTACCGGGTCACCTCGACCCGGACGCCGGCCGCCTTCAGCGCCTCGGCGTAGGCCTCGCCCTCATCGCGCAGCGGGTCGAACTCCGCGGTGACGACGACCGCCGGCGGCTGGCCGGTCAGGTCGGCGTGCAGCGGCGCGAGGCGCGGGTCCTTGGTGTCCTCCCAGGCGCCGGCGTAGTGGCCGTAGAACCAGTCCATGGTCGGCTGCTCGAGGAAGTAGCCCTTGGCGTTCTCCACGCGCGAGGGGTACTCGCCGGCGGCGTCGACGGCCGGGTAGATCAGCAGCTGTGCGGTGACCGGCGTGCCCTCCGCGTGCAGGGTCTGCGCGACGACGGCGGCCAGGTTGCCGCCGGCGCTGTCGCCGGCGACGCCGAGCCGGTCGTCGCCGCCGAAGCGGTCGCGGTGGGCGGCGATCCAGCGGGCGGAGACCACGGCGTCGTCGGCGGCGGCCGGGAAGGGCGCCTCCGGTGCGAGCCGGTAGTCGACGGAGACGACGACGGCGGAGGCGTCGCGGCAGATGTGCCGGGCCATGTTGTCGTGCGTCTCGAGGTCACCGATGACCCAGCCGCCGCCGTGGAAGAACGCGACGGTCGGGAACGGGCCCTCGCCCTCGGGGCGGTAGACGCGCGCCCGCAGGTCGCCGTCGCCGCCGGGAACGGTGATGTCCTCGGTGCTCGCGACGGGCACGATCTGCTCCGGGCCGCGCAGTCCGGTGGTCATGGCCAGGTACTGCGCCCGCCCGGCCTCCGGCGGCCCCTCGTACATCGGGGGGAGGTCGGACTGCTGGGCCATGGCGAGCAGTGCGGCGAGGTGCTGGTCGACCGGCACGGGTTCTCCTGTTCTCGGAGCGGGTGGGGGAAAGGCGGATCGGGGGCGGGTCGGGTGGGGTCAGGAGTACGAGAGGCCGTCGTCGAGGTCGGCGGCGGGCAGGAGCTCCCGCTCCTCGGCGTACTCCTTGTGGTGGGTCCACGGCTCCCGGTCGCCGCGCTTGTACATCCGGTGCTGGGAGCGCATGACGTAGCCGGGGTTGAAGTTCTCCGGGTCCGACCAGTCCAGCAGGGGCATGTCGGCGTCCTCCGGCCGCAGCTGCGGGACGACGACCGGCGTGCCCTGCTCGTCCATCTTGGTGAGCAGCCGGCAGACGAACTGGCTGACCAGGTCGGCGCGGAGCGTCCAGCTGGCCCGGAAGTAGCCGAAGACGTAGGCCATGTTCGGCACGCCGGTGATCATGAGCCCGCGGTAGGTGACCTGCCGGGTGAAGTCGACCGGCTCGCCGTCGACTGTGAAGGCGACGTTGCCGAACACGGACAGGTCGAAGCCGGTCGCGGTGACGACGACGTCGGCCTCGAGCTCCTCGCCGGAGGCGAGCCGGATCCCGGTCGGGGTGAACCGCTCGATGGTGTCGGTGACGACGGAGGCGTTGCCCTCGCGCAGCGCGGTGAAGAGGTCGCCCTCGGGGACCGCGGCCAGGCGCTGCTGCCACGGCCGGTAGGTCGGGTTGAAGTGCTTGTCGATGTCGAAGCCCTCGGGGAGCAGCGGGCGCATCGACTCGATGAGGAACTCGCGGAGCACGTCCGGGGTCTCCTTGGACATGCGGTGGAGCTCCTCGCCCTGCACGAACGAGGCGCGGCGCATGATCTCGTGCGTCCACTCGTCGGGGATCTCCAGCGCCCGCAGCGTCGCGGCCAGCTCGGCGACCTTCGGGCGGGAGATGAAGAACGTGGGCGAGCGCTGGAGCATCGTCACGTGCTTGGCGTTCTCGGCGATCGCCGGGATCAGCGTCGCCGCGGTCGCGCCGGAGCCGATGACGACGACCCGCTTGCCGGTGAGGTCGAGGTCCTCGGGCCACTGCTGCGGGTGCACGATCTGCCCGCCGAAGTCGTCCATGCCCTCCCACCGCGGCTGGAAGGGCTTGTCGTGGTCGTAGTAGCCCTGGCACATCCAGAGGAAGTCGGTGGTGAAGCGGAGCTGCTCGCCGGTGTCCTCGCGGGTCACCTCGACGGTGTACCGCTTCTCCTCGGACGACCAGCTCGCCGCGGTGACGCGGTGCCGGTAGCGGATCTTCCCGGCCAGGTCGTTCTCCTCGATGACCTCGTCGAGGTAGGCGAGGATCTCGTCGGCGGTGGCGATCGAGGGCCCGCGCCACGGCTTGAACCCGTAGCCGAAGGTGAACAGGTCGCTGTCCGACCGGGCGCCCGGGTAGCGGTGGGTCCGCCACGTGCCGCCGCGGCTGTCCAGCGCGTCCAGCAGCAGGAAGCTGCGATCCGGCTTCTGCTGCTGCAGGTGGTAGGCGGCGCCGATGCCGGAGATGCCGGCCCCGACGATCAGGACGTCGACGTGCTGGACGTCGGTGGTGCTGGTGCGGCCGGCGGGGGCCTGCATCGTGGTCATGGGGAGCTCCTCGCAGGCGCGTGACGTACGTCGCAGAACGTACCGGCGCGAGGTCCGTATTGCTAGAACGTCGCTCTGGTTCCGTCGCGCCCGACGCGCGGGGCGCCGCGCGCCGCCGAGCAGATACATGGACGTCCTACTAGTTGGGGCCGTACGGTTCGGGCATGCACCAGCCCGCGCATCCGGTGCGCTTCGTGACCGCCGCGAGCCTGTTCGACGGGCACGACGCGTCGATCAACATCATGCGGCGGATGCTGCAGAGCCAGGGCGCGGAGGTCGTCCACCTCGGCCACGACCGCAGCGTCGACGCCGTCGTCCGTGCGGCGCTGGAGGAGGACGTCCAGGGCGTCGCCCTGTCGTCCTACCAGGGCGGGCACGTCGAGTACTTCGGCTACCTCGTCGAGCGGCTCGCCGAGGCCGGCGCCGGTCACGTGCAGGTCTTCGGCGGGGGCGGCGGGGTCATCGTCCCGGAGGAGATCGCTGCGCTGCGCGAGCGCGGCGTCCGGATCTTCGCGCCCGAGGACGGCCAGCGCCTCGGCCTGCCCGGGATGATCGACGAGCTGGTCCGGGCCTGCGACGTCGACCTCGCCGCCGAGGGCCCCGACGTGGACGCGCTCCTGGCCGGGAACCCCGCTGCGCTGGCGCGGGCGATCACCGTGCTGGAGAGCGGCCGCTCGCCCGAGCTCGCCGACCGGATGCGGGCGGCGGCGGACGGGCGCCCGGTCCCCGTGCTCGGCATCACCGGCACCGGGGGGTCGGGCAAGTCCTCGCTGACCGACGAGCTCCTGCGCCGGCTGCGGCTGGACCAGGAGGACAAGCTGCGGGTCGCGGTCCTGGCGATCGACCCGACGAGGCGGCGCGGCGGCGGGGCGCTGCTCGGCGACCGGATCCGGATGAACGCCCTCGAGAGCGGGGACGGCTCCCGCACGTTCTTCCGCTCGATGGCCACCCGCAGCGCCGGCGCCCAGGTGCCCGAGCACCTCGACGACGTCCTGGCGGCGGTGCGGGCGGCCGGCTACGACCTGGTGATCGTGGAGACGCCGGGCATCGGGCAGGGCGACGCGGCGATCGTGCCGTTCAGCGACGTCTCGCTCTACGTCATGACGCCGGAGTTCGGCGCGGCCTCGCAGCTCGAGAAGATCGACATGCTCGACTTCGCGGACGTCGTCGCCATCAACAAGTTCGAGCGCCGTGGGGCCGAGGACGCGCGCCGCGACGTCGCCCGCCAGCTGGTGCGCAACCGCGCGGCCTTCGGCGTCCCGTGGGACGAGATGCCTGTCTACGGCACGAGCGCCGCCCGGTTCAACGACGACGGCGTGACCGCGCTCTACCAGCACCTGCTCGGGCTGCTGGTCGACGCCGGTCTCCCCGCGGGCCCCGGGGTGCTGCCGCGGGTCGACGTCCGCGCCTCCACCGGGCTGACCAGCGTCGTCCCCGCCCAGCGCGCCCGGTACCTGGCCGAGATCAGCGAGGCCGTGCGCGGCTACCACGCCGGCACCGGGGCGCAGGCCGACGTCGCCCGCCGCCGGCAGCACCTCACCACCGCCGCCGAGGTGCTGGCGGGC
>JBEPZM010000049.1:0-15087 GCA_041640835.1 Blastococcus sp.
CGGCCGGCACGGCCGTCCCGGCGACCACACCCACGACGAGGAGGGTGCGCAGCAGGGCGGCGGAACGGCGAGGAGCACGGGTGGAGGACATCCCCCCTTGCATCGGCGGCGTCCACGCGCGTCGGCACCGTCAGCGACGGATCAAGCCGAATCCGGCGTCACAACCGACGCAGCGGTCCCTTGCGGCCCTCCTGCAGGGGCCCGCCGCGAGCCTGCGAGCGGTGGGGGGCAGGAGGGTCCTTCTTCAGGCCAGGTGGTCGGCGCCCATCAGCCGGCGTCCCGCCTCCGTGATCGACCCCGAGAGCGAGGGGTAGATCGCGAACGTCTGGGCAAGGTCGGCGACGGTCAGCCCCTTCGTCACCGCCAGGGCGATGGGCAGGATCAGCTCGGAGGCACCCGGCGCCACGACGACCCCGCCCATGATCACGCCGGTCGAGCGGCGGGCGAACAGCTTCACGAAGCCGTCGCGCATGTCGCTCATCTTGGCGCGGGCGTTCGTCGCCAGCGGCAGCCGGACGACGTCCACGTCGGTGTACTCGGGCAGGCTCTGCTCCTGCACGCCCACGGTCGCGATCTCCGGGTGGGTGAACACGTTGGCCGCGACCGTCTTGAGCTTGATCGGCATGACGGCCTCGCCGAGCGCGTGCCACATGGCGATCCGCCCCTGCATGGCCGCCACCGACGCGAGCTGGAAGACGCCGGTGACGTCGCCGGCCGCGTACACGCCCGGCACCGACGTCCGCGAGACCCGGTCGACGACGACGTGGCCGGCCTCGGTGAGCTCCACGCCGCAGTTCCCGAGGTTCAGCCCGCCGGTGTTCGGCACCGTGCCCACAGTCATCAGGGCGTGCGACCCCTCGACCGCCCGGCCGTCGGTGAGCTCGACGACGACGCCCTTCTCGCTGCGCCGCACCGCGGCCGCCCGCCCGCGCTCCAGCCGCCCGCCGCGGGACTGGAAGACCTCCTCCAGCACCTCGGCGGCGTCGGAGTCCTCGCCGGGCAGCACCCGGTCGCGGGAGGAGACGAGGGTGACCGGCACGCCGGCCTCGAGGTAGCCCGAGGCGAACTCCGCGCCGGTCACGCCCGAGCCCACGACGACGAGGTGCTCGGGCATCTCGACGAGCTCGTAGACGTCGCGCCAGTCGAGGATGCGCTCGTGGTCGGGCTCGGCGCCGGGCAGCACGCGCGGGTCGGCGCCGGTCGCGATGAGGACGACGTCGCCCTCGATCTCCTCGGCGACCTCGCCGTCGGTGTCGAGCACCTGGACGCGGTGGGTGGCGAGACCGCGCATCTCGTCGGTGAGCCGGCCCTGCCCGGCCACGATGCGGACGCCCTCGGCGATCAGCCGGGAGTGGATGTCGGCGGACTGGGCGACGGCGAGGCCCTTGACCCGCTGGTTCACCGCGGCGAGGTCCAGGCCGACGGCGGCGGGCTCGGCGCCGTGCACGCCGAGGACGGCGGAGTCGTGCACCGACGTCATGGCGCCGGCGGCGGCGATCAGAGTCTTGGACGGGACGCAGTCGGTCAGGACGCTGGCGCCGCCGATGCCGTCGCGTTCGATGACGGTGACCTGGGCACCGAGCTGTGCGGCGACCAGTGCGGCCTCGTAGCCGGCCGGTCCACCGCCGATGATGACGATGCGGGTCATGGATCCTTCTTCGGGTGTCGGACGGACGTCGCAGCCATTGTCCCCGCCCGGCAGCGGTCCGGCGTCAGCGCCGCCCGGCGGCGTCGTCCTCCGGGTTCGCCGGCCTGGCGGAGGGCGCGGGCTCGCGGCGGATGCGCCAGACGGCGGAGACCGCCTCCACGGCGATCCCGGTGTTCATCTTGGACTCGCCGAGCTCGCGGTCGCGGAAGGTGATCGGCACCTCCACGACGCGGGCACCGGCCTGCAGCGCCCGGTAGGTCGTCTCGATCTGGTAGCCGTAGCCGTTGGCCTCGAAGGAGTCGACGTCCAGGCGGGTCAGCAGGTCGGTCCGCCAGGCCTTGAAGCCGCCGGTGAGGTCGCGCACCCGCGCGTGCAGCACCGTGCGGGCGTACAGGTTGCCGACCCAGGACACGGTCCGGCGGCTCCACGGCCAGTCGGCGACCTCGCCGCCGGGCACGTACCGCGAACCCAGCACCAGGTCGGCGTCCTCGATGGCGGCCAGCAGGGCGTCGATCGCCCGCGGGTCGTGCGAGCCGTCGACGTCCATCTGGACGATGACGTCCCACCGCCCGGCGGCCAGTGCCGACTTGAAGCCGGCGACGTAGGCGGTACCCAGGCCGAGCTTGCCCGTGCGCTCGAGCAGCTCGACCCGCCCGGGGTGCTCCGCCGCGAGGGCGCGCACGAGGTCCCCGGTGCCGTCCGGGGAGCCGTCGTCGACGACGAGGACGTCCGGCGCGGAGGGTCGGGCGAGGACGGCCTCGACGTGCTGGCGCACGTTGTCCGCCTCGTTGTACGTCGGCGTGACGACCAGGACGCGCACGGTCTTCCTCTTCTCTCCCGGAGCGGGGGCGGATGTCATGGGGCGACCTCGGCGAGCTGCGGACGTCGGAGCCGGCGCACGAGCACGTGGACCAGCCCGGCGGCGACCGCCACCCCCAGGACGACGAGGACGATCTGGTCCGGACCCGGACGCTCGTACAGGGCGAGCACCGGGTGCCCGCCGGGCAGCACGGTGAACAGCAGCACCACCGACCAGAGCACCACGACCAGGCGTTCGGCCGCGACCCCGGCCGCCGCGAACAGCATGGTGGGCCAGATCAGGTACCAGGGCCAGACCACCGAGCCGGTGAGGATCACCGTCAGGGCGATCCATGCGGTCACGCGGACCAGGCCCCAGCGGCGCAGCCGGGTCAGGAAGAACAGGCTCAGGACGACGGCGACGACGATCCCGGCCTGCCGGGCGCCGTCGATCGGCGGGTCGTCGACGTCCAACGTGAACGCCAGCGCCGTCGTCGGGGTGAGCGCCTCGAGCGCTCGCCCGGGGGTGTCGAGGTTGCCGAGGAAGGACCATCCCCAGCCCGAGAGCTGGACCGACAGGGCGAAGGTGCCCGCGCCCAGCGCGCCGGCCAGGACGAGCGCCCGGATCCGGGCGGGCCAGCCGTCCTGCCGCTGCGCCCAGTCGACCCCGATCACGAGGACGGCGATCAGCGCGGTGGCCTTGATGCCGCCTGCGGCCACGCACAGCAGGATGCCCAGCAACGGCCGGTCCAGGAGCGCGAGCAGGAGCCCCGGGAGCAGCAGGGCGAGCATCAGGGCGTCGTTGTGGTTGCCCGAGACGAGGTGCAGCAGCACCAGCGGGTTGATCGCGCCCAGCCACATCGCGACGGCGGGGCTGCCGCCCAGGCGCGCGGCGATGCGGCAGACCAGGAGCGCGCAGACGGCCCAGGCGGCGACGCACAGAACCCGGACGGCGACCAGCACCTGGAGCATCTGCTCGTCGAAGAGCCAGGACAGGCCGCTGAGCAGGGCGACGAAGGGCGGGCTGTACGGCGTGGGGCTGAACCGCCAGAACTCCTCGGCGCCGCGGACCGACTCGACGTCGCCGAGGACACCGGGGCCGTACTCGAAGGGGTCGACGCCGTTCTGCACGGCGGCGCCGATCGCCGTGTAGAACCACGGGTCCCCGGTGAACAGCGGCGGCCCGATCACCAGGGGCACGGACCAGACCAGCCCGACGACCAGCAGCCACCGGACGCGGACCCCGCGGCGCAGCGTCAGCCCGACCAGCAGCCATCCCGCGGCCCAGGCGCCGAGGGCCGCGGAGTTCCACCACCGTGCCGCTTCGAAGCCCAGCGCGGCGGGGGTCAGGTCGGGGTTGTCGTCGAAGAACCACAGGTGCGGTGCCGTGAGGTGCTGGCCCAGGCTGTTGCCGGCCACGGCGAGGTAGGTCGTGCCCGCCAGGCCCAGCAGGCCGCCGACCACGAGGAGCACCACGGTCGCGGCGCCGGCGCGCGCCGGCCGCTCTGGAGCGGCAGAGGTCGCTGCGGCCGACGCCGCACCGGCCACGCTCGTGCTGACGGTCATCTCCCGACTGCTCCCGTTGGACCGACTCTGCCCCGACACCACGTCGGCCCGCCGACGGAGAGGCAGGAGCGCTGAGACTAACGCGCCGCAGCGGGGCGCCGTCATACCAACGCCGGACAGGTGGCGCCCGGCACAGGCACGCCGTACGAGCGTGTCGTCCACGCGTGCATAACGGTGCGTGAGAGCCTCGTTCCTGACCGTGGTCGCGGGTGCCTCGCCACCTGACTCCGGCGCCGCGTACGCACAGGTCGGCGTCACGATCTGACAAGGAACCGCTCATGCTCACCAGTCGACGCGCTGGCCGCCTCGCCGTCTGCGCCTCCGTCGCGCTCCTGGCCGCCTGCTCCTCCACGTCCGACGAGGCCTCCTCAGGGTCCCCGCTCTCGACCGCTCCTCCCGGCACCTACGGGACGCCGCTGGACGAGTCGGTCGCGCCCCCCTCCGACGTCGCCACCGACGAGCCGGTGGAGGTCGGCCCCACCGAGGACGGCCGGGTCTTCGTCACCTACTCGGGCTGGAGCCAGGACGGGTCGTTCCAGGTCAGCGCCTACCTGCCGGGTGTGGTGGAGGACGACGGGACGTGCACGCTCACGATGACCGCCGAGAGCGGCGAGGCCACGGCCTCGGTGGCCGCCAGCCCCGACGCCGCCTCCACCGCCTGCGGAGGGCTGTCCATCCCCGGTGCCGATCTCGGGCCCGGCGCCTGGTCGGCCGTCGTGTCCTACGAGTCCGCGTCGTCGAGGGCGAGCTCCGATCCCATCGACGTGGAGATCCCGTGATCCGCTCGCTCGTCCGGGCGGTCACGGTGCTCGCCGTGATCGCCACCGGACTCGTCGTCCCGACCGTCGTCGACGGCCCGCAGGGCACGCCCGCCGGCACCGCACAGGCCGCGGACCTGCGCTTCTTCGATCCCGGCAACATCATCTCCGACGCCGTCTTCTACGACTCGATGGCGATGAGCACGGCCGACGTCCAGTACTTCCTCGACCTCAAGGGCGTCAACTGCGTCGACGGCGAGATGCCCTGCCTCAAGCGCTACGGGCAGGCCACGTCCAGCCGCGCCGCGACCAGCTTCTGCGGCGCCTTCCCCGGCTCCGGGTGGGACAGCGCCGCGACGATCATCACGAAGGTCGCCGTCGCCTGCGGGATCAGCCCGCGCGTGCTGCTGGTCATCCTGCAGAAGGAGCGCGGCCTGGTCACGGCCACCAAGCCCCTCGCCCGGTCCTACGAGATCGCGATGGGCATGGGCTGCCCGGACACCGCGGCCTGCAACACGCTCTACTACGGCTTCGCCAACCAGGTCTACAGCGCCGCGGCCCAGTACCGCCGCTACCAGGTGAACGCCAACAGCTACGGCTACGTGGCCGGCCGGAACAACACGATCGGCTGGCACCCGAACGGCGGCTGCGGCTCGTCGTCGGTGTGGATCGCCAACCAGGCCACCGCGGGGCTGTACAACTACACGCCCTACCGCCCGAACCAGGCGGCGCTCAACGCCGGCTACGGCACCGGAGACGGCTGTTCCTCGTACGGCAACCGCAACTTCTGGAACTACTTCACCGACTGGTTCGGCTCGACGCAGTCCTCCGAGGGCGCGGCCCTGTACGGCAAGTACCAGAGCCTCGGCGGCAGCACCGGCAGCCTGGGCACCGTCCAGTCCCCCTACCTGTGCGGCCTGGCGAACGGCGGCTGCTTCCAGGTGTTCCAGAAGGGCGTCATCTACTGGACGCCGGGCACCGGCGCCTGGGCGATCACGGGAGCCATCCAGGAGAAGTGGGGGGCCCTCGGCCGGGAATGGGGAGCCCTGGGCTATCCCCTCTCGGATGCCAACTGCGGCCTGGCCGCCGGTGGCTGCTACCAGCTCTTCGAGCGCGGGACCATGTACTGGACCGCCACGACCGGCGCCTCCGGGGTGTACGGCGCCGTCGGGAGCAAGTGGATCTCGACCGGCGCCGAGAACGGGGCGCTCGGCTACCCGGTGGGCGACCAGGGCTGCGGTCTGCGGGACGGTGGCTGCTACCAGCCCTTCCAGCGCGGTCTCGTCTACTGGACCGCCGGGACCGGCGCGCGCATCGTCACGGGCGAGATGGCCACCAAGTGGGGGGCGCTCGGCCGCGAGAACGGCGCGCTCGGCTACCCGGTCACGGATCGCGCCTGCGGCCTGATCGCCAGCGGCTGCTACCAGATCTTCCAGTACGGCACCGTCTACACCGCGCCTGCCGCCGGCACGTACGTCGCCAAGGGCGGCATCGGCTACACCTGGATGAGCGGCGGGGCCGAGAACGGCCCCCTCGGCTACCCGGTGGGCGACGAGACGTGCGGCCTGCCCCAGGGCGGCTGCGCCCAGGACTTCCAGCGCGGCAGCATCTTCTGGTCGGGCTCCACCGGCGCCCACGTCGTGAGCGGCGTGACCCGGGACAAGTACAACGCGGTGGGCCGCGAGCGCGGCATCCTGGGCTACCCCGCGATGAAGATGGCGTGCGGGCTCGTCCGCGGCGGCTGCTACCAGGTGTTCCAGTACGGGACCATCTACCAGGCACCCGGGGGCGCGTACATCGCCAAGGGCGGCCTCGGCCACACCTGGATGCTCCTGGGCGCGGAGAACGGCTCCATGGGCTACCCGGTGTCCGACGAGGGCTGCGGCCTGCGGGAGAACGGCTGCTTCCAGCTGTTCGAGAACGGCTCGGTGTACTACGCACCGGCCTTCGGCGCCTTCGCCGTCGAGGGGCCCATCCGCGACGCCTGGCTGGCCCAGGGCCTGGAGAACGGCTGGTGGGGCTACCCCACCGGGAAGCTGCAGACCACCGCCACGGGGAGCACGCAGCGCTTCGAGCGCGGCACGGCGACCTGGACCAGCGCCTCCGGGACGGTGACCTTCGGCTGAGCCTCCGACATCCGCCCCGGCCGCCCTCCGTGGGCGGCTGGGGCGGATGTGACGGAGGGGTCCGACGCGCCCTCGATCGCTGCCGATCGAGGGCGCCGCCGTGTCACACTCGATGCACACTCGTCGTGACGCACGGTGAGTGGCGCGGGGGTCGCACGAGTCGCACCGCGCCGTCAGCCGCCCTCCGCGCGCGACCGCCGGTCCCGCGCAGCGGGTGACGTCCGCACAGCTGCTGAGGAAGACGATGACTGCACAGACCCTGGACGAGCGCGGCACGGCGCGGATACCCGGGCTCCCGGTGCTCCCCGCGCCGGCGGGGACGGGGCACACCGCCTTCCGGGCCGACATCCAGGGCCTGCGCGCGGTCGCGGTCGGCCTGGTCGTGCTGTACCACGCGGGCCTCCCCTGGCTGCCGGGCGGTTTCGTCGGCGTCGACGTCTTCTTCGTCCTCTCGGGCTTCCTCATCACCCAGGGGCTGGTGACCGAGCTCGAGCGCCGCGGCACCGTCTCGCTGGCCGGCTTCTACGCCCGCCGTGCCCGCCGGATCCTCCCGGCCGCGGCCGTGGCCCTCGTCGCGACGGCGGCCCTCACCGTCGCGTTCCTGCCGCAGCAGCGGTGGCTGCAGGTGGCACAGGACCTCGTCCAGAGCTCGATCTACCTGGTCAACTGGGACCTCGCCGACCGGGCCGTCGACTACTCGGCGCGCGACCAGGCCGCCTCCCCGCTGCAGCACTTCTGGTCCCTCGCCGTGGAGGAGCAGTTCTACGTCGTCTGGCCGCTGGCGATCCTCGCCGTGGTGGGCCTCGTCCGCCTGGCCCGCCGCGTCCGCCCCCGGTCCGCGCCCGCAGCCGGGCTCTCCCGGCTGCACCTCGTCCTGCCGCTGCTGCTGATCGCGGTGCCCTCGCTCGCGTGGTCGATCTCCCTGTCGGCGTCCGACCCCGGCCGCGCCTACTTCGTGACGACGACCCGCATGTGGGAGCTCGCCCTCGGCGCCCTCCTCGCCGTCCTCCCGGTCGTCGCGCCCGCGAGCGCCCGCCTGAGCCAGGCCGTGGGCTGGGCCGGACTGGCCGCGATCGTCTACGCCGCGGCGACCTTCGACGGCGCGACCGCCTACCCCGGGTCCGCGGCGCTCCTGCCCACGCTCGGGGCCGTCGCCGTGCTGTGGTCCGCGCTGTCCGGGGAGGCGCGCCGCCAGAACCCGCTGCTGCGCACCCGCCCGATGACCTGGGTGGGGAGCCTCTCCTACTCGCTCTACCTCTGGCACTGGCCGGTGCTGATCATCGCCGCGGCCCAGACCATCGACGGCGACCTCCGGCTCCGCTGGGGGCTGCTGCTCGTCGCAGCCTCCGTGGTGCCGGCGTGGGTGAGCCTCAAGCTGGTGGAGCGCCCGCTCCTCTCCTCCCCCGCGCTGCGCCGCTCCAGCAGCCAGGCGCTGCTCGTCGGCGCGGTGTGCACCCTCCTGGCCCTGCTGGCCGGCTACGGCCTGCGGAACCACCAGCAGGTCACCGCCGCCGAGACCGTGGCCCCCGTCTTCGACCCGTCGGTGACGCCCGGGGCCAACGCCCTGCGCTGGGACGAGGCCAACGGCACCCCGCAGGACTCCTTCCCCGTGATCTTCCCGGACCCCACCGTGGCGTTCGGTGACGTGCCCGTCCTGGACGGGCACGAGTGCGCCGTCGACCTGGGCTCGGTCGCGGCGAACCCCTGCTCGTTCGGCAACCTGGCCGGCGACGTGACGATCGCGCTCGTCGGGGACTCGCACGCCGACCAGTACGTGCCGGCCGTCGAGGCGGCGGCGATCGAGCGCGGCTGGCGCCTGGACGTCTACACCCGCGGCTCCTGCCCGTTCAACGCCCTGACCGTCGACATCGAGGGCGCCCCGAACATCCCGTGCGACGCGCACAACGTGAACGTGACCGCCGCGCTGCTCGCCGACCCGCCGGACGCCCTGCTGGTCACGGGGAGCCGCTACGCGGCCTCCCTGCCCGACCGCCCGGTCCCCTCGCTCGAGGAGAGCAAGCCGCTGCTGGCAGAGGGCTACCGGGACGCCTGGGCGCCGTTCGTGGCCGCCGGCGTCCCCGTGGTGGCCATCCGCGACACCCCGCGCCCGGACGTGCTCGTCCCCGAGTGCGTCGCGGCGAACGTGGAGGAGCTGAGCCGCTGCGCCATGGACCGCGACGAGATCCTGTGGGCGGACGGTCCGGAGGTGACCGCGGCGATCGGCACCCCCGGCGTCGAGCTGCTGGACCTGACGCGGTGGATCTGCCCCGCCGACACCTGCCCGGCCGTGATCGGCGGCGTGGTCGTCTACCGCGACGGCAACCACCTCACAGCCACCTACGCGCGCAGCCTGGCCTCGATGGTCTCCGACGAGCTGGCCCCGCTCGTCGGCTGACCTCCGCCCGGCCGCGCGGCGGCGTCAGACGCCGTCGACCACTCCGCTCGTCCGGTCCCACGTCAGGATCCCGCCCTCGAAACGCTGCGCGCGTCCACCGGGAACCGCGTACTCGCGACCGACCGGGTACCCCAGGCTGCCGGCCTCGGAGCCCGCGGTCGCCCACGCGTCGCGGATGGCGCCTGCGACGATGCCTGCGCCCGTGGCCGGCGACCAGTAGATCGAGCCTCCGGAGAAGTGGGTCGAGCAGCCACCGGCGCGCAGGCCGCAGGCCTCGTCGCTCACCGGATAGCCCAGCGAGCCGTTCTCGGCCCCGTTGACCAGCCAGGTGTACCCGATCCCGCCCTTGACGGCGTAGGCACCCGTGGCCGGCGACCAGTAGACCCAGCCGTACTGGAACACCGAGAAGCAGCCTCCACCGACCAGCCCGCAGGCGGTATCGAGGATCGGGTACCCCAGGTGTCCCCGCTCGTCGCCGACCGCGCCGTACTTGTCGCGGACGGCGCCGGAGACCAGCCGGGCGCCGGTGGCCACGGACCAGGAGATGTGTCCGCGCTGGAACTCCTGCGAGCAGCCACCGCCGGGCAGACCGCACGTCTCGTCGGACACCGGGTACCCGAACGCGCCGTTCTCCGCGCCCCGGCTCATCCAGGTGTGCCCGAGCCCGCCCTTCGCCACGGTGGTGCCGGCGTCGGGCGAGACGTAGACGGTGCCGTACTGGAACACCTGGTAGCAGCCGCCCGCCACCAGGCCGCAGACGAGGTCCAGGGCCGGGTAGCCGAGCGCGCCGCCTTCCCGGCCGAAAGCAGTCCACTTGGTGGCGACGGCCCCGGTGACCACGTGGGCACCGGTGCCCGCGGACCAGTAGACCTCCCCGCCCTGGAAGGGCTGCGCGCAGCCGCCGGCGATCAGCCCGCACGACTGGCCCCCCACCGGGTAGCCCAGGGCCCCGTTCTCGGCGCCGAGCGACACCCACCGCCCGGCGACGGCCCCCTGGACGGCGTGGGCACCGGTCGCCGGTGACCAGAAGATGCTGCCGGACCGGAACGCCTGGTAGCAGCCCCCGCCGGCCAGGCCACAGATCTCCGGCGTCACGGCCGGGCCCAGCGAACCGCGGGACCCACCCGCAGCCTGGTAGGCGAGCGCCACCGGGGTGAGCTGGGACCGCCGGGTCTCGATCCGGACGACGGCGGACGAGGAGGTCTGGCTCTGCACCGTCACGACGAAGTCGCCGCCGGCCACCGGGAGGGGGACGCCGGGCGGCAGGGCCTGCCGGAGGTCGCCGTCCCAGCCCGCCGCCTGCGACGGGGTGCCGTCGAGGAGCAACGAGTTGTCCGGCCGCGGGCCGGCCTTCCGCAGCAGCACGCCGGTCTGCAGCCCCGGCCGGTTCGCCGACGTCCCGAGCCAGCCGTCCCGTCCACTCGCCGTCCGGAGCTCCAGCCAGTGCTGGCCTCCCCCGGCGTCGGTGAGCCGGACGGCCCGCGTCCCGGTGCGCCCGGACGTCGGGGAGAGCGTGACCGTCTGCGCGGCGCCGTCCGCGGTGACGTCGGCCCGCGAGGCCTGCGGCAGCACGCCGAGCTGAGCGGCCTGGACGGCGTTGAGCGACCCGGTCTGCTCCCAGGACACACCCATGACGTCGTACAGGTCGTAGTAGGGGCGGATCCGGCAGGTGCCGGAGTCCAGCGCGCCGTCGCACTGGCGCGCCGAGGAGTGCCCGAGACCGAAGTTGTGCCCCAGCTCGTGGGCCATGACCGAGAGCTCGGCCGCGCGGACCAGGAGGTACCCGCCGGTCGCAGGGGTGGAGCCGACCTCGGCGAGACCGTAGCCGCAGCCCGTCTGCTGGCCCGGATAGCCGGGGACGTAGAGCAGGAGGTGCCGGCCCGCACCCCGGGTGAACCCGACGAGGGGGTGGGCGGCCACCTCGGCCCACAGCGCGAAGGGGTCGTCGCAGCCGGCCGTCGTGCTGATCCAGTCGGGCGTCGGGGCGGAGCCGTGCGGCCGGACGGCGCCGTTGCTCTCGCTCTCCCAGAAGCCGGCCACCGGCCCGTTGAGGGCGTCCACGACGCGCGCGGCCGTCATGCCGTCGGGAGCGGTGCCCGGCGGCTGGACCAGCACGACGGTGACCTCGTTGGTGTACGGCCCGGCCGCGGGTGCCGCGGACGGCGGGCCGGCCGGATCCAGCACCTCGGCCTCGAGCAGCTCGCGGGCCGGGGCGAGGCCGAACTCCTCGGAGGCCTCGTCCTGCACCTCCGCCCCGACGGTGACCTCGACGGTGGCACCCAGGGGCAGGTCCGCGGCGGCCTCGGTCTCGATCCGGACGCTGTCGCCGTCCTCTGTCGTGACCCAGCTGAGCGGGCCGTGCTCGGCGCGCTCCTCGGGCTCGGCGTGCTCGGGCCACGCCTGCACCAGCTCACCGACGACGGTGTCACCGCCGGATGGGGCCGGGGCGTCCTCGCCCCGTGCCGGGGAGGCGAGCGCCAGAACGGGCACCGCGACCACCGCGAGGACGACGACCCGGGTACGACGGGACAGGGGGGCGAGCGCCACAGGAGAACTCCAGATTGCCGGGAACTCTCCCTACATCGGCCGGGGCAGGCACCGACTTGAGCGCTGTCCCGCGGTCAGGGGCCCGGCAGCGCCACCGGCCGGACCCCCGCCGGCTCAGTCGACGCGCTCGTCCAGCTCCGCGCAGAAGGGCTCGCCGTACATGCGCTCGTAGTTCTCCTGGACGCCGTCGCGGACGGCCACCAGGTAGTACTCCGGCCAGCCCTGCTTGGTCATCCAGTCGAACAGCGTTCCGCAGCGCACGAACTCCGGGACGTCGCCGTCGGCCGACTGGGCCACCAGCTGGCCGTTGATCGGGTAGTGCGTCTGCGTGATGTCGGCCAGGGTCATGTTGAGCGTCGCCTGGCCGAGCACGAAGGCGCCCACCAGCGGGAGCCCGACGACGAGCAGCCGGGCCGAGCGGCGACGCCGCAGGGCCACCAGCGCCAGCACGATCAGGGCCGCGACGCAGACGACCCCGACCGCGTAGGAGAGGTAGACCTGCCCGGGGCGGGCCATCTTCTCGCTGTACTTGACGGTCATCGCGTGGGTCGCGGTCGCACCTGCCCAGAACGTCAGGAGGGCGGCGACGGGCACCAGCCAGGGGCTCCGCCACACGGGCAGCCGGTCGGCGGTCTCCGGCGCGACGACGTCCCCGCGCAGGCCGGCGAGCCCGGTGGACCGGACCCAGGCGAACCCGATGCCGCCGACGAGCAGCGCCAGCACGGCCCCCAGGTGGAGGGAGTCCCAGTCGAGCGCCGGCGCACCGGCGGTCTCGGTGAGGAATCCCCAGCCGCCGCCGGGGAGGGCGCTGAGCATGCCGTTGCCCCACGCGGAGACCCCGGCCCGACCCAGGGCCAGCGTCGTCCCGCCGTAGCCGGCCTCCTCGGACGGGACGGCGAGCAGCACGCGCCCGGCCACGAACATCACCGCGGGCAGCAGCACGGCGGTGCCCATGAGCACCAGGCAGCGGCGACGGACCTGCTCGCGGTCGACCGCGGTGAGGGCGGTGAGCACCAGCGCGACGGCGACCGCCGCGACGGCGCCGACGAGCATCTCGTAGTACCAGACCGCCACGGCTCCGAGCACGGAGCAGATCACGATCGAACGCTTGTCGCGCACGCCGGGGGCGACCGCTCGCAGCGCCCAGGCGATCATCCAGAAACCGATCGCGGTCGAGCCCCAGCCCGCCGGCCCGTACGAGACGACGGGATCGTCGGACCAGGGCACGTGCAGCTGGAGGGTGGCCGCGGTGACGGCCGCCAGCAGGGCGAACGTGGGCCAGAACGACACCCGGAGCGCCGGCAGCCGGCTCAGCCCCCAGACGACCGCCGAGGCGGCGCCGGCGACCCCGAGCGCGATCATGGCGAGGGTGGCCAGGACGTCGAAGTACTGCGGCGAGACGCCGACCGTGGCGCTGACCCGGTACGCCAGGAAGTGGTAGAGCGCCCCGAGCGTCTGACCGACCGGGTTCGAGTGGCCGGCCTGCTGGCCCGCCGAGAACCCGAAGGTCAGCGCCTCCCAGAGGCTGCCGTCGGTGATCGCGAACGTCTCCTGGAGAGCCTGGAAGTCGTCGGCGATGATCGGGACCCGCGCGGCGGGGATGTACCCGACACCGAGGACGACCGCGCCGGAGAGCGCCCAGCCGGCCTTCCGGAGCCTGCGCCCACGCGCCTCGGGCTCGTCCGGCGCCGTGGTGTGCGGCGCCTCGTCGGTCGTCGTGGGCTGGTCGTCGAGGACGGCCGTGGAGCCGGCACGCTCAGGCACGCGCGGCCTCCCGGGCGACGTCCGCGCGGTCCAGGACGAACAGCGCCGCGGCCGTGCCCACCCCGATGATCCCGATGGCCACGATCATCGCGCGGAGGTCCGGGAGCAGCATCGTGGCGGCCGCCCACTGCAGCACGCCGGCCAGGAGGAGCACGACCACGGCGCGGGAGGACGCGCGGGCGGTGTGGTTGATGAGCAGCCCCTGGGCCAGGGCCCACGGCAGGTAGGCCACGGTCATCCAGGGCAGCAGCGCCGCCGCGGGACCGTATCCCGAGCCGGAGCCGAAGAGGATCGACACGAGCAGGTCGCCGACGAGCGCGACCACCGCGGCCAGGACCAGGCCGCTGGCGAGCACGGTGGCCAGCACGATGTTGACCCCGAAGCGCACCGCGCCGGCGTCCGCCCCGCGGAACACGAACCGCGGCAGCAGGTAGAGCGACAGCACCGTGGGCACGAGGAGACCCATCTTGGCCAGCACGGCCGCGGCGGCGAAGGCACCGGAGGCGTCGTCGACGCTGTAGATGCGGACGAGCACGACGTCGATGTTCGTCAGCCAGGCGAACGAGAGCGTGATGAGCATGAGGACGGTGCTCTTGCGCGAGAAGGCGCCGTTGCCCTGGACCTGGACGTCCCGGGTGTGCCAGCCGGCGAGCACGGCGACGGCGACGATCGCGACGAGCACCGCGACCACGATGGAGACCGCCCCGAGGCCCGCGGCGAGGGCGGCGACGGCCAGGAGCAGCCGGAGCACCTGGGAGGCGGTGGAGTAGCCGGAGACGAGCCGGGCCTTGCCGGCGCCCTGGAGGCGGCCGAGGGCGACGCTGAACAGGAAGCTGGGCACGATCGTCAGCGCCGCGAGGTTCACCGCCAGCCGGCTGGTGTCGAGGGCGTCCGCGAGGAGCGGCGACGCCAGCACGACCGCACCGGCGAAGCCGCTGCCGAGCACGAGCGCCTCGACCGTCGCGCCGTCGAGACGACGGCGCGGGGCGGCGTCCGCGGGCGAGGCGAGGGCGGCCGCGGTGACCACCGCGACGGAGTTCTGCAGCGCGGAGGCCCCGATGCTGGCGATGTTGACGATCGCCAGGAAGGCGGCCAGCAGCCCGAACCCGGCCGGGCCGAGGCCCCGGCCGGTGACGACGTGGAAGCCCGACGTGGAGGCGATGCCGATCGCGGCGAGGCCCCCGACCGAGATGAGCGGCCAGGCGTGCCGGCGGAGGTAGCCCAGCGACATCTGGCGGGACGACACGGGCGGCTCCTCGACGGGCGGTGCGCCCTCGGCGGGCGCTCCGCCCTCGGCCCTGACCGCCTGCAGGGTCACGGGGACCCGGAGCGCTGCGACCTCCGACTGCACGGCGGTCACCGGGTCGCCGCGCGGGGCAGCAGCTCGTCGGAACGCTCGGCGCGGGCACGCGGGGTCGGCAGCGGCACGACCGACGCGATCTGCTCGACCGGCGCGGTGCGGCCGGCCGGCTCGAGCGGCTCGAC
>JBEPZM010000050.1:0-15081 GCA_041640835.1 Blastococcus sp.
GTGCTCTTCCGATCTAACCGCCCGGTGGCCGGCGCCGAGCTCGCGCCGCCGCAGCACCACCCGCTGGACCAGCCGGCGCCGGGCCCGCGCGACCGCCTCCCCGCCGACTGGCGGTCGCGGCTGCACTGACCCCGGCACCGGCCGAGTGTGGCCCGACCCAGGCGCGGGGACCAGTGCTCCGGGCCCGCGCCGGCCCGGCTCAGCCGGTCACTCCGCAGCGGCGCCCGCGGTGTTCCCCTCGCCCTGCTCGCTGCTGGGCGGACCGATCCACACGGTCTTCGCGTTCATGAACTCCCGCATGCCGAGCTCGGTGAGCTCCCGGCCGTAGCCGCTCTGCTTCACCCCGCCGAAGGGCAGGTCGGGGTAGCTGGTGGTCATCCCGTTCACGAACGCCATGCCGGAGGCGATGTCCCGGACGAACTGCGCCCGCTCGTCCTCGTCCTCGCTCCACAGGTTGCTGCCCAGGCCGTAGGGGTGGCTGTTGGCGATCTCGATGGCCTCGTCGAGCGAGTCGACAGTGAACAGCGCGGCCACCGGGCCGAAGACCTCCTCGGCGTAGAGGTCCATCTCCGGGGTGATGTCGCTGAGCAGCGTCGGCTCGAAGAACCAGCCCGGCCGGTCGACCCGCTTCCCCCCGGTCAGCACGGTCGCGCCCTTGGCGACGGCGTCCTGCACGTACTTCTCGACGTCCTCCAGGCCGGACTCCGTGGCCAGCGGCCCCACCTGGGTGCCCTCGTCCATCGGGTCGCCCACGGTCAGCGCGGCGATCTTCTCGGTGAACAACCGGGTGAACTCCTCGGCGACGTCGCGGTGGACGAAGAACCGCTTCGCCGCGATGCAGCTCTGGCCGTTGTTCTGGTTGCGGGAGGTGACGGCCACCTCGGCCGCCCGGTCCAGGTGGGCCGAGGGCATGACGATGAACGGATCGCTGCCGCCGAGCTCCAGGACGGTCGGCTTCAGCGCGTCGCCGGCGATCGAGGCCACCGACTGCCCGGCCGGGGCGCTGCCGGTGAGGGTCGCGGCGGCCACCCGGTCGTCGCGCAGCACCCGCTCGATGGTCGACGAGCCGATCAGCAGGGTCTGGAACACGTCGTCGGGGAAGCCGGCCTTGCGGAAGAGCTCCTCCATGTACAGCGCGGTCTGCGGGACGTTGCTCGCGTGCTTGAGCAGCCCGACGTTGCCGGCCATCAGCGCGGGGGCGGCGAAGCGCATCGCCTGCCACAGCGGGAAGTTCCACGGCATCACCGCCAGCACCACGCCGATCGGCTGGTGGACGACGTAGGCCTGCGTCGCCCCGACCGCGCCGGCGTCGTACTGCTGCGGCTCGAGCAGCGCGGGCCCGTGCTCCGCGTACCAGCGCAGCGCTGCGGCGCACTTGCCGACCTCGGCCTTGGCGGAGGCGAGCGTCTTGCCCATCTCGGTGGTCATCAGCTCGGCGACCGCATCGGTGTCCGCGTCGAGCACGTCGGCGGCGTCGCGCAGCCACTCGGCCCGCTGGGCGGGAGTGGTCCGGCGGTAGGTCGCCGCCGCGGCGGCGGCACGTGCCAGCTTCTCCTCGAGCGCGTCGTCGGTGAGGGGCTCGAAGGTCCGGAGCGTCTCCCCGGTCGTGGGGTTGGTGGTGGCGATGGCCATGGTGGATCCCTCCGTCGGTCGCGCCGCTCACCTGCCCGGGGCGGGCCTGCGGAAAACCGCCGCTCCGCCGAGCGGACCGGAACGGACGGATCTAGCGTGCCGCCCGTGGACCTGTTCCGGACCAAGTCCGTGGAGAACATCGGCGCCGACACCGAGGGCGACGACGGGGGGTCGGTCGGCACCCTGCGGAAGAGCCTGAGCGCCCGGCACCTCGTCGGCTTCGGCATCGGCGTGGTGATCGGCACCGGGATCTTCACGCTGACCGGGGTCGAGGCCCGCGACACCGCCGGCCCCGCGGTGGTGCTCTCGTTCGCCATCGCCGGAGTCGTCGCCCTGCTGGCCGCGCTCTGCTACGCCGAGCTCGCCTCCAGCGTGCCGACGGCGGGCAGCGCCTACACCTATGCCTATGCCACCACCGGCGAGCTGATCGCCTGGATCATCGGGTGGGACCTGTTCCTGGAGTTCGCCCTGGGTGCTGCGGTCGTGGCCCGCGGCTGGTCGGGCTACGTGGGCAACCTGCTCGACCTGCCGCCGTCGTTGTTCGGCGAGGAGGCAGGCGTCAACGTGGGCGCGGCGCTCATCGTCGTCGTCCTGGCCGTGGTGGCCGCACTGGGCATCCGCGAGTCCGCGCGGGTCACCAGCCTGCTCGTCGTCGTCAAGGTCGCCATCTGCGTGTTCGTCATCGTCGCCGGCGCCTGGTACGTGCGCGGCGCGAACCTCACCCCGTTCATCCCGCCGGGCCGGCCCAGCGACACCGGTGACGGTCTCCAGCAGCCGCTGATCTCCGCCGTGGCGGGCCTGGAGCCGGCGGTGTTCGGGATCGGCGGCGTGCTGACCGCGGCCGCGGTCGTCTTCTTCTCCTACACCGGCTTCGAGGCGGTGGCGAACCTCTCCGAGGAGACCAGGCGGCCCTCCCGGGATCTCCCGCTCGGGCTGCTGGGCACGCTGGGCCTGGCGACGGTGCTCTACATCGGCGTCTCGTTCGTGCTCGTCGGCATGGTCGACACGCCGGACATCGACCCAGGCGCCCCGATCGCCGACGCGTTCGACCAGGTCGGGCTCGCCTGGGCCTCCACGCTGATCTCCATCGCGGCGGTCGCGGGCCTCACCTCGGTGATCCTGGTCGACCTGATCACCATGGCCCGGATCGGCTTCGCGATGGGCCGGGACGGGCTGCTACCCCAGGCGGTGGCGCAGGTCAGCCCGCGCACCGGCACGCCGCTGCGCATGACGCTGCTGTTCTCCGTGCTGGTGCTGGGGATGGCGACGTTCATCCCGCTCGGCGTGCTCGCCGACCTGGTCAGCATCGGCACGCTCTTCGCGTTCCTGCTGGTCTCCGCGGCTGTGCCGGTCCTGCGCCGCACCCGCCCCGACCTGGACCGGCCGTTCCGCGTGCCGTTCTCGCCGCTGGTGCCGATCCTGTCGGTGCTGGCGTGCCTGTACCTGATGGCGAACCTCAGCGTCGAGACCTGGCTGCGGTTCCTTGCCTGGCTGCTGGTCGGGATCCTGGTCTACGCGGTCTACGGGTACCGGCACTCCCGGCTCCGCCGCGCCGACGCAACCGCCGAGGCCGCCGGTTGAGGCCCCGCTCCTCCCGCGAGGACGGGGTCGAGGTGGAGGGCTCGACGACGTTTCCGCGGAAACGTCGGTGGCGATGAGCAGCGTCCCTGAGCGGCCCACTATGAGACGTCGGGTGCTCCCACACCGTTGCGCTTGGCGTAGTGCTCGTTGAGCCGCCGACGCACTGGGGGTAGGCGGATCAAGAGCATGCCCAAGAAGGCGCCAGTTGCCCCAGCCGCAGTAGTCCAGGGGTCGCCGCTGAGCCAGTACCCGAGGCCAGCCAAGCAGCCGATGAACAGGAGATAGACCAGCACGATGACGATCAACGGCCCTCGCAGGAGGGGGTGCCCGTTCCTTCCGACAGGATGTTGATCGCCCACCGCCGGGACCTTGCCATGTCCTGCCAACGAGGCCCTCGCTGGAGGACCACAGTTCACTGAGCCGGGTGTCCCATAGGCCGCCTTCAGGGCGTGCGGAGCACCTCCTCCAGCGCCGCTCGGGCACCGCGGGTGCGCACCAGCTCGAGCGTCGTCCGGTAGGTCCCGGCGAACCGCTCGTCGTCCACCAGGTCGCCGAACAGCTCGCGGTCGGAGACGAACGCCAGCGGGTCGTCGGCCTGTCTGCGGGCGGCGGCCATGAGCCGCTCGCACAGCGGGTCGACCACCTCGATCGGGGCGCCGTCCTCCCCCACGCCCTCCGCGTACCGGGCCCAGCCGGCCAGCACCGCCACCGAGCAGCGGATCCCGCCCCCGGAGGCCAGGTTCGCCCGCAGCACCGGCAGCAGGAACTTCGGGATCCGGTCCGAGCTCTCCGCGCCGAGGCGGGCCAGCGGATCCCGCATCGTCGGCGTCGCGAACCGGCCGATCAGATCGGCCTTGTAGGCGTCCAGGTCGATGCCGGGCACCGGCGCCAGCGTCGGCGTCGCCTCCTCGTCCATGTAGGCGTGCAGCAACCGGCGGAACAGCGGGTCCTGGCAGACGTCGTGCATGTAGGTGTGCCCGGCGAGCGTGCCCAGGTAGGCCATCGCCTGGTGGCTGCCGTTGAGCAGCCGCAACTTCATCAGCTCGTAGGGCTCCACGTCGTCCACGATCTGGACGCCGACGTCCTCCAGCGGCGGGCGGCCGCTGCCGAACCGGTCCTGCAGCACCCACTGCGTCCACGGCTCGCAGACCACGGGCCAGCCGTCCTCGACGCCGAACCGGCGGGCCAGGTCCGCGCGGTGCACGTCGGTGGTCGCCGGGGTGATCCGGTCGACCATCGAGTTCGGGAACGGCACCTCGCGGTCGACCCACTCCCCCAGCTCCGGATCCCGGAGCGTGGCGAAGCCCCCGAAGCTGCTCCGGGCGACGTCGCCGTTGCCCGGGATGTTGTCGCAGGACATCACCGTGAAGGGCGGGACGCCCCGCTCGCGCCGGCGGACCAGGGCCTCGGTGACCAGGCCGAAGCTTGTCCGCAGGGTCGCGCCCGGCACCAGGTCGGCCCGCACCGCCGCGTCGTCGGCGTCGAACGCGCCCGTGACGGCGTCGACGTTGTACCCGCCCTCGGTGACGGTCAGCGAGACGATGCGGATCGCGGGGTCGGCCATCCGCTCGACCACGGCCTCGGGGTCGTCCGGGGCCAGCAGGTACTCGACGACCGAGCCGATGACCTGCGCGCTCCGGTAGCCGTCTGGATGGACGACGACCAGCGTGTAGAGGCAGTCCTGGGCAGCCATCACCTCGGCCATCCGCCGGTCGCCGGGCAGCACCCCGACGCCGACGATTCCCCAGTCCAGCGCCTCGCCCCGCGCCATGAGGCGGTCGAGGTACATCGCCTGGTGCGAGCGGTGGAACCCGCCCACGCCCAGGTGGACGATGCCGGCGCGGACCCGCCCGCGGTCGTACCGGGGTGTGGTCACCGAGGCGCTGAGCAGGGGCAGGGTGCGGGAGGACAGTGCGGGCACCCCGCGACCTTGCCCCGCAGCGCCCCCGCCTAACGGGAGGCGGGAACCGAATGCCGTTCGGGATGTGGGATCGTCGCACCTACACGTCGAGACCGCAGAGCGACTGCGGTCAGGAATGAGGACCGATGCAGTTGCAGCTGTCCCCGGAGATGCAGGCATTCCGGGAGGAGATGCGGACCTTCTTCACCACCCAGGTGCCGCAGGAGATCCGTGACAAGGTGGCGGCCCGCCGCCACGCGACGAAGGACGACTTCGTCACCACCCAGCAGATCCTCAACGCTGCCGGACTGGCGGTGCCGCACTGGCCGGTCGAGTACGGCGGCCGCGACTGGACTCCCCTGCAGCGCCACATCTGGCGCGAGGAGATGCAGCTGGCCCACGTCCCCGAGCCGCTGGCCTTCAACACCAGCATGATCGGCCCGGTGCTGGCCCAGTTCGGCAACCAGGAGCAGAAGGACCGCTTCCTGGCCAAGACGGCCAACCTCGACATCTGGTGGTGCCAGGGCTTCTCCGAGCCCGACGCCGGTTCCGACCTGGCCGGGCTGCGCACCACCGCCGTCCAGGACGGCGACGAGTGGGTCGTCAACGGTCAGAAGACCTGGACGACCATGGGTCAGTACGCGGACTGGATCTTCTGCCTCGCCCGCACGGACCCGACGGCGGAGAAGAAGCAGCGCGGCATCTCGATGCTGGTCTTCCCGATGGACACCCCCGGCGTGACCCTGCGCCCGATCGAGCTGCTCGACGGCGGCTTCGAGGTCAACGAGGTCTTCTTCGAGGACGTCCGCGTCCCGTCGGAGAACCTCATCGGCGAGGTCAACAAGGGCTGGGACCAGGCCAAGTTCCTGCTGGGCAACGAGCGCGTGGGCATCGCCCGCGTCGGCGGCACCAAGGGCATGCTCGCGCTGGCCAAGGAGCTGGCCCGCGAGACGACCTACAACGGCCGCCCGCTGCTGGAGGACGCGCGCTACTCCTCCCGCATCGCCGAGATCGAGAACGAGCTCGTCGCCCTGGAGCTGACCGCGCTGCGCGTGGTCGCCAACTCGGCCGACGGCAAGCCGCACCCGGCCTCCTCGGTGCTCAAGCTCAAGGGCTCGGTGCTCCAGCAGGAGGTGACCGAGCTGATCGTCGACATCGCCGGCCCGCTGTCGGTGGCCTCGTTCGCCGAGGAGGGCTCCGACGTGCCCGACTGGGCGCGGGTCTCGGCTCCCGAGTACCTCAACTACCGGAAGGTCTCCATCTACGGAGGCTCCAACGAGGTGCAGCGCGTCATCATCAGCGGCACGATCCTGGGGTTGTGAGATAGCCATGGACTTCACCTACGACAGCGAGCAGAACGACCTGCGCGAGGCCGTCGCCGCGCTGCTGGCCCGCGCCTACGGCGACAGCGAGACGCGCCGCAAGGTGACCAAGACCGACCCGGGCTTCGACGAGAAGGTCTGGACGCAGCTGGCCGAGATGGGCCTGCTGGGTCTGCCCTTCGCCGAGGAGCACGGCGGCATGGGCGCCGGCCCGGTCGAGGTCGCGATCGTCGCCGAGGAGATCGGGCGGGTGCTCGCACCCGAGCCGTTCATCGAGGCAGTCGTCCTCGCCGGCGGGCTCATCGACGCCGTCGGCACCGACGCGCAGAAGGGCGAGCTCCTCGGGGCCATCGCCGGCGGCACCTCGGTGCCGACCTTCGCGCACGCCGAGATCGGCGCCCGCTGGACGGCGTCCGCCTCGGCGGTCACGGCCACCGAGGCCGGCGGCAGCTGGACGCTGACCGGCGTCAAGGAGCCGGTGCCGCACGGCGCCCGCGCCGACGTCCTCGTCGTCTCCGCCGCGCTCTCCGGCGGCGGCACCGGGCTGTTCGTCGTGGACGGGAACGCCTCCGGGCTGAACCGCACCGGCTACCGCAACATCGACGGCACCCGCTCGGCCAACGTGCGCTTCGACGGCACGCCGGCCACCCAGCTGGGCACCGGCGGCGACCAGACGCAGGCCATCGAGCGTGCGCAGGCCGTGGCCCGGATCGCCTACGCGCACGAGTCCGTGGGCGCCATGGACACCGCGCTGCGCACCACCACCGAGTACCTCAAGACCCGCAAGCAGTTCGGGGTCACGCTGAACAAGTTCCAGGCGCTCAACTTCCGCGCCGCGGACATGTACGTGTCCCTGGAGCTGGCCCGCAGCATCGCGCTGTGGGCCTCGGTGGTGCAGCTCTCCGACGGTGACGTCGTCACCGCCGCCGACCGGGCCCGGCTGCTCACCAGCCGCACCGGCCGGCACATCGGCAAGGACGCCATCCAGCTGCACGGTGGCATCGGCGTGACCGCCGAGTACAAGGTCGGTCACTACACCGCCCGGCTCACCGCCATCGACCACCTGCTGGGCGACGGCGACTTCGCCGCCGACCGGCTGGCGGCGAAGGTCGGCAGCTACCCGACGGTGGACCCGCTGGGCGCCCCGTACGCCTGAAGAAGGACCCCGTCCTCCTCACCCCTCGCACGCTCGGGGTGAGCCTCTGGACGGGGCCGAACGACAGAGCCCCGCTCCCCTTCCGGGGGGCGGGGCTCTGCCGCGTCGGACGGACTTTCGGTGCAGAAAGTCCGGGACTTCCGGTGCAGAAAGTCCGGGGACCGGGTGGGTCAGTCGGCGAGCATGGCGCGGCGCAGCTCGACGGCGTCGGCGCGGACGGCGTCGAGCACCGGCACCACGTCGTCCTCGCGCAGCCGGCCGCAGCTGACCCGCACGATCGGCACCGTGTCGTAGTCCTCCGTGGTCAGCCGGGCGGCGACCTCGAAGGCGCTGCGCAGCAACGCGCCCTCCTCCGCCCGGTAGTCGTCGACGTGCTTGAGCGGCAGGATCATCGGCTGGGGGAAGCCCCACTGCTCGAGCGCCACGGCGGTCAGCCGGAGGCAGTTGAGCCCGTAGCGCCGGGTCTCCGCCGCCCGGCGCCCCGGGAAGGTGGGCTCGGCGGCGACGATCTCGGCGTAGCCCTCGCTGTCGTTGTGGAACAGCAGCGCCGCACCCATCTGGGCGAGCAGCCCGAGGCAGAGCGCGTCCTGGGGCCGCTCGCCGAACCGCGGCGCCAGCGTGGACGCCGACAGCGCCAGGTGCGTGCTGAAGTCCCAGAAGTCCTCGGGCAGCCGCGACTCGTCGTCCAGGTCCGTGAGCGCGACGGTGGCCATGGTGCGCACCGTGGTGAAGCCGACGACGGTGACGGCGAACTGCAGGGAGGTGACCCGCCCCCGCATGCCGAAGTAGGCGGAGTTGGCCAGCTTCATCACCCGGCTGGCCAGCGCGACGTCGGAGGCCAGGATGCTCGCCAGCTCCTTGGCGCTGGTGTCCTCGGAGTTGGCCACCGAGACCAGCTGCGCGGCGACCGGCTTCTGCGAGGCCATCGTGTCGATGCTGGCCAGCACCTTCTCGACGTCGAAGGCCGGAGCAGGCACGGACGCGAGGTCGGCTCGGGGGAAGGGCGTGACGGTCACGGTGCGGTCTCCCCGTGGACGGCGAACCAGGCGGCGGCGTGCCCCCCGGTCATGGGCTCGGCCAGGCTGAAGCCCTGGAGGTAGGTGGCGCCCAGCCGCTGGAGCTCGTCGGCCTGCTCGGCGGTCTCGACCCCCTCGGCGACGGTGCACAGGTTGAGGTTGCGGGCCAGCGCGATGACCGCCGAGGCGATCTCCCCGTGGCCGGCGCTGAGCTCCGCGACGAACGAGCGGTCGACCTTCAGGCAGTCCACCGGCAGGTGACGCAGGTAGGCCAGCGAGGAGTAGCCGGTGCCGAAGTCGTCGATCGCCAGCTCGACGCCGACGTCGCGGAGCTCCTGGAGCACCTTCTGCGCCGACGTCGGGTCCTTCATCAGCGCCGACTCGGTGATCTCGACGGAGATCCGCGAGGGGTGCAGGCCGTGGTGCTCGAGCGCCGCCACGACCTGCGCGGGCAGGTTCCCGTCCAGCTGCAGGGCGGAGACGTTGACGTTCGCCCGTCGCGGGGCGGACGCACCCATGAGCCGGTCCCACTCGGCGAGCTGCCGGCAGGTCTCGTCGAGGACGAACAGCCCCAGTCCGGCGATCAGTCCGCTCTCCTCGGCCAGCGGCACGAAGACCGTCGGGCTGATCGGTCCGCGCTCGGGGTGCTGCCAGCGGGCCAGCGACTCGACGGCGACCGGCGTGCGGTCGGTGGTGCTGAAGATCGGTTGGTAGAGCAGCGTGAGCTCGCGGTTGTCGATGGCGTCGCGCAGCTCGGTGACCAGCCGCAGCTTGTCCCGCGCCTCGGCCCGGCCGGCCTGGTCGAGCACGCTGATCCGGCCCTTGCCTCCGGCCTTCGCCTGGTACATGGCGATGTCGCAGTCGCGGATGAGCTCCTCGGCGGCGACGTGGTCGGCGGTCTGCACGGTGACGCCGACGCTGGCGTGCGGGCGCACGTCGACCCCGCCGAGGCGCAGCGGACGGGAGAGGGCCTCGGCGATCCGCTCGGCGAGGGCGACCACGGCCTCCTCGTCGACCTGCTCGCACACCACCACGAACTCGTCGCCGCCGAAGCGGGCGACCAGGTCACCGGGCCGCACCGTCGCCCGGAGCCGGTTCGCGACCTCGATGAGCAGCTCGTCGCCGGCGGTGTGGCCGAGGGAGTCGTTGACGACCTTGAAGTTGTCCAGGTCGAGGAACAGGCAGGCCAGGCCGCCGACGCCCGGGCGGAAGCGCTCGGCCACGTACTGGGCGAGCAGGGTGCGGTTGGGCAGCCCGGTGAGCGGGTCGTGGTGGGCCTGGTGGGCCAGCCGCGCCTCGAAGGCCAGCCGCTCGGTGATGTCCTCGATCGTGGCGACGAAGCCGGCGCCGACGCCCGGGGTGAACAGGTGGGCGAAGCGGATGATCGTCGTCCGCACCGTGCCGTCGTCGCGGACGAGGCGGGCCTGGACCTCCACCTCCCCGCCGTCCAGTGCGGCCGAGACCTGCTCGATGACGGCGTCGAGGTCGTCGGTGTGCACCGTGTCGATCCAGCCGGTGCCCAGCATCTGCTCGGCCCCGCGGCCGACGAGGCCGCAGAACGCGTCGTTGACGTGCGCCAGGCGCATGCCCTGCTCGGAGAGCAGGGTCGGCACCGGCGAGCGCTCGGTGAGGGCGGAGAAACGGCGCTCGTGGGCGTCGGCGGTGGCCCGCAGGGCGCGCTCCTGCTCGTTGGCCGTGGAGCGCAGCAGCACTGTCCACCGGCGGCCGCCCGGTGACGGGGTCGTGAGGACGCCCGCCTCGACGAGCGCCCCGCTGGCGGTGCGGACGTGCAGCGTGCGCCGGGCCGACCGCTCCCGGCGCAGCAGGAGCTTGAGCTCGCCCCCGCCGAGGGTCGGGAACAGCTGCTCCACCGGCATCGCGCACAGGTCCTCGAGGCCGTAGCCCAGGAGCTGCACGGCGCCCTCGTTCGCCCAGCTGAACCGCTGCGTGCGGCCCGAGGTCTCCGCGACGAGGAGCGCCAGCGAGTCGCTGACCGAGGCGCTGTAGAAGACGGAGGAGACGATCTCCGGCGGAACGTGGGCGTCCGGCGCACTGACGGCGGTCACGGTCCTCCTCTGGTGGTCGCGGTACGGCGCCCGTTCGGCGCGCCACCAGCTACTTCGGCGTCCGGCACGGTGCTCTTTGAGCCGAAACAGATCCGGTTCACCCGTTGGGGCTAGGCACCGCTGGCTACCCTGCGGGCCGAGGAGGTGCCGTCATCACCGTGTCCCTGCGTCCCTGCACGAGCGCCCGCCGGCGAGCCGCGGTCGCCGCCGTCCTCGTGCTCGCCCTCGGCTCCTCGGCCTGCTCCGGGGACGCCGACGAACCCGTGCACGAATTCGCCGACGCGGCGCTCGCCGCCTGCGTGGCCGAGGCCGCCGGGCTGCCCGCGACGACGGAGCTGTTCGCCGACCGCGACCTGACCGCGATCGAGGAGCTGCACTGCGACGGCCTCGACGCCACCGCCCCGATCCGCTCCCTCGACGGTCTCGAGCGGCTGACCGGGCTGTTCGACCTGGACCTGCCCCGCAACGAGATCACCGACCTCGCGCCTCTCTCGTCCCTGCCGCGGCTGAGCACGCTCACCCTGACCGACAACGCCGTCGACGACATCTCGCCGCTGGCCGGCCTCCAGCTGTTCGACCTCGGGCTGTCCCAGAACCCGGTCAGCGACCTGGGTCCACTGGCGACGACCTCGACCCTCCGCGCGCTCGGCGTCGCGGCCGCGCAGGTCACGGACATCTCGGCGCTGGCCGGCCACGACGGGCTGGCGAAGCTCGACCTCTCCGGCAACGCGATCACCGACGTCTCACCCCTGGCCGGGCTGGCGAACCTCGACACCCTGCGCCTGGGCGGCAACCGGATCGTCGACCCCTCACCGCTGGGCACCGTCCCGACGCTGCTGATCCTGGACCTGTTCGACAACGAGATCACCGCCGTGGGTGGGCTGGCCGACGCCCCGCTCCTGCAGGAACTCCAGCTGGGCGCCAACCCGGTCACCGACCTCACCCCGCTGGTGGGCGTGACCTCGCTGATCAACCTGGGCCTGGACGAGACGGACAGCACGCGGCTCACCGGCATCGAGCAGCTGCAGGCCGCCGGGATCTCGGTGAACGGACTGGCCTGAGGCGTCACCCCTCCGGACGTGGCAGTGGTCACATCGGCGGGCCCCGGGCGGAGCCCGGGTCGTTGCCCAGGCATGATCCTCCCGGATCACCGAGCACGCGTTCGACCCCAACCACCTGCTGACCGGCTGCGCGCCGGCCGGCGATGATCGGAGCCACGTTGCACATCGGAGTGCCGCGCGAGAACCACCCCCGCGAGACGCGGGTGGCCGCGACGCCGACGACGGTCACCCAGCTGGTCGGTCTGGGGTACGACGTCGTCGTCGAGACCGGGGCCGGTGGGGCCAGCAGCTTCCCCGACGACGCCTACGCCGCGGCCGGTGCCCGCATCGGCACCGCCGACGAGGCGTGGCAGGCCGACGTGGTCCTCCGCGTCACCGCCCCGTCGGTCGAGGAGATCGCCCGGCTGCGGGACGGCGCGACGTTGATCGGCATGATCAGCCCGGCGTTCAACCCCGACCTGGTCGCGGCGCTCGCCGCCCGCCCGATCACCGTGCTCTCGATGGACGCCGTGCCGCGCATCTCCCGCGCCCAGTCCCTCGACGTGCTCAGCTCCATGGCCAACATCGCCGGCTACCGCGCCGTCGTCGAGGCCGCGCACGTGTTCGGCCGCTTCTTCACCGGTCAGGTCACCGCGGCCGGCAAGGTGCCCCCGGCCAAGGTGCTCGTCGCGGGCGCCGGCGTCGCCGGCCTCGCCGCCATCGGCGCCGCCAGCAGCCTGGGCGCGATCGTGCGGGCCACCGACGTGCGCCCGGAGGTCGCCGAGCAGGTCCGCTCCCTCGGTGGCGAGTACGTCGCGGTCAAGGCCGGCGAGCAGGAGGTCAGCTCCGACGGCTACGCCCGCGAGATGGGCGAGGACTTCAACCGCCGGGCCGCCGAGATGTACGCGGAGCAGGCGAAGGACGTCGACATCGTCATCACCACCGCGCTCATCCCCGGCCGGCCCGCGCCGCGGCTGATCACCGAGGAGATGGTCGCCTCGATGCGCTCGGGCTCGGTCGTCGTCGACATGGCGGCCGCGCAGGGCGGCAACGTCGCGGGCTCCGTGCCCGACGAGATCGTGGTGACCCCCAACGGCGTGTCGATCATCGGCTACACCGACCTCCCGGGCCGGCTCCCGGCGCAGGCCTCGCAGCTGTACGGCACCAACCTGGTCAACCTGCTCAAGCTGCTCACCCCGGGCAAGGACGGCGCGCTCGTCCTCGACCTGGACGACGTCGTCCAGCGCGCGATCACCGTGGTGCGCGAGGGCGAGACCCTGTGGCCCCCGCCGCCGGTCCAGGTCTCCGCTGCCCCCGCGCCGGTCGCGGCCGCGGCGGTCGAACCGGCGGCACCGAAGGCGCCACCACCGCCGTCCCGGCGTTTCGCGCTGGTCGGGCTGGGCGCCGCGCTGCTGTTCGTGCTCGCCGGGTTCTCGCCCAGCGAGCTGGTCCAGCACCTCACGGTGTTCGCGCTCGCCGTCGTCGTGGGCTTCTACGTGATCAGCGGGGTGCACCACGCCCTGCACACGCCGCTGATGAGCGTCACCAACGCCATCTCCGGGATCATCGTCGTCGGCGCCCTGCTGCAGATCGGGCACGACGACGCCCTGGTGACCGCGCTCGCGTTCGTGGCGATCCTCGTCGCCAGCATCAACGTCTTCGGCGGCTTCGCCGTCACCCGCCGCATGCTCGGCATGTTCACCCGCGGACCGAGCACCGGGAGTGCAGCACGATGACCGCCACCGGTGCCGCCTCCGCGGCCTACATCGTCGCCGCGCTGCTGTTCATCCTCAGCCTGGCCGGTCTCGCCAAGCACGAGACGGCGAAGGCGGGCAACGCCTACGGGATGGCCGGCATGGTCATCGCGCTGGCCGCCACCATCGGCCTGGCCGTCGACCACGGCCTCTCCGGCACCGGCGCCGCCCTGATGGTCGTCGCCGTCGTCATCGGTGCCGCGATCGGGCTGTGGCGCGCGGCCAAGGTCGAGATGACCGGCATGCCCGAGCTCATCGCGATCCTGCACAGCTTCGTCGGCCTGGCCGCGGTGCTCGTCGGCTGGAACGGCTACCTCTCGGTCGAGGCCGACCTGGACAACCAGACGGAGGTCTCCTCCGACCTGCTGGGCATCCACTCCGGCGAGGTGGCGATCGGCGTCTTCATCGGCGCGGTCACCTTCACCGGCTCGATCGTGGCCTTCCTCAAGCTGTCGGCCCGGATCAAGAGCAACCCGCTGGTCCTCCCCGGCAAGAACTGGCTCAACCTGGGCGCGCTCGCCGCGTTCGCCGCGCTGACCGTCGTCTTCGTGGTGGAGCCGAACCTGCCGGTGCTCGCGATCCTCACAGTGCTGGCGCTGGCGCTGGGCTGGCACCTGGTGGCCTCGATCGGCGGCGGCGACATGCCGGTCGTCGTGTCGATGCTCAACAGCTACTCCGGCTGGGCCGCGGCCGCGTCGGGCTTCCTGCTCGGCAACGACCTGCTGATCATCACCGGTGCGCTGGTCGGCTCCTCGGGTGCCTACCTCTCCTACATCATGTGCAAGGCGATGAACCGGTCGTTCATCTCGGTGATCGCCGGCGGCTTCGGCAACGAGGGCAGCGCCGCGGCCTCCGACGTGGACTACGGCGAGCACACCGAGATCACCGCCGAGGACACCGCCGAGCTGCTGCGCGAGGCGTCGTCGGTCGTCATCACGCCGGGCTACGGCATGGCGGTGGCGCAGGCCCAGGGCGCGGTCGCCGACCTGACCCGCAAGCTCACCGAGCGCGGCGTCGAGGTCCGCTTCGGCATACACCCGGTGGCCGGGCGGCTGCCGGGGCACATGAACGTGCTGCTGGCCGAGGCCAAGGTGCCCTACGACGTCGTCCTCGAGATGGACGAGATCAACGACGACCTGGCCAGCACCTCCGTCGTCCTCGTCATCGGGGCCAACGACACGGTGAACCCGGCCGCCGCCGACGACCCCACGAGCCCGATCGCCGGCATGCCGGTGCTGCGGGTGTGGGAGGCCGAGCGGGTCGTGGTCTTCAAGCGGTCGATGAACACCGGCTACGCCGGCGTCCAGAACCCGCTGTTCTTCCGGGACAACAGCCGGATGCTGTTCGGTGACGCACGGGAGCGCGTGGAGGACATCCTCAAGGCCCTCTGAGCCTGCGGGAGGTTCTTCTCACTGCCTCTGTCCTGGGACCCCGGGTCGGCATACGGTCGGTGCATGCGTGCGCACGGATCGGTCGTCGAGCCGCCTGAGGCGGGCTCGGCCGACCACCTGTGCTGGGTGCACGACGACGACGTGGCGTTCGACCTCGCCGTCCGGGCGTTCCTGGCCGGCGGCCTGGCCCGTGGGGACCGGCTGCTGTGCGTCGGCGAGCGGG
>JBEPZM010000051.1:0-14827 GCA_041640835.1 Blastococcus sp.
CGTGCCGCGCCGGCGGTGGACGTCGGTGCTGGTGGCGGCCGCCGTGGCCGCGGTCGTGGGCCTCGGCGGCTGGACCGTCGTGCTGACGGGTGACCGGAACGAGGCGCGGGAGGCCGCGGCCTCGGAGGCCGCGATGGTCGAGGAGCTGCTGCGCCCGGGTCCGGCGACGGTCGTCCCGGTCACCGACGACGACGGCCGGACCGTGGCCACCCTGCTCGCCCGCGACGACGGCGTGCAGGTGGTCAGCCACGCGCTCGAGCCCAACGACCGCGACGCCGAGGTCTACGTGCTGTGGGGGCTGGAGCAGGGAACCCCGAAGGCACTCGGGAAGTTCGACGTCACCGGGTCGGGGCTGCAGATGAGCACCCTGGAGGCCGCGGGCGCCGACGACTTCCCCACCTACGGCCTCACCGTCGAGCCCGGCCGGAGCATGCCCGAGGCGCCGACGACCGACGTCGTCGCCCGGGGCTCGCTGCCCAGCTGAGCCCCGGGCGATGCCGCACCCGCCGCCAGGGAAGCCGGTGCCCGACGTCGTCGCCCCGGGGCTGGACGTGCTGTTCTGCGGGATCAACCCGTCGTTGATGTCGGCCGAGCGCGGGCACCACTTCGCCCGTCCGGGCAACCGGTTCTGGCCGGCGCTGCACCTGGCCGGGCTCACGCCGCGGCGGCTGACCCCCGACGAGGACCGGGAGCTGCTCCGCTCCGGCCTGGGCGTCACCAACCTGGTGGACCGGCCGACCCGCACCGCGGCCGAGCTGGACCGCGACGAGCTGCGCGCGGGTGCCGGCGCACTCGCGGAGCTGGTGGCCCGCCACCGGCCCCGGATCCTCGCGGTCCTGGGAATCGGCGCCTACCGGCTCGCCTTCGAGCGGCCACGCGCCGCGCTGGGGGAGCAGCCCGAGCTGATCGCCGGTGTGCCCGTGTGGGTGGCGCCGAACCCGAGCGGGCTCAACGCGCACTTCCAGCTGCCCGACCTGGCCCGGGTCTACGGCGAGCTGCGGACGGCGGCCGGCCGTCCGCGGGCGGACGACGCCGGCGCGGGATGATCGCCGCATGGCCCGTCTGCTCGTCGTCCACCACACGCCCTCGCCCGCGCTGCAGGCGGTCCTCGAGGCGGTGAAGGAGGGCGTGGCGCTGGCCGAGGGCACCGAGCTGGTGCTCCGGCCGGCGCTGTCGGCCGGGGCGGCCGACGTGCTGGGCGCCGACGGCGTGCTGCTCGGGACGCCGGCCAACATCGGCTACATGTCCGGAGCGCTGAAGCACTTCTTCGACACCGTCTACTACCCGTGCCTGGACGCCACCGTGGGCCTGCCGTACGGGGTCTACGTGCACGGCAACGACGACACCGCCGGGGCGCACGCCAGCATCGCCCGGATCACCGGGGCGCTGCGCTGGAAGCAGGTGGCCGCACCGCTGAGCCTCACGGGGGCGGGGTCACCGGCCGACCTCGACGCCGTCCGGGAGCTGGCCGCGACGGTGGCGGTCACCCTGGAGTGACCCCGGAAACGCCGACGGGGGCCACGGCGCACGAGGCGCCGTGACCCCCGGCGGGGATCAGTTCAGATCAGATGGGGCGAACGTTCTCCGCCTGCGGGCCCTTCTGGCCCTGCGTGACGTCGAACTCGACCTGCTGGCCCTCGTCGAGCGAGCGGTAGCCGTCGCTGACGATGGCGGAGTAGTGGCAGAAGACGTCGGCGCCGCCGCCGTCCTGGGCGATGAACCCGAAGCCCTTCTCCGCGTTGAACCACTTCACAGTGCCCTGAGCCATGTCGTTACTTCTTCCGTGCTGGGGGTGACCGGATCGGCACTCGCTGATCCGGGGCCGCCGCACCGACCGGCAGGACCGAGAGGAACGTCAGGGCAGAGACGACTGCGGACGTTCGAGAACGAGCAGAGGTACAACAGCGACCGAGGAGAACCCTACCCTGCTTTTCCCCCGGGGCGGTAGCCCCCTCCCCGGCCCGCGGGTCAGCCGTCGAGTTCGAGGGTCTCCATCGTGTCCTTACGGACCTGCGCGAGGAGCTCCGGCTCGCCCGACAGCGTGTGGCCGTAGGAGGGGATCGCCTCTTGGATCAGCGGGCGCCAGGCGTCGGCGCGGTCGGGGAAGCAGCGCTCGAGCAGCGTCAGCATCGCCGCGACGGCCGTCGAGGCGCCGGGGGAGGCCCCCAGCAGGCCGGCGATGGTGCCGTCGGCGCCCACGATCAGCTCGGTGCCGAACTGGAGCATGCCCTTCCCCGTGGACGGGTCCCGCTTGATCACCTGGACCCGTTGGCCGGCGGTGATCATGTCCCAGTCGTGCTCCTCGGCCTCGGGCACGAAGCCCTGCAGCGTGCGGTGACGGGCCGCACGGGACTGGAGGAGCTCCTTGATCAGGTACTTGGTGAGCGCCAGCTCGGTACGGGCGACGCCGAGCATCGAGCCGAGGTTGTTGGGGCGCACGCTCAGCGGCAGGTCGAAGATCGAACCGGCCTTGAGGAACTTGGGCGAGAAGCCCGCGTAGGGACCGAACAGCAGCGAGTACTCGCCGTCGATCAGGCGCAGGTCCAGGTGCGGCACCGACATCGGGGGAGCGCCCACCGCCGCCTGGCCGTAGACCTTCGCCTGGTGCTGGGAGACCAGCTCCTGGGAGGTGGTCCGCAGGAACATGCCGCTCACCGGGAACCCGCCGAAGCCGGCGATCTCGGGGATGCCGGTGCTCTGCAGCAGCGGCAGCGCACCGCCGCCGGCACCGACGAACACGAACCGGGCGCGGACCGTGCGGGGCTCGCCGGACCGGGTGTCCTTGACGGTCACCCTCCAGCGGCCGTCGGACTCCCGCTCGATCTCCTCGACGCGCTGGTGGGTGTGCGCGGCCACGCCGCGGGTCTCGGCGTCGGCGAGCAGCATCCGGGTCAGGGCCCCGAAGTTGACGTCGGTACCGGCGACGGAGCGGGTGGCCGCGACGGGCTGCTCCGGGTCGCGGCCGGCCATGACGAGCGGGATCCACTGCGCGAGGACGGCGGGGTCCTCGGTGTGCTCCAGGTCGGCGAACAGCGGCTGGGCCTTGAGCGCGTCGTAGCGGGAACGCATGTAGCGGCGGCCCTCGTCGCCGGTGACGAAGGCGACGTGGGGGACGGGGGAGATGAAGTCCCGGGGGGTGCCCATGCCGCGGCGCACCAGGTGCGACCAGAACTGCCGCGAGACCTGGAACTGCTCGTTGATCGAGACGGCCTTCGTGGCGTCCACCCGGCCGTCGGGTCCGGCCGGGGTGTAGTTCAGCTCGCAGAGCGCGGAGTGGCCGGTGCCGGCGTTGTTCCAGGCGTCGGAGCTCTCGCCGGCCAGCGCCGGTCCGGCCTCGAAGACCGTGACCGACCAGTCGGGCGCCACGATGCCGAACAGCGCGGCGAGGGTGGCGCTCATGATGCCGCCACCCACGAGCACCACGTCGGGGTTCGCGCTGTCAGCTACAACGCCGGGACTCGAAGTCACGTCTGCCTCTCTGGCCTACCGCGGGAGGGCGCCAAGGAGCGCCGCACCCTAGATGGTCGGACGAAACGACCGCCGAGGTGCGGTACCGGCGGTGTGAGCTATCTCGCCCATGCGCAGGCGCCACGTCCGCCGGGTCGCCGGACATGGGGATTCCCCGTGCAGGCCCCGGCCATGCCGGGACGCCGGATCACTCTTCCAGAGGAGGCGGGCGCCTCCTCCGCGAGGGCTAGCGTTCGGGCATGGCCAACGCTGCCGACGACCCGGACCGCGCCGAGCGGGCGCTGGAGCAGTCCATCCGGACCGACCTGACCGCCGATCGCAGCTACGGCGGCTACCTCGGCCTGGACCAGCTCCTGGCTGCCCAGAACCCGCGCAGCCGACCCGAGCACCACGACGAGCTGCTGTTCATCGTCCAGCACCAGACCAGCGAGCTCTGGCTCAAGCTCGTGCTGCACGAGCTCCTGGCCGCCCGGGGCTACCTCGCCGCCGACGACCTCGACCCCGCGCTCAAGTGCCTCGCCCGGGTCAAGAACATCCAGCGGACCCTCACCGAGCAGTGGTCGGTGCTGGCCACCCTCACGCCCCGGGAGTACGCGCAGTTCCGCGGCGCCCTCGGGAACGCGTCGGGCTTCCAGTCCCACCAGTACCGGGCGGTGGAGTTCGTCCTCGGCAACAAGAACGCCGCGATGCTCCAGGTCTTCGACGCCGAGCCCGCGGCCCAGCAGCTCCTGGCCGAGCTGCTGGAGGCCCCGACGCTCTACGACGAGTTCCTCCGGCTGCTCGCCCGCGCGGGCTTCGACGTCCCCGAGGCCGTGCTGGGCCGGGACGTCCGGGAGCCGTGGCGGTTCGAGGCCGGGCTGGTCCCGGTGTTCCGGCGCATCTACGAGGCGACCGAGACCCCGTGGGGGGTCTACGAGGCGTGCGAGAGCCTCGTGGACATCGAGGACAACTTCCAGATGTGGCGGTTCCGCCACCTGCTCACCGTGCAGCGGACGATCGGCGCCAAGACCGGGACCGGCGGTTCGTCAGGGGTCGGGTTCCTGAGACGCGCACTGGATCTCACGTTCTTCCCCGAGCTCTACGCCGTGCGCACCGAGATCGGCACCTGAGAGGCCCTGGCCGTCAGCGCGCGCCCTCCGGCCGGTCCGGGGCCTCGAGCGAGCGGGCGACCACGTCGTCGGGCGGACTGAGCGCGACGAGTCCGCGGCGGACCGAGTCGACGACGCTGCCGGCCACGAACAGGTCGTCCTGGGTCGCAGTGCGCGCGCGCCTCACCTCGTCGGTGAGCCGGCGCAGCTCCTCGTCGGCCGCCCGCAGCGCCTCCGGCTCCGCCGTCCGGTAGCGCACCGACCGGAGCGCGTCGGCGAAGGCGGCCAGGGCGCGGGCTGCGGCCGGGCGCAGGGCCGGCCCCAGCGCCACCCGCTCGAACTCCGCGCGCTCGGTGGCCGAGAGGGCGTCGGTGACCTCCTCGACCAGCAGGGTCAGCCGCTCCAGGGCGCGCGCCTGCTGCACCTGCTGCCGGGCGTCCTCCGCGTAGCGGCGCGCCTTCCGGTTGCCCCGCTGCGCCTCCAGGGACTGCTCGACCGCGGCGCGCATCTCGGCCAGGACCGGGTCGATCGTGCGGGTGCGCTCCTCCCAGCCCTCCGCCGTCGGCGGGCTCTCCTGGCGCAGCGCGTCGGCGAGGTCGTCGAGCTGGTCGGCCAGGGTGTCGCGCAGCAGCTGGAGCTGGGCCTGCGCCGGTGCGAGGGGGAGCGGCGGGAAGGCGGCCGTGACGGCGAGCCCGACCAGGGCGCCCAGCAGGGTCAGCCCGGCGTAGCCGAGCACGTAGCCCGTCGGGTTGGTGCTGCCGATGATGAGGACGAACAGCCCCGACGTCGGCACCCAGCTCCGCGCGCTGCCCAGGCGAGGCCAGCCGGCCACGAGCACCCCGATGGCGACCACCAGGGCGATCGTGACGACGTTCGGCCCGGCCAGCGCGTCCACGGCCAGGGCGACCCCGGCGCCGAGGGAGATCGCGGTCACGGTCTGCGCCGACTCGCGGACGGAGCCGGTGAGCGTCGTCGAGCTGGCGACCACCGCACCCAGCGGCGCGTAGTACGGGTAGTCGGCGGCGGGCCCGGGCACGACGCGCACCAGGGCCCAGGCCAGCGAGGCGGCCAGCGCGGCCTTGAGCGCCATCCCCAGCCGGGGGTGGCGTGCCCAGGTCCGGCGCGCCCGGCCGGGCGCCGCCGTGATCGCGCGTCGCACGCCGTCCTCGTCCCGCACGAGCCACCTCCGTCCGCTGCCGGTCCTGCGGTACTGCCTGCCCCCGGCGGCGGCGTCCGGAACACGGGCCTCCGCACCCCCGCCCGGCCGGATCGGGTGCGCGGTACGTCGCGTCGGGCGGCGTCGCCTCAGCCGGATTTCACCCCGGAAGGGGCGGCTCGGCGGACGGGTGGCGGCACCGACGGGCGACGAGGGCTAAAATGGGTCGTCGTCCCCAGGAACGCGCCGATCAGGCCGGTACCGCAGGACATCCGCACCACACCCTCAGCACGTGCCGGCTCCTCGTCGCGCACGCGCCGGCCTCTCCGCTAGGACTGCAGGTTCTCGCGACGCCGTCCGACACCGTCACGAGAGGCGACGATGACTGCGACCGACATCGCCCAGCCGGCCCCGAACGTTACGGACGAAACCATCACCACTCCCACCACCGCAGCGGCCAAGCCCAAGACCGCTGCGAAGCCCAAGGCCGCTGCCAAGCCCAAGGCCGCCGCGAAGCCCAAGGCCCCCGCCAAGGCGAAGGCCGCCCCGAAGTCCAAGGCCGCACCGGCCGAGGGCGACGAGGCCACTGCCGTCGACGAGGTCCTCGAGACCGCCGTCGCCGGCGAGACCGTCACCGTCACCGCCACCGCGGTGGAGGAGGACGACGACACCGACGCGCCCGAGGCCGACGGCGAGGCTGCTGCCGGCGCCACCACCGGCGAGTTCGAGTGGGGGGACGAGGAGGAGTCCGCGGCCCTCCGCAAGGCCCGCAAGGACGCCGAGATGACGGCCTCCACCGACGCCGTCCGCGCCTACCTCAAGCTCATCGGCCGGGTGAAGCTGCTCACCGCCGAGGAGGAGGTCGACCTCGCCAAGCGGATCGAGGCCGGTCTGTACGCCAGCCACAAGCTCGCCGACGCCGCCGCCGCGGGCGAGACGCTGCCGATCACACGGCGCCGCGAGCTCACCTGGGTCACCCGGGACGGCGAGCGAGCCAAGGACCACCTGCTCGAGGCCAACCTGCGCCTCGTCGTGTCGCTGGCCAAGCGCTACACCGGCCGCGGCATGGCGTTCCTGGACCTGATCCAGGAAGGCAACATGGGCCTCATCCGCGCGGTCGAGAAGTTCGACTACACCAAGGGCTTCAAGTTCTCGACCTACGCGACGTGGTGGATCCGCCAGGCGATCACCCGCGCGATGGCCGACCAGGCGCGCACCATCCGCATCCCGGTGCACATGGTCGAGGTCATCAACAAGCTCGGCCGCATACAGCGTGAGATGTCGCAGTCCCTCGGCCGCGAGCCCACGCCGGAGGAGCTGGCCAAGGAGCTCGACCTGACCCCGGAGAAGGTGCTGGAGATCCAGCAGTACGCCCGGGAGCCGATCAGCCTCGACCAGACCATCGGCGACGAGGGCGACAGCCAGCTCGGCGACTTCATCGAGGACTCCGAGGCAGTCGTCGCCGTCGACGCCGTCAGCTTCGGCCTCATGCAGGACCAGCTGCTGAGCGTGCTGCAGACGCTGTCCGAGCGGGAGGCCGGCGTCGTCCGCCTGCGCTTCGGCCTGACCGACGGCCAGCCGCGCACCCTCGACGAGATCGGCCGCGTCTACGGGGTCACCCGCGAGCGCATCCGCCAGATCGAGTCCAAGACGATGTCGAAGCTGCGCCACCCGAGCCGCTCCCAGGTCCTGCGCGACTACCTGGACTGAGCAACGCCGAACGAGGGGCCCCGACCCGCGGGTCGGGGCCCTTCGTCGTCCGGTGGCCGCCGACCGCGTGCCAGGACCACGCCCATGCGCATGGGTGCGGTCATCCGGGGCCCGGAGACCACGCTCAGGCGCATCTGGGCGGCCTGGGCACGATCAGTCCGCGGCGGCGGCCCACTCGGCTGCGGCCTGCTGGAGCGCGACGATGATCTGCAGTCGCTGCTCGCGGGGCAGGTCCGTGGAGACCAGCGCCAGGACGCCCTCCGGGTCGGGCACCGAGACGACCTCCTCCGGGGCGTACCCGGGGTACGCCGACGCGGTGACCCACCTCGGCTCCTCGGAGAGCCCGACGCCGCTGGGGAGCGGACCGGTGTCGTTGCAGGGCTTGATCTGCGCCTCGCCGAGCTGTGCGGCCGGTTCCGTGGGCGGCGGGAACAGGGCCTCCGCGACGTACAGGCTGCCCTCGAACCACACGGCGAAGCTGCAGTCGGCGACCGAGGGCGACGTGGTTCCAGCGACCGGGCCGACCGAGTCGCGGACGGCGGCCACTCCGCCCACGACCACCAGGGCCGCGATCAGCCCGGCCGTCGCGGTCATCCGCGCGCGACGGCGTCGCACCCTGTGGAGGGTGACGGCGGCGAGGCCACCCGCGTCGGGCGCGCCTGCGGCGTCGGCGGCGAAGAGCTCGCGCAGCTGCTGCTCGGTCGGGGTGCTCATGGCGCCTCCTGGACGGTCTCGACGAGGGCTGTGGTCCGGAGACTCGCCAGGGCCCGGGAGGCGGTGGCACGCACGGCGCTCGCGCTGACCCCCATGGCCTCGGCGATCGCGGCGTCGTCCAGGTCGGCGTAGTACCGCAGCACGAGGACGGTCCGGGCGCGCGGTGCCAGGCCGGCCAGCAGCGCGCGCAGCTGGTCCCGGTCCGCCAGGGCGTCCCCGGGGCCGGCTGCCCGGTCGGCTGTGGTGTCCGGCAGATCGGTCGGGCGCTCGGTGCTCGAGCGGCGCCGTCGCCAGCTCAAGTGGGCGTTCACCAGCATCCGGCGCACGTAGGCCGCCGGGTCCTGGGCCGCCGTCACCTTCTTCCAGTGCCGGTAGGCATCGGCCAGCGCCGTCTGGGCTAGGTCCTCCGCGAGGTGCCGGTCGCCGGTCAGGACGAACGCCAGCCGCAGCAGGGGAGCCCCGTGTGCTGCCACGAACTGCTCGAACGTCACGCCGCGCTCCCGTCAGCCGTCTCTGCCCGGTAAGACGCATCGAACACCGCCGGACGCTGCACGCCGGCGGCGGAACGCCGCCCGGACACGCGAAGGCCCCGACCAGCAGGTCGGGGCCTTCGTCGTCGTGCAGGGGGTCAGGAACCCCCGGGGATCACTTCGCCTCGGCGTCCAGGGCGTCGGAGACGCGGCGGTGCGCCGCCCAGATCTCCTCGGGCATGTCGCGGAACAGCGAGAGGTGCTGCTCGCGGTGCGCCATCTCCTGCTGCCAGCGCGGGACGTCGATCGTCAGCAGCGTCTCGAGGTCGTCCGGACGGAGGTCGTCCATGCCCTCGAGCTGCAGCTCGTCCTTGGTCGGGACGATGCCCACCGGCGTCTGCCGGCCGGTGACCTCGCCGTTGCGCAGCTGCATGAGCCACAGCAGCGGGCGGAGGTTGTCCCGGTATCCCGGCCACAGGAAGCGGCCGTCGTCGCCGCGCTGGAACCAGTTCACGTGGGCGAAGATCGGCTGGTCCGTGGCGGCACCGATGATCTTCAGCCAGTGCTCGGCGTACCGGCCCTCGGAGTAGGCCATGAACGGCCGCATCGACATCGGGTCGTACCGCAGGACGCCCTCGGTGCCCTCGGCGGCGAAGGTCGCCTCCGCGCCCAGGGTGAGGCCGTCGTAGACGCCCTCGGGGAGGTCGGTGATCGCGCGGATCAGCGGCTCGCGGTCCCGGGTGCGCCCGCCGAAGATGATCGCGTCGACCGGCACGCCCTTCGGGTTCGTGTAGTCCGGCGCGATGTTCGGGATGTTGGCCAGCGTCGTGGTGAAGCGGCTGTTCGGGTGCGCCCAGGGAGCGTCCTTCTCCTCCTCGGAGCGCTCCGAGATCAGCTCGCCCTTCCAGTCGCGCCAGCCGGTGACGTCGGCCGGGGGCTGCTTGCTCTTGCCCTCCCACCAGACGTCCTGCGTCTGCTCGTTGTAGGCGACGTTGGTGAAGATCGTCCCGGTGCCCTCGGCGATCGCCTGGACGGCGGTCGGGTTGGTGGCCTCGTTGGTGTCCTTGGCCACGCCGAAGGCGCCGAACTCGGGGTTGATCGCGTAGACGCGGCCGTCCTCGGGGTCCACCCACAGCCAGGCGATGTCGTCGCCGTAGAAGTGCACCTGGTAGCGGTCGCCGAGGGCGTCCGGCGCCAGGATCATGGCCAGGTTCGTCTTGCCCGACGCGCTCGGCATGCCACCGCAGATGTGGTACGTGCGGCCGGTCTGCTTGTCGGTGATGCCGAGGAGCAGGAACTGCTCGGCCAGGAACTTGCCGGAGGCCCAGCCGTCGTAGGTCGCCTGGCGCAGGCCGTGGGCGATCTTGCCCAGCAGCGCGTTGCCGCCGTAGGACGAGCCGTAGTGCAGGATCGTCCGCTCGTCGGCGACGGTGACGAAGTAGCGCTGGTCCTCGGCGGTGCCCTGGCCCAGGTTGTCCAGGTCGCCGGTGACGTGCACGCCGCGGACGAAGTACTCCGGGTCGGCGAGCTCGTTGACGTACTGCACGCCGACCCGCGCCATGCGGATCATGTGCAGCACGACGGTGCGGGTGTCGGTGAGCTCGACGCCGGTGGCGTAGGGCTGCAGCGGGGAGCCGGGCGGGGCCATCACGTAGGGGACGACGTACATCGTCTTGCCCGCGGACTTGCCGGCCATCCGCTCCTCGAGCATCGGGCGCATCTCCGACGCCGGGCGCCAGTTGTTGTACTCGCCCTTGTCCTCGGGGTCGTTCGTCGCGACGACCGTCCGCTCCTCGGAGCGCGCCGTGTCCTTGGGGTGGCTGCGGGAGTAGTAGCGCCCCTCGCCGGCGGGGAGGAGCTCACCCGCCTCGAGCGCCTCGGCGATCAGGCGAGCGTCGTCGGAGGCGTTGACGACCTCGACCCGCTCGGCGCCGGTGTGCTGCGCCCAGTGCTTCACGTAGGCGCGAACGGCTTCGTTCGTCAGCCCGGCTTCGTCCAGAACCGCGTCTATGGCAGTCACGAGGATCCTCTCCATCCGCTACGACCCACCTTCTCTTCCCAGGCGGGATCCAGCCACCGCGGCACTCGCGCGCCTGCGGGGGCGGCCCCGTGATCGGGAAACTCCGGGAATGGTGTCAGGCCTGTTACGGCAGGAGTACGTCGGGAGGCCTGCAGGCCGTCGCCGAGCATCCGGAAGGAGTACTTTCCCCGCCCGCGCGTGTGACCTCCGTAACGCGGGAGGCCTCTCCTCGTTGTCCCGGGCGCCCCTGTCCCCGCCCCGCTGGAGTCGTCCCGTGCGCCGTCTCGCCGCCTGCCTGTTCGCCCTCTTCGCGGTCCTGGTCCTGGTCGCGCCCCCGGCCGCGGCCGGCGGGCCGGTCCGGTACGTGGCGCTGGGGGACTCCTACAGCGCGGCGTCCGGCGTCCTGCCGCCCGACCTGACCGCGCCGCCGCAGTGCCTGCGCTCGACGGCGAACTACCCGCACGTCATCGCCGCGGCGACCGGGGCGCAGCTCACCGACGTCACCTGCGGGGGTGCCGACACCGGTGACTACCTGACCGGGCAGTACCCGGGCGTGGCCCCGCAGCTGGACGCGGTCACGGCGGACACGCAGGTCGTCACGATGACCATCGGCGGCAACGACAGCGGCGTGTTCATCGACTCGATCATCCGGTGCGGCATCGCGGGGGCCTCGACGCTAGGCACGGGCAGCCCCTGCAAGGACCAGTACGGCTCGTCGTTCCAGGACACCATCACGTCGACGACCTACCCGTCGCTGGTGCAGGTGCTGAAGGCGGTGCGCGCCAAGGCGCCGCGGGCCGAGATCGCGATCCTCGGCTACCCGTCGATCCTGCCGGCCAGCGGTGGCTGCTTCGCGCAGATGCCGGTGGCCGTGGGCGACGTCCCCTACCTGCGCGGCGTGCAGGCGACCCTCAACGACGCGATCAAGCGGGCCGCGAACGTCGCGGGCGTCACCTACGTCGACATGACCCGGGTGTCCGAGGGCCACGACGCCTGCCAGCCGATCGGCGTCCGCTGGATCGAGCCGGTGCTGCTCGGCACGAACCCGGTGGTCGTGCACCCGAACGCCCTCGGTGAGGCGCAGATGGCGGCGCAGGCCATGAAGGCCCTGCGCCGCCTCTGATCCGCGCTCCGGTCAGACGGGGACGGGCTCCCGCGCGGGCTCGTCCCCGAGCTGCCGGGTGAGCTTCTCGCCCTCGACGTCGACGTCGGGCAGCACGCGGTCCAGCCAGCGCGGCAGCCACCAGGCCGAGCGGCCCAGCAGCGACAGCACGGCCGGGACGATGGTCATGCGGACCAGGAACGCGTCCACCGCGACGCCGAACGCCAGGGCGAAGCCCATCGTCTTGATGATCGACTCGCCGCTCAGGATGAAGCCGGCGAAGACGCTGATCATGATCAGGGCCGCCGCGGTGACCACCCGGGTGCCGTGGCGCATGCCCCCGACGACCGCCTCGTCGGGCGAGGCCCCGTGGACGTACTCCTCGCGCATGCGAGTGACGAGGAAGACCTCGTAGTCCATGGCCAGGCCGAACAGCACGCCGATCAGGAAGATCGGCAGCAGGCTGATGATCGGGCCGGTGGTCTCGACGCCGAACAGCCCGCTGAGCCAGCCCCACTGGAAGATCGCGACGACGGCGCCGAAGGTCGCGACCACGCTGAGCAGGAAGCCCAGCACGGCCTTCAGCGGCACCAGCACGCTGCGGAACACCAGCAGCAGGAGCAGGAACGCCAGCCCGACGACGACGAGCAGGTAGGGCAGCATCGCGGCGTTCAGCTTGTCGGCGACGTCGAGCGTGACCGCCGTGACGCCGGTGACGGCGAGCGAGACCCCCGCGTCGGCGCGCAGGTCCGGTGCCAGGTCGCGGATGGTGTTCACCAGGCCCTGGGTGGCGTCGGTGGCCGGGCCGCTGCCCGGGATGACGGTCATGACCGCGGTGTCGCGCGCCTCGTTGAACTGCGGCGGGGCGACGACCTCGACGTCGTCCAGGCCGGCGATGGCCGCCTGCGCCTGCTCGGCGCCGTCGACCGCGCCGTCGGCACCGGAGCCCTCGAGGAGGACCAGGAGCGGGCCGTTGAACCCGGGGCCGAAGCCCTCGCTGAGCTGGTCGTAGGCCTTGCGCTGGGTGGTGTCGGGCGCCGAGGTGCTCTCGTCGGGCAGCCCCAGCTCCAGGTCCAGCGCCGGGACGGCGACGACGAGCAGCGCGCCGGCGGTGACCAGCAGGGCGACCAGCCGGTGGCGGATCAGGGCGCGGCCCCAGCGCTCGCCGAAGGGCGACTTCGCCGTCTCCTCGGCCTCGAGGCGGGCGCGCCCGCGCTTGCCCAGGATCCGCAGCCCGGCGAAGCCCAGCATCGCGGGCAGCAGGGTGAGCGCGATGACGACGGCGACGGCGACGGTGCCCGCGGCGGCCAGGCCCATCGCGGTGAGGAACGGGACGCCGACGACGGAGAGCGCGGAGAGCGCGATGACCACCGTCAGGCCGGCGAAGACGACCGCCGAACCGGCGGTGCCGACGGCGCGGCCGGCGGCCTCCTCCGGCTCCCGGCCGAGGAAGAGCTCGTGGCGGTACCGGGACACGATGAACAGCGCGTAGTCGATGGCGACCGCGAGGCCGAGCATCAGGGCCAGCGTCGGAGTGCTCGAGCTCAGCTCGACGAAGCCGGTGGCGATCGTGACGCCGGAGACGCCCAGGGCGACGCCGATGATCGCGGTCAGCAGCGGCAGCCCCGCGGCGACCAGGGAGCCGAAGGTCAGCGCCAGGACGAGCGCGGCGACGAGCAGCCCGATGACCTCGGCGGCGCTCTGCTCGGGCACGCCCTGGGTGGCGTCGCCGCCGAACTCGACCTGCAGGCCGGCGCTCTCGGCGCTGCGCCCGGCGTCGAACAGCGCCTCGCGGTCGCCCTCGCCGACGTCGATCGTCTGGATGTCGTAGGCCACCTGGGCGTAGGCGGTCCGCCCGTCCTCGGCGACGCCGTTCTCGACGAACGGGTCGGTCACCGACGCTACGTGCGGAGCCTGCGCGACCGCCGAGAGCGCGTCCTCGATCGCCGCGCGCTCCGCGCCGTCGACCAGGGTGGCGTCGTCGTCGACGGTGAAGACGACGCGGGCGGAGGCGTTGTCCGCCGCCATGCCCATCTTCTGCTCGAGGGTGTCGAACGCCTTGATCGACTCGACGCCCGGGATGGTGAAGGAGTCCGAGGTCGGCCCGGACAGGGTCGCCGCGCCGGCGCCGAAGAGGGCGAGCAGCAGTACCCAGGCGAGGGTCACCAGGCCGCGACGACGGAAGGAGAACCGGCCGAGCCGGTAGAGCAGGGTTGCCACGAGAACTCCTGGGTCGGGGTGGCCGGGCACCGCGCCGGAGCGGCGGCGTGCAGGCTCGGGTACGACGACGAGTCCGACGTACCGGCGTCCAGCAGAGTAGTCGGGCGGTTACGCTGTACCTAGCCGATCGGCTAGGTGAGATGGGCCACGTCGGCGGACCGAGGAGGAGCGATGACCGGAACCCTGGGCGCGGAGACGCCGGCGAGCACGGCGGACCGTGGTGCCGGCGGGGGTCGTGCGCGGGTCGAGCAGGCGGCGCTCCGGCTCTTCGCCGAGGAGGGCGTGAGCGAGACGTCCCTGCAGAAGATCGCCGACGCTCTCGGCGTCACCAAGGCCGCGGTCTACTGGCACTACCGGTCCAAGGACGAGATCGTGCTCGCCGCCCTGCGGCCCGCGCTCGCGGAGCTGGAGCGGCTGGCCGACGCGGCGGCGGCCGAGCGCAGCCGGCGCGGCCGCGTCGAGCTGATCGTGGCCGGCGTGGTGGACCTGCTGATCAGCAACCGCGGGGGCCTGTCGGTGCTCATGGGCGACGTCGCCGTGCGCCACCTGCTGGAGCAGAACCCCGAGCTCATGGGGGTGCTGCACCGGATCCTCGAGCTGCTCGCGGGCCCGGAGCCGGACCGGCGCGTCGCGGCGACCCTGTTCCTCGCCGGGCTCCCGGGGCCGGCCGCGGACCCGGTCGGCGCCGCGCTCGACGACGCCGACCTGCGCGAGCACCTCATCGACTGCGGGCGCCGGCTGCTGCTCCCGCGCCGTCCCGCGCGCTAGCCTGCCGCCGTCCCGAGCTGCGCATCGAGGAGGCCGACGTGTCCGGGTCCGCGCCGCGAGGTCTCCAGGACGTGTTCGACGCCGCGGTCGCCCGGCTGCTCGAGGCGCACC
>JBEPZM010000052.1:0-14574 GCA_041640835.1 Blastococcus sp.
CTCCGACCCCGCCCCCGCGCAGCAGCCCGCAGCCGCACCGACGCCGCGGGTGGAGACCAAGACCGAGGCGACCGTCGTCGCCCGCGCCGCGGACCGCACCGACCAGCAGAAGCCCGCCGCCCCCGCGCCGAAGCCGGCCACGCCGGCACCGGCCACGGGCGCGAAGCAGTCGCCCCTGCGGGGTGCGGCCGCGGCCGTCGTCAAGAACATGAACGCCTCGCTCACCGTGCCGACGGCGACGAGCGTGCGTGCGGTGCCGGCCAAGCTGCTGGCCGACAACCGCATCGTGATCAACAACCACCTCAAGCGCGCCCGCGGCGGGAAGATCTCGTTCACGCACCTCATCGGCTACGCGCTGGTGCGTGCGCTGGACGACTTCCCGAACATGAACAGTGCGTTCGCCGAGGTCGACGGCAAGCCGGTGCACGTCCAGCCGGAGCACGTGAACTTCGGTCTGGCCATCGACCTGCCCAAGCCCGACGGCTCGCGGTCGCTGGTGGTCGCCTCGATCAAGGCCGCCGAGGAGATGGACTTCGCCGGCTTCTGGGCCGCCTACGAGGACATCATCCGCCGCGCCCGCGCCAACAAGCTGACGATGGAGGACTTCTCCGGCACCACGATCAGCCTGACCAACCCGGGCACGCTCGGCACCAACCACTCGGTGCCGCGGCTGACCGCCGGCCAGGGCGCGATCCTCGGCGTCGGGGCCATGGAGTACCCGGCCGAGTTCCAGGGGATGAGCCCCGAGGCCCTCACCGAGCTGGGCATCTCCAAGATCATCACGCTCACCTCGACCTACGACCACCGCGTCATCCAGGGCGCGGAGTCCGGCGACTTCCTGCGCCGCCTGCACGCGCTGCTGCTCGGTGAGGACGGCTTCTACGACGAGGTGTTCCGCTCGCTGCGGATCCCCTACGAGCCGGTGCGCTGGATGCCGGACGCCCGGGTCAGCACCGAGGGGCAGATCGACAAGGAAGCCCGGGTCATCGAGGTCATCGAGGCCTACCGCCGCAACGGCCACCTCATGGCCGACACCGACCCGCTCGAGTACCGGGTCCGCAAGCACCCCGACCTGGACATCCGCGAGCACGGCCTGACCCTGTGGGACCTCGACCGCAAGTTCCCGGTCGGCGGCTTCGCCGGCGAGCGCATGATGGCGCTGCGGGACGTGCTCGGCGTGCTGCGCAACTCCTACTGCCGCACCGTGGGCATCGAGTACATGCACATCACCGACGTCGAGGAGCGCGAGTGGCTCCAGGCGCGCGTCGAGGTCGCGCACGAGCAGCCCGACCGCGAGAAGCAGAAGCACGTGCTCGGCCGGCTCAACGCCGCCGAGGCGTTCGAGACCTTCCTGCAGACCAAGTACGTCGGCCAGAAGCGGTTCTCCCTCGAGGGCGGCGAGTCGCTGATCCCGGTCCTGGACGAGGTCCTCATCGCCGGCACCGACCACGGCCTGGACGAGGTCGCGATCGGCATGCCGCACCGCGGCCGGCTGAACGTGCTGGCCAACGTCCTGGGCAAGAGCTACGCCAAGATCTTCGGCGAGTTCGAGGGCAACATCGACCCGGGCACCGTGCAGGGCTCCGGCGACGTCAAGTACCACCTGGGTGCCGAGGGCACCTTCCAGAACCCGTTCAAGGCCGGCGCCGAGATCGCCGTCTCCCTCGCCAGCAACCCCAGCCACCTCGAGACCGTCAACCCGGTGCTCGAGGGCGTCGTGCGCGCCAAGCAGGACATGATCGACAAGGGCGACGACGGCTTCACCGTCCTGCCGGTCCTGCTGCACGGTGACTCGGCGTTCGCCGGCCAGGGCGTGGTCCAGGAGACGCTGAACCTGTCGCAGCTGCGCGGCTACCGCACCGGCGGCACCGTGCACGTCGTCGTCAACAACCAGGTCGGCTTCACCACCAGCCCGGCCGCCGCCCGGTCGAGCCTCTACTCGACCGACGTGGCCCGGATGGTCAACGCGCCGATCTTCCACGTGAACGGCGACGACCCCGAGGCCTGCGTGCGCGTGGCCCGGCTGGCGGTCGAGTACCGGCAGGCGTTCCGCAAGGACGTCGTCATCGACCTGGTCTGCTACCGCCGTCGCGGCCACAACGAGGGCGACGACCCGTCGATGACCCAGCCGCTGATGTACGACATCATCGACCGCAAGCGCTCGGTGCGGAAGCTCTACACCGAGGCGCTGGTCGGCCGCGGGGACATCACCCTCGAGGACGCCGAGGAGGCCCTCAAGGACTACCGCGGGCAGCTCGAGCGCGCGTTCGCCGAGACCCACGACGCCAAGGACTCCTCCGGCCCCGAGCCGGTCATGGACCCGCGCACCGCGCAGGAGTCGCAGGTCGCCACCGCGATCACCCCCGAGGTCCTCAAGGCCATCGGCGACGCGCACGTGTCCTTCCCGACGGACTTCACCCCGCACCCGAAGCTCAAGAAGATGCTCGAGCGGCGCGCGGCGATGGTGACCGAGGGCGGCGTCGACTGGGCCATGGGCGAGCTGCTGGCCTTCGGGTCGCTGCTCATGCAGGGCGTCCCCGTCCGGCTGGCCGGGCAGGACTCCCGGCGCGGCACCTTCGTGCAGCGCCACTCGGTCCTCATCGACCGGGAGAACGGCGCGGAGTACACGCCGCTGGCCAACCTGACCGACGACCAGGCGAAGTTCTTCGTCTACGACTCGCTGCTCAGCGAGTACGCCGCCCTCGGCTTCGAGTACGGCTACTCGGTGGCCAACCCCAAGGCCCTGGTGCTCTGGGAGGCCCAGTTCGGCGACTTCGTCGACGGCGCCCAGATGGTGATCGACGAGTTCATCAGCTCCGGTGAGGCCAAGTGGGGCCAGCGCTCCGGCGTGGTCATGCTGCTGCCGCACGGCCTCGAGGGCCAGGGGCCCGACCACTCCAGCGGCCGCATCGAGCGGTTCCTGCAGCTGTCGGCGGAGAACAACATGACCGTCGCCAACTGCACCACCCCCGGCAACTACTTCCACCTGCTCCGTCGCCAGGCGCTCTCGGACGTGCACCGGCCGCTGGTCGTGTTCACCCCGAAGTCGCTGCTGCGGGCCAAGGTGGCGGTCAGCCCGGTCTCGGACTTCACCGACGAGGTCTTCCGCCCCGTCCTGCCCGACCCGGGCGTGAACGGGCAGCCGCTGGACGGCTCGGCCGTGCGCCGGGTGCTGCTGTGCAGCGGCAAGGTGGCCTACGACCTGATGGCCCAGCGCGAGTCCGAGGGCGCCTCCGACGTCGCCGTCGTCCGGGTCGAGCAGCTCTACCCGCTGCCCGCCGAGCAGATCGTCCAGGCGCTCGAGCAGTACCCGAACGCCACGGACGTGGTCTGGGTGCAGGAGGAGGCGGCGAACATGGGTGCCTGGCAGTTCATGGCCGTCAACCTCCCCGAGCACCTGCCGTCGGGCCGGACGCTGCGCCGGATCAGCCGGCGCGCGTCGGCCAGTCCGGCGGTCGGCTCGGCCAAGGTGCACGACGTCGAGCAGCGTCAGCTGGTCGCCGAGGCCCTCGCGAAGTAGCCGGCCGTGTACTTCACCGACCGGGGCCTGGAGGAGCTGGTGCAGCGGCGGGGCGAGGAGCAGGTCACCCTCGCCTGGCTGGCCGACCAGCTCCAGGCGTTCGTCGACCAGCACCCCGACTTCGAGGTGCCCGTCGAGCGGCTGGCCACCTGGCTGGCCCGCGGCGGCACGGACGACGACGCCGACCTGGACGACTGACCTCCACTCCCGACGAGATCGGCGATCTCGCACGCTTCAGCCGCTGAAGGTGTGCGAGATCGCCGATCTCGTCGTCGGGGGGCCTCTCGTCCGGGCGCGCCTCCGACGCGGGTCGCGCTCGTCCACGCACGCTGGGTGAATGCTCGGTCACTCGCATGCGCTCTCCGGCCTGGCGGCGGGAGCCGCGACCCTGCCCTGGGCCCCGGTGCACGGCACCGTCGCGCAGATGTCCTGGATCGCCGCCGCGGGCGGGTTCGCCATGCTGCCCGACCTCGACCACCGCGGGTCGACGGTCTCGGACATGTGGGGCCCGGTCACGGACGTGCCGTCGGGGCTCGTCGGGAAGGTGACCGGCGGGCACCGCTGGGGCACGCACGACGCCGTGCTGGCGCCGCTGGCCCTCGGCGGTCTGGCGATCCTGGCGGCCGACACCTACTGGTCGAGCCTGCTGCTCATGGCGCTCGCCATCGGCCTGGCGCTGCACGCACTGCACTTCGTCATCCCCGGCACCACCGAGACGACGATCGTCGGCAACATCGCGCTGTCGTGGGCCGGCGCCTGGTGGCTGCTGGACCACAGCCCGCAACCGACCTGGCTGCCCTGGGCGGTGGCGCTCGGGGTGCTCACCCACATCGCCGGGGACGCCCTCACGACCGCCGGCGTGCCGCTGCCGGTCCTGTGGCTGCTGCGGCGCACCCGGATCGCCTTCTCGCCGATGCGCACCGGCACGGTCTTCGAGAAGGTCGTGCTGGTGCCGCTGTTCCTGGTCGCCACCGTCGCGTTCATCTGGATCAACACCGACATCCGCGACACGTTCGACCCGATCGTCGACCGGTTCGTCAGCTCCGGCTGAGCGCGGCGTCAGATCGTGACGTGCTGCTCCCGCGCGCAGGCGGCGACGGCCTCGGCGACGGCGGTGGCCACGCGGCGGTCCAGCGGGCTGGGCACGATGTAGTCCGGCCGCAGGTCGTCGCCCACGACGTCGGCGATGGCGCCGGCGGCGGCCAGCTTCATCTCCTCGGTGATGCTGGTGGCGCCGGCGTCGATGGCGCCCCGGAACACCCCCGGGAAGGCGAGCACGTTGTTGATCTGGTTCGGCAGGTCGCTGCGCCCGGTGGCGACGACGGCGGCGTGCCGGGCGGCCATCGTCGGGTCCACCTCGGGGATCGGGTTGGCCAGCGAGAAGACGATCGAGTCGTCGGCCATGGCCGCGATCGCCGACTCCGGCACGGTGCCGCCGGACAGCCCGAGGTAGACGTCGGCGCCGACCAGCGCGTCGGCCATCGTCCCGGCGTGACCTGACTGGTTGGTGTTCTCGACCAGCCACTGCTTGCTCGCGGTCAGGTCGCTCCGGCCCGCGTGCAGGACGCCGCGGGAGTCGGCCACCACGAGCTCCCCGACGCCCGCCTCCAGCAGGATCTTGGTGCAGGCCACGCCCGCGGCCCCGGCGCCGGAGACGACCACGCGCAGGTCACCCGGTGTCCGCCCGGTCACCTTCGCCGCGTTGCGCAGCGCGGCGAGCACGACGATCGCCGTCCCGTGCTGGTCGTCGTGCATGACCGGGATGGACAGCCGCTCGCGGAGCCGCGCCTCGATCTCGAAGCAGCGGGGCGCACTGATGTCCTCGAGGTTGATGCCCCCGAAGGAGGGGGCGATGGCCACCACGGTCTCGACGATCGCGTCCACGTCGGTGGTCGAGAGCACGATCGGCACCGCGTCGAGCCCCGCGAACTCGGCGAACAGGCAGGCCTTGCCCTCCATGACCGGCAGCGCGGCCTTGGGTCCGATGTTCCCCAGCCCGAGGACCGCGGTGCCGTCGGAGACGACCGCGACCACCCTTGAGGCCCAGGTGAAGCGGCGGGCGAGCTCCGGCTCGGCGGCGATGGCGCTCGAGACACGCGCGACACCGGGCGTGTAGGTCAGCGAGAGGTCGGCGATCGACTCGATCCGTCGGGTCGGCACCACGGACAGCTTGCCGCCCTCGTGCACCGCGAAGGCCGGGTCGTCGGCGAAGCGGTCGGTCCGGTCGTCGTCGCCACGCCCATTGCCGCTCATGGGTGCAGGAGCGTAACGGGGGCCGTCCGCGCCCTCTTCGCTACCGTGCCTCCCGTGGAGACCCGCGAACTCGCCGTGCCCGACAGCTTCGCCTTCGATCTGGTGCCGCACGGGGACGCGCGGGGCAGTTTCACGGAGTGGTACCGCGCCGACGTCCTGTCCCAGGCAGTGGGACACCCCCTGACCCTGGTGCAAGCCAACCACAGCGTCTCCGCGCGGGGCGTGCTCCGCGGCGTCCACTTCGCGCTGGTGCCGCCGGGGCAGGCCAAGTACGTGTACTGCCCGGCCGGGCGGGTGCTCGACGTCGTCGTCGACGTGCGGGTCGGTTCGCCCACGTTCGGGGTGCACGACGCCGTGGTCCTCGACAGCGCGCAGCCGCGCGCCGTCTACCTCGCCGAGGGCCTGGGGCACGCGTTCGTCTCCCTGGCCGACGGGAGCTCGCTCACCTACCTGGTGTCCAGCGGCTACGACCCCACGCGGGAGTTCGGCATCCACCCGCTGGACCCGGCGCTGGACCTGCCCTGGCCGGCCGACCTCGAGTTCGAGCTCTCCGCGAAGGACCGCGCGGCCCCCACGCTGGCCGAGGCCCGGGACCAGGGTCTGCTGCCCACCTACGCCGAGAGCACCGCCCGCTACGCCGCGCTGCGCGGCGCCTGACTCATCCGCCCGGGAGCTCGGGCGCCGGCGCGAGCCGCCCCGGTCGTGGCCACAGCCGGGCCACGACCCGGCCCACGACCACCGCGGGGCCGAACGCCCTGCTGTCGTCGGTGACGAACGGGTTGTCGCCCTGCACCCAGTGACCGCCCTCGACGGCCCGGCGTACCCGCTTCACCACCAGCAGTTCCGGCCGGGTGGGGAACCGGGCCAGGACGACGTCGCCCTCGGCGACCGACCCCGCGTCGCGGACCCGGCGGACCAGCAGCCGGTCCCCCGACGCGACCGTCGGCGACATGGAGGGACCGCTGACCCGGGCCAGCGCCCAGATGCTGCCCAGCGACGGAACGTGCTGGTCACCCGCGCTGTCGACGTCGTCCACCGCGAGTAGGGTCGCAGACGATCCTTTTCCACGACATCCGGAGGCACCTCCATGCGTCTCACCCGACTGTTCTCCGCCGTGGAGGCCACCGCGCACTGCGACCTCCCCTGCGGCGTCTACGACCCCGCCCAGGCCCGCATCGAGGCCGAGTCCGTGAAGGCCATCCAGGAGAAGTACCAGGGCAGCGACGACGAGGTCTTCAAGATGCGCTGCGTGCTCATCAAGGAGCAGCGCGCCGACCTCGTGAAGCACCACCTGTGGGTCCTGTGGACCGACTACTTCAAGCCCCCGCACTTCGAGAAGTACCCGCAGCTGCACGAGCTGATCAACAAGGCCACGAAGCAGGCCGGCGCGGCCGGCGGCAAGGGCAGCATGGACCCCGCCGAGGGCCAGAAGCTGCTCGACTACATCGCCGAGATCGACAAGATCTTCTGGGAGACCAAGGCCGCCTGACGCGGTCCGCGTCCACCTGACGCACGTGCTGCTTACGACGTAAGCTGGCCGACGAAGACCCAGCTGCCGGGCCGCCCCTCGCGGGCGACCCGGCAGTCGTCCGTCCTCCACCCCTCGGCGCGACCGCGCGTGCGCCTAGGGTCTGCCCATGCGCGGCACGGAGGACCTTGTGATCGATGTCGGCGCGCTCCTGGAGAAGGTCGAGGCGGCCGCCCCCATCGACGCCGTCGAGGTGGTCGCTGCGGAGCTCGGCGCGATGGTCGGTGCCCGATCGGTCGCTCTGCTCATCGCCGACCTCAGCGGCCGGGCCGTCGTCCGGCTGACCTCGACCGACCGGGTGTCCGGGGCCCGCAGCCACGGCGTCGAGCAGGCCGAGACGCTCCCGCTCGCCGGCACGCGCTACGAGCAGGTCCTGCGCACCCAGCGCCCCGAGGTCACCGCAGTCGAGGACGGGACGCGGATGCTGGCCCCGGTGACCGACCGCGGTGACGCGATCGGCGTGCTGGAGCTGGTTCTCCCCCGTCGCCCCACCGATGCCGAGGTCGCCGACATCAGCAGCGCCGCGCACGCCCTGGCCTACGTGGTCATCGCCGCGCGCCGGCACACCGACGTCTTCGAGTGGGGGCAGCGCTCCACCCCCTTCGCGCTGGCCGCGGAGATCCAGCGCCGCCTGCTGCCGGCCTCCTACACCTGCGAGGCCGGTCAGTTCACCCTCGCCGGCTGGCTCGAGCCGGCCAGCTCCGTCGGCGGCGACACCTTCGACTACACGCTCGACCGCGACTCCCTCCAGGTGTCCATCACCGACGCCGTGGGCCACCAGGTCGAGGCCGCGCTGCTGGCCACGCTGCTCGTCGGGAGCCTCCGCAACGGTCGCCGTCGGGGCCTGGACCTGGCCGACCAGGCGGCCTACGCCAACGACTCGCTGGCCGAGAACTCCGCGGCCGGCCAGTTCGTGACCGGTCAGCTGCTGCGGGTCGAGCTGCGCACGGCGACGGCGCACATCGTCAACGCCGGCCACACCCTGCCGCTGCGACTGCGCGACGGCCGCGTCGAGGAGGTCGACCTCCGGGTCGAGGCACCGTTCGGCGTCCTGCCCGGCAAGTCCTTCGAGGTGCAGCCGTTCCCGCTGGAACCGGGCGACCGCATCGTCTTCCTCACCGACGGCATGCTCGAGCGCAACGCCGCCACCCTCGACGTCGCCGCCGCCCTGGCCGACAGCGCGGACCTGCACCCCCGCGAGGTGGTCCACGAACTCGGCGCGGCGGTCCTGCGGGCCACCGGCAACGACCTCAAGGACGACGCGACGATGGTCTGCCTCGACTGGTACGGCGGCCCGCCCCGCGCGCGCAGCACCGAGCACGGCGCCGACCCGGAGCGGGCCTCGGCACCCGGAACCGCCGCACCCACGGACTGACCCCGGGCCGGGCCGGTACGGTTCAGCCACGATGCGCATCGACCGGGCCGGGTGGCCTTTCCTCACCGGACCCCTGGTCCCCGCTGCCGCTCTCGCGGCCCTGGGGCGCCGCACCGGACGCCGCGGCCTCCGTGCGGCCGCCTGGCCGCTGCTGGGTCTCTCGGCCTACATGGCGCTGTTCTTCCGGGACCCCGACCGGCGCTGCGACCGCGTGCCCGCCGGGCCGGACGAGGTGCTCTCCCCCGCCGACGGCGTCGTGATGGTCGCCGGCGAGCCGCAGGAGGGCGTGGCCCCGGAGGGGAACTGGCAGCAGGTCAGCGTCTTCCTCTCCGTCGTGGACGTGCACGTCAACCGGTCGCCCTACCGCGGTGAGGTCGTCGAGAGCTCCTACCGCCCGGGCAGCTTCCTGGCCGCCTACCGGCGCGAGTCGGCGCACCGCAACGAGCGCAGCGAGCTCTGGCTGTGCGATTCCGAGGGCCCCACCACCCGCACGGTGGTCTTCCGGCAGATCGTCGGCGTCCTGGCCCGCCGGATCGTCACGCGCACCGGAGTCGGCCGGCACCTGGCCACCGGCGAGCGGATGGGCCTGATGAAGTTCGGCTCCCGGATGGACGTCTTCGTGCCGCCGGAGTGCGAGCTCACCGTGACGAAGGGCCAGCGCGTGCGGGGCGGCGAGACCGTCATCGCGCGCTGGCCCGCTTCCCGCTGAGGCCGCCCGTGCCGACACGGCGCACCGCCACCGTCGAGTTCGTCCGGGGCTCGGTCAAGGGATCCCGGCGACGGGCCCTGGCGACCCTCCCGAGCCTGTTCACCCTCGCCAACATGGGCTGCGGGTTCGGGGCGATCCTCGTCTCGATCCGGGGCGAGCACGGGGTGGCCGCCGTCCTCATCGGCCTGTCGGTGCTCTTCGACATCGTGGACGGCGCGGTGGCCCGGAAGGTCGGCGCAGTCACCCCGTTCGGCCTGCAGTTCGACTCGCTGGCCGACCTGGTCTCCTTCGGCCTGGCCCCCGCGCTCGTGGCGTTCACGCTGTTCTCCGAGGGCCGGGACGAGTGGGACGTGCTGGGCTGGGTGGCCTGCTTCCTGTGGGTGGCGTGCGCGGCGATCCGGCTGGCCCGGTTCAACGTGACCATCGACCCGACCGCCGACAAGCGGTACTTCATCGGCATGCCCAGCCCCGGGGCGGCCGGGGTCGTGCTGGCGTCGGTGTTCGCGTTCGGGGACCAGATGCAGGGCCGGGACCGGCTCTGGGTGCTGCTGGTCATGGCCGTGCCGGCGCTGCTGATGGTCAGCAACGTCCGCTACCGGTCCTTCCGCTCCCTGGTCAGCCCGCGCAGCGGCCGGCCCTACGGCCCGGTCGCGGTCGCGCTGCTGCTCGTCGTCGCGTTCGCGTGGACCCCCGTCGTCACCGGGATCGTCCTGGCGTACGGCTATCTCTTCGCGCCGGTCCTCGTGCCGGCGCTCTCCCCCCTGGCCCGGTTGGTGCCGGCCCGGCTGAAGGAAGCGCTGTCATGACCGTCCGGCCGATCCGTCCCGACGACGTCCCCGCAGCGGTGGGGCTGGTGCGCGAGCTCGCCGACTACGAGCGCGCCCTGTCCGAGGTGCGCCTCACCGAGGAGCAGCTCAGCGCCTGCCTGTTCGGCGAGGCGCCCGCGCTCTTCGGCCACGTCGCCGAGGACGACGACGGGCGGGTCGTCGGCGTGGCGCTGTGGTTCCTCAACTTCTCCACCTGGCGCGGCACCCACGGCATCTACCTCGAGGACCTCTACGTCCAGCCCGGGCACCGCGGCCGGGGATTCGGGCGGGAGCTGCTCCGCACCCTGGCCGCGGTCTGCGTGGAGCGCGGCTACTCGCGACTGGAGTGGTCGGTCCTGGACTGGAACACCCCGTCGATCGAGTTCTACCGGGCGGCCGGCGCCGCCCCGATGGACGACTGGACCGTCTTCCGGCTGACCGACGACGCCCTGACCGCGTTCGCCCGCCCGCGGTAGGCGCCGCTCCGCGGGCCGAGTGGCCGTCCCCGGCATAGCGTTGCCCGCGTGACCACCGAGCGCGTGCCCGCGGAGTGCTGGCTGACCGACATGGACGGCGTCCTGGTTCACGAGGAGAAGGCGCTGCCCGGCGCGGCCGAGTTCCTGGAACGGCTTGTCGACCGCGGCCGACGCTTCCTCGTCCTGACCAACAACTCGATCTTCACCCCGCGCGACCTCGCCGCGCGCCTGGTCCGCACCGGGCTGCACGTCCCGGAGGAGTCGCTCTGGACGTCGGCCCTGGCCACCGCGGACTTCCTGCACACCCAGCTCCCCGGAGGATCCGCCTACGTCATCGGCGAGGCCGGGCTGACCACGGCGCTGCACGAGGTCGGCTACGTCATGACCGACACCGATCCCGACTACGTCGTCCTCGGGGAGACGCGCACGTACTCGTTCGAGGCGATCACACGGGCGATCCGCCTCGTCGGCCGCGGTGCCCGCTTCATCGCCACCAACCCCGACGTGACCGGGCCCTCGCCGGAGGGCCCGCTGCCGGCCACCGGGTCGGTCGCGGCGATGATCACCCGCGCGACCGGGGCCGAGCCCTACTTCGTCGGCAAGCCCAACCCGATGATGTTCCGCAGCGCCATGAACCGGATCGAGGCGCATTCGGAGTCCACCGTCATGGTGGGCGACCGCATGGACACCGACGTCGTCGCCGGCATCGAGGCCGGGCTGGACACGATCCTGGTGCTCTCGGGGTCCACCGCGGCGGCCGACGTCGCCCGGTTCCCGTTCCGTCCCGGCCGGATCCTCGACTCGATCGCCGACGTCATCGACCTGGTCTGATCAGCGGTCCAGGAAGGCGAGCCGGGCCTCGGGGGTCATCAGCAGGTAGAGCACCGCGGCGACCACGGCCAGCAGCGGGACGCCGATCTCCGGCCGGCCCGCCTGGAACGCCGCGACGAAGCCCGAGGCACCGAAGAAGACCTGCAGGGCGATCACCGGGCCGCGCGCCCAGCCGGCGAGCCGGCGCAGCCCCGCCGCCGCGGCGCCGAGGAGACCCGCGACGAGCCCCACCAGCACGATCTCGGCCAGCGCGCGGGGCACGCTCTCCGGGTCGCCGGTGAGGGTGAGCCAGAGCAGCACGAGCGCCAGGACGACGAACCCGGCGGCCTCGACGGCGACCAGCGCGGCCGCCTGCCGCACCGATCGGGGCGCGACCGGTCGGGGTGCCTGCGGCCGGGCCTCGGGCGCGGGGGTGACGGCGCCGAAGAGCCGGTCGGCCAGCCGGCGCGGCTGCGGCGTCTGCTCGGTCACGCCCGCGAGATTACGCGGCGCCGCCGGCCGGTCCGTCCCGTTCCCGGGTGCACCTCCCACGCCGGCCGGCGGTGCGCCGTTAGCCTGGAGTTCATGCGTGCGCTCGTGGTGGTCAACCCGGCGGCGACGACCACCACGGCCAAGATGCGCGACGTCCTCGTCGGCGCGCTGGCCAGCGAGCTCAAGGTCGACGTCGCCGAGACCGCGCACCGCGGCCACGGCCGGGAACTCGGTGCCCGCGCTGCGGCCGACGGCCTGGACCTCGTAGTCACCCTCGGCGGTGACGGCACGGTCAACGAGGTGGTCAACGGGATGCTCGAGCACGGGCCCGGCGGGCACCTGCCCACGCTGGCCGTCGTGCCCGGTGGCTCCACGAACGTCTTCTCCCGGGCGCTGGGCCGGTCCCGGGACCCGGTGGAGGCCACCGCGGAGATCCTGGCCTCGGTGCGGGCCGGCCGGACCCGGATGGTCTCCCTGGGCACGGCCAGCGCCACCGGCACCGGCACCGAGGGCGGGTGGACGGCGCCCCGCTGGTTCGTCTTCGCGGCCGGGCTCGGCTTCGACGCCGAGGTGATCGCGCGGGTGGAGGCGCAGCGCGCGCGCGGACGCCGTTCGACCGGGGCGCTGTACGTGCGGGAGGCGACCACCGCCTTCCTCCGGGGCCGGGAGCGGCGTCGCCCGGCGATGACCCTGCGGACTCCCGGCGAGGCCGCGGTCGAGGAGCTGTTCCTCTGCCTGGTCTCCAACGTCAGCCCGTGGACCTATCTCGGTGCGCGACCGGTCAACCCCTCCCCCGAGGCGTCGTTCGACAGCGGGCTGGACGTGTTCGCGCTCGGCCGCACGCACCCCGTCGGGATGCTGCGCGTGCTGCGGCAGGCGCTCGCCGCGCAGCCGCAGCTCCGCGGCCGCGGCCTGTACCGCCGGCACGATCTGGCCGAGCTCTCGCTGACCGCCGACCGCCCCCTGGGCTGGCAGGTCGACGGCGACCACCTGGGCACCGCGACCGGGCTGCGCCTGCGGTCGGTCCCGGCCGCGTTGCGCGTCGTCTCCTGACCTCGCGTCGCAGGAAAACGCGGCGAATGCAAGGCACCTCGCCCTGCCGAGTGGCGGGCCTATCACGGCCGTGGTGAGCTTGCTCACGCGGGGGTCGGCGCTGGCCTGGTTTCGCTTGACAGGCGCTCCCCGCGTGAAAGCATCGCTGCAGGAACGCAACCTGCCGGTAACAACAGCAGGCAGTCGCTGCCGTCGAGGCGCTGGGGATCCCGGTGTCATCCCGGCCGCGTCGACCCGGCCGCAGGCCGGGCCGGGTCCAGCGACTGACTAGAAACCGTAGACGACACCGAGGAGAACACCGCCATGGACTGGCGCCACCGCGCGCTCTGCCGGGACGAGGATCCGGAGCTGTTCTTCCCGATCGGGACGGCCGGCCCCGCCGTCGTCCAGATCGAGCAGGCCAAGGCCGTGTGCCAGCGCTGCCCCGTCGTCCAGTCGTGTCTGGACTGGGCGCTGAGCTCCGGCCAGGACTCCGGCGTCTGGGGCGGCCTCTCCGAGGACGAGCGGCGGGCCCTCAAGCGCCGCCAGGCTCGCACCCGGGTCCGCACCGCCTGACCGCAGAGCACCATCGGCCGCATCGCGGCCACACCGATCGCCTCGAGGCCGGTCCGGGATCTCTCTCCCGGACCGGCCTCGGCGCGTTCCCCGCCGACCGCGTCAGCGCCGCGGCAGCCCCGCTCCGGGAAGCGTGAGCACGACCTCGGTCCCCCGCTCCCCCGGTGGCACGCCCATGTGCAGGCTGCCGCCCAGCTCGCTCACGACGAGCGTCCGCACGATCTGCAGGCCGAGCCCCTCGCTGACCGCCGGGTCGAACCCCGCCGGCAGCCCACGGCCGTCGTCGCGCACCCGGACCAGCAGGTCGTCGCCCGTGCGCTCGGCGAGCAGCTCGATCACCCCGGGCTCCCCCTCCGGGAAGGCGTGCTCGGCGGCGTTGTGCAGCAGTTCGGTGACCGCGAGCACCAGCGGCGTCGCCGTGGCTGCGGGCAGCTCGCCGAACGAGCCGGTGCGCCGGGTGCGGGCGGCCGGGCCCACCGAGGTGAGGTCGCCCAGCATGGGCAGCACCTGGTCGAGCACCTGGTCGACGTCGACGACGTCCTCCCGGCTGCCGGCCAGTGTCTCGTGCACCACGGCGATGGAGGCCACCCGGCGCACCGACTCCTCCAGGGCGTCGCGCGCGGCCGGCACGGTCATGCGGCGGGCCTGCAGCCGCAGCAGCGCGGCCACGGTCTGCAGGTTGTTCTTCACCCGGTGGTGGATCTCGCGGATCGTCGCGTCCTTGCTCAGCAGCGCCCGGTCGCGGCGGCGCACGTCGGTCACGTCCCGGACCAGCACCAGCGCGCCCTCCTCGCCGCCGGGCGCCTGCAGCGGCAGGGCACGCACGAGCATCGTGGCCGCCGCCGCCTCGACGTCCATCGGTCCGGGGAAGCGCCCGGCGACGGCCGCCGCGATCCCCGCCGCGACCTCCTCCCCCGCCACGCGCTCCCGGGCCGCGGCCCGGGTCACCTCGCCCAGGTCGCGGCCGACGCCGTCGCCGGCGACGCCGAACCGCCGG
>JBEPZM010000053.1:0-14329 GCA_041640835.1 Blastococcus sp.
TCGCACGACGTCGTCGTCCTCGACGACTGCCCGATCACCGTGGAGCCGGCGGCGCAGGCCGTGCTGGGCCGCTCGTGGCCGGGCGCCGGCGCGGTCGACGTCTCCATCGACTCCACCGGCGCGGTGACCACCAGCCGGCTGGACCGCGCCGGACGGGCGACGTCGAGCCGCGTGGTCCGGCCCGGTGGCGACCTGCCGGAGGAGCCGGCCACGCGGGCCGAGCGGCGTGCCGGCGGGCGGGACTGGGAGGTGGAGGGCACCGGCTTCTGGCAGGTGCACCCCGCCGCCGCCGACGCCCTCGTCGGGGCGGTGGCGGAGTTCGCCGCCGTCCGGCCGGGGGAGACGGTGCTGGACCTGTACGCAGGGGCCGGGCTGTTCGGTGGCGCGCTCGCGCCGGTGGTGGGGGAGAGCGGCCGGGTGGTCTGCGTGGAGTCCGACCCGGGCGCCTGCGCCGCCGCGGACGCCAACCTCGCCGACCTGCCGCATGCCGAGGTCTGGCAGGGCGAGGTCGACGCCGAGGGGCTGCGCGAGCTGCTCGAGGAGCTGGGCACCCCGCCGGACGTCGTCGTCCTGGACCCGCCGCGCGCGGGTGCCGGCCCCGCCGTGAGCCGGCTGCTGGCCGGCACCGGTGCCCGGGCCGTCGTCTACGTGGCCTGCGATCCGGCGGCCCTGGCCCGGGACGTCGCCGCCTTCGGCGAGGCCGGCTACCGGTTGGCCGGCATCCGCGGCTTCGATGCATTTCCCATGACGGCGCACGTGGAGTGCGTGGCGCTGCTCGTCCCCGCATGACCCCCGCGGAGCCGGTTGGCTACCGTTGAGCCGTGCCCACGTGGGAATACGCCTCGGTCATCACAGCCAACGATGCGGAGTCGGAGCGGGCCGGGGTGAGCGTCAAGCTCCCCGGCGGTGCGTCGGAACGCCAGCAGGGCGACACCAGCACCGTGCTCAACCAGCTCGGCGCCGAGGGGTGGGAGCTGGTCAGCTACCACTCCAGCGGCGCCGGCACCTGGGGCTTCGAGCAGTTCTGGCTGAAGCGTCAGAGCGGTTCATAGCGTCGTAGCTCGTCCCGCGCCGGTCGAACGGATGTTCGACGGATGCGGCACACTGGTGGGGTGGACGCGATGGTGCCGCCGGGCTGGCCGGAAGAGGTCCGGCCCCAGGGCGCCCCCGACTGGGAGCGCACGGCCGTCGCCTGGCTGTTCGACCTCGTCCCGCCGGACTACCGGGCGCACGAGGTGCTGCGCCGGTATCCCGTGCTGCTGGCGCGGTTCGCGGCCGACCACGTCGCCGCCGGGCTGGAGGCGGCCCGCGCCGGCTGGCGGACCGTCCGGGTCGAGCTCGCCGACCAGCTGCCCGCCGAGGCGATCGAGGCGGCGATGCGCGCCTACGAGCGCGAGGGCGCCCGGCTGGCCGCTGCGGCGCGGGGCGTCGAGGTGGTGGCCGGGGCGTTGCGGGGCGAGCGCTGGGTGCCTCGTCTCTAGGAGGTCGCTGTGAGCTGCGTCCATGGCGGGCTCTCGACCGGAAGAGATCCACGTCCGCACGTACAGTTGACCGGCGGCCGCACGCATTGCCGCGCACCTGCCGCCGACGGAGAGGAAGACACCGCACCGTGTCGCTCCTGCGAACGCTCTCCGGCCCGGAGGAACTCCGCGCGCTGGCCCCCGAACAACTTCCCGTCCTCGCCGCGGAGATCCGCGACGCGCTGGTCACCAGCGTGGCGAAGACCGGCGGGCACCTCGGCCCCAACCTCGGCTGCGTCGAGCTGACCATCGCGCTGCACCGGGTGTTCGACAGCCCGCGCGAGCCGATCGTCTTCGACACCGGCCACCAGTCCTACGTGCACAAGATGCTCACCGGCCGCACCGAGGACTTCGAGCGGCTGCGCCAGCGCGGCGGCCTGTCCGGCTACCCCAGCCGGGCCGAGAGCGAGCACGACTGGGTCGAGAACAGCCACGCCTCGACGTCGCTGTCCTACGCGGACGGGCTGGCCAAGGCCTTCGCCATCCGCGGTGACTCCCGTCCCGTGGTCGCCGTCATCGGTGACGGCGCGCTGACCGGCGGCATGGCCTGGGAGGCGCTGAACAACATCGCCGCCGCGCAGGACCGGCCCGTCGTCATCGTGGTCAACGACAACGGCCGCTCGTACTCGCCGACCATCGGCGGCGTCGCCGACGCGCTGGCCACCCTGCGGCTCCGCCCCGGCTACGAGAACGCCCTGCTGCAGGTGCGCCAGGCGCTGCACCGCGCGCCGGTCCTGGGTTCGGCGCTCTACGACGCGCTGCACGCGATCAAGAAGGGCCTCAAGGACGTCCTGTCCCCGCAGGGCATGTTCGAGGACCTCGGCATGAAGTACGTCGGCCCCGTCGACGGGCACGACATCGAGGTCATGGAGTCAGCGCTGCGGCGGGCCCGCTCGTTCGGCGGGCCGGTCATCGTGCACGCCGTCACGACCAAGGGCTTCGGGTACGCCCCGGCCGAGACCGACCAGATCGATGCCTGGCACGCGACCGGGATCTTCGACCCCGACAGCGGCGCGAGCGTGCGCAAGACCGGTCTGGCCTGGACCGACGCGTTCTCCGACGAGCTCGTCCGGGTCGGTGCCGAGCGGCCCGACGTCGTCGCCATCACCGCGGCGATGCTGCACCCGACCGGGCTGGCCGCCTTCGCCGAGCGGTTCCCCGAGCGCACCTTCGACGTCGGCATCGCCGAGCAGCACGCGCTGACCTCGGCCGCCGGTCTGGCGATGGCCGGGATGCACCCCGTCGTCGCCGTGTACTCGACGTTCCTCAACCGGGCGTTCGACCAGCTGCTCATGGACGTCGCCCTGCACCGCCAACCGGTGACCGTGGTGCTCGACCGTGCCGGCGTGACCGGTGAGGACGGCGCCTCGCACAACGGCATGTGGGACATGTCGATCCTCTCCGTCGTCCCCGGCGTGCACCTGGCCGCGCCGCGCGACGAGGCGACGCTGCGCGAGGCGCTCCGTGAGGCCGTCGCGATCTCCGACGGGCCGTCGGTCGTCCGCTTTCCCAAGGGCGTCCTGCCGCCTGACCTGCCCGCGCTGGAGCGCCGCGGCCCGGTCGACGTGCTGCGCCGGGGGGACGGCGACGACGTGCTGGTCGTCGCCGTCGGCTCGATGGTTCCCCTGTGCCTGGCCGCCGCCGAGCGCGCCGCCGACCACGGCATCGGGGTCACCGTCGTCGACCCGCGCTGGGTGCTGCCGGTCTCGGACGAGCTGGTGTCGTTGGCGTCCGGCCACCGGCTCGTGGTCACCGTCGAGGACGGCGGCCGCGCCGGGGGAGTGGGCACGACGCTGACCCAGGCGCTGCAGGACCGCGAGATCGACGTGCCGGTGCGCGCGCTCGGTCTGCCCCAGCAGTTCTTCGACCACGGCAGCCGCGGCCAGGTGCTGGCCGACGTCGGCCTCACCGAGCAGGACGTCGCCCGCCGGATCACCGAGTGGAGTGCGACCCTCGGCGACCGGCGCGAGCAGCAGGTCGCTGAGCGGGTGGACGGCGCCCAGGCGTGAGCCCTTCGCCGGCGCGACCGGCGGGCTGACCACCCTCGCTGCGACACCGCGACACCGCGACGTCGGACACCCGCTGCCGGCCCGGGACGACGAACGGCCCCGCACCTCCGGGCGAGGTGCGGGGCCGTTCGTGCAGAACGCGATCAGGCAGGCAGCGAGGCCACGCCCTTCGGGAGGAACCGTGCGCCGGTGACCTGCTCCGAGACGCCGGACCGGTCCAGGTAGGCGGAGATGCCGCCGAGCCAGAACGGCCAGCCGGCGCCCAGGATCATCGCCAGGTCGATGTCCTGGACCGCCTGCACGACGCCCTCGTCCAGCATCAGCCAGATCTCCTGCGCGAGGGCCTCCAGCGCGCGGGCGCGCACCTGCTCCTCGGTGAGCGGGTCGTCGCCTGCGAAGGCGTCCGCGAGCTCCGGGTCGATCACGCCGGGCGCGGAGAGCACGCTCGCCTTGCCCAGCTCGACGACCTTGCGCAGGCCCTCACCGACGGCGAACCGGTCGGGGAACGCCTCGTGCATGCGCTCGGCCACGTGCAGCGCCACCGCCGGACCGACGAGCGAGAGCAGCTCGAACGGCGTCATCGGCAGGCCCAGCGGGTCCAGCGCCTTCTCGGCCACGCCCACCGGGGTGCCCTGCTCGACGGCCGAGGTGATCTCGCCGAGGAAGCGGGTGAGCAGCCGGTTGACCACAAACGCCGGGGCGTCCGCGACCAGCACGCACGACTTCTTCAGCTGCTTGCCGACGGCGAAGGCGGTGGCCAGCGTGGCGTCGTCGGTCTGCTCGGCGCGCACGACCTCCAGCAGCGGGAGGACGGCGACCGGGTTGAAGAAGTGCAGGCCGACGACCCGCTCCGGGTGCTCCAGCTTCGAGGCCATCTCGGTGACCGACAGGGCGGAGGTGTTGGTCGCCAGCACGCACTCGGTCGAGACGATCGCCTCGACCTCGGCGAACACCTGCTGCTTCACCGACATCTCCTCGAACACGGCCTCGATGACGAGGTCGGCGTCGGCGAAGACGTCCTTGGACAGCGAACCGGTGACCAGGCCCTTGAGCTGGTTGAGCTTGTCCTGGTTCAGCCGGCCGCGGGCGGCCAGCTTGTCCAGCTCGCCGTGCACGTAGGCCACCCCCTTGTCGACGCGGGCCTGGTCGATGTCGGTCAGCACGACCGGCACCGTGAGCTGGCGGACGAAGAGCATCGCCAGCTGGGAGGCCATGAGCCCGGCACCCACGACGCCGACCTTGGTGACCTTCCGCGCCAGCTTCCGGTCCGGCGCACCCGCGGGGCGCTTGGCCCGCTTGTTCACCAGGTCGAAGCTGTAGAGCGAGGCCCGCAGCGGGTCGCTCATGAGCAGCTCGGTGAGGGCGTCGTCCTCGGCGGCGGTGCCGGCGGTGAACGCCTCGCCCTCGACGCCCTTGCGCGCCAGGTCCAGGAGCTCGACGGCCCGCACGGCGCCCGGGGAGGCGTTGCGGGTGCGGCCGGCGACCACGGCGCGGGCGCGCTCGATCGCGGCGTCCCAGCCCGACCGGTCGATCTCCGGCCGCTCCACGGCGACCGAGCCGGAGAGCACGCCCACGGCCCACTCGAGCGAGCGCTCCAGGAAGTCGGCCGGCTCGAACAGCGCGTCGGCGATGCCGAGCTGCGCGGCCTTCGGCCCCGGCGTCACCTTGTTCTGGGCCAGGGCGTTCTCGACCACGACCGAGACGGCCGGCTCGATGCCGATCAGGTTCGGCAGCAGCTGCGTGCCGCCCCAGCCGGGGACCAGCCCGAGGAAGACCTCGGGGAAGGCGACGACGGCGCCGCCGCTGATCGTCCGGTGGTGGCAGTGCAGCGCCAGCTCCAGGCCACCGCCGAGCGCCGCCCCGTTGACGAGGGCGAACGTCGGGATCGACGAGTCCTTGAGCCGGCGGAACACCCGGTGCCCGGTCTCGGCGATCTCCCGCGCCTGGGCGGCGTCGGTGATCGACGGGACGCCGGAGAGGTCGGCGCCCACGGCGAAGATGAACGGCTTGCCCGTGACGGCGATGGCCGCGGGGGCGGGGGAGTGCGCCGCGATCTCGTCGAGCGCGGCGTCCAGCGACGCCAGCCCGCCGGGGCCGAAGGTGGACGGGCGGGTGTGGTCGTGCCCGTTGTCCAGGGTGATGAGGGCGATCTCGCCGGCCAGGCCCGGGTAGGGCAGGTAGCGGACGAGGGCCCGGGTGACGACCTCGTCGTCGAAGACTGCGCTGGTCACTTGGCCGCACCTTCCCAGTTCGGGTTCTCCCAGATCACGGTGGCGCCCATGCCGAGGCCCACGCACATGGCGGTGAGGCCGTAGCGGACGTCGGGGCGCTCGGCGAACTGGCGGGACAGCTGGGTCATCAGGCGGACGCCCGAGGAGGCCAGCGGGTGGCCGACGGCGATGGCGCCGCCCCACGGGTTGACGCGCGCGTCGTCGTCGGCGATGCCGAAGTGGTCGAGGAAGGCCAGCACCTGGACGGCGAAGGCCTCGTTGAGCTCGAACAGCCCGATGTCCTCGATGGTGAGGCCGGTGCGGGCCAGGGCGCGCTCGGTGGAGGGCACCGGGCCGACGCCCATGACCTCGGGCTCGACGCCCACGTAGCCGTAGCCGACCAGCCGCATGCCGACGTTCAGGCCGAGCTCCTCGGCGACGTCCTCGGCGGCCAGCAGGCAGCCGGTGGCGCCGTCGTTGAGCCCGGCGGCGTTGCCGGCGGTGACGTGCCCGTGCGGCCGGAACGGCGTCTTCAGCGTGCCGAGCTGCTCCAGCGTCGTCCCGGGCCGCGGCGGCTCGTCGACGGTCGCCATGCCCCAGCCGTGCTCGGCCGAGCGGGTGGCCACGGGGACCAGCTCCGGGCCGATCTTGCCGGCGGCGACGGCCGCGGCGTACTTCTGCTGGCTGGCCAGCGCGAAGGCGTCGGCGCGCTCCTTGGTCAGGTGCGGGAAGCGGTCGTGCAGGTTCTCCGCGGTCGAGCCCATGACCAGGGCCGACGGGTCGACGATCTTCTCGCTCATGATCCGCGGGTTCGGGTCGACGCCCTCGCCCATGGGGTGGCGGCCCATGTGCTCGACGCCGCCGGCGATGGCGACGTCGTAGGCGCCGAAGGCGATGCCGCTGGCGGTGGTGGTCACGGCGGTCATCGCGCCGGCGCACATGCGGTCGATCGAGTAGCCGGGGACGGACGTCGGGAGCCCGGCCAGCAGTGCGGCCGTCCGGCCGAGGGTCAGGCCCTGGTCGCCGATCTGCGTGGTGGCGGCGATGGCCACCTCGTCGACGCGGTCGGCGGGCAGGGCGGGGTTGCGGCGCAGCAGCTCGCGGATCACGCGGACGACGAGGTCGTCGGCGCGGGTCTCGGCGTAGATGCCCTTGGGGCCGGCCTTGCCGAACGGGGTGCGAACGCCGTCGACGAAGACGACCTCACGCAGCGAGCGGGTCATGGAACCTCCGGTGTCGATGCCGGCGCCCGGCGGCGCGCGGCGACCCCTAAGTTACCCGCCGGTAACCGCGCGGCGCGGAGGGCGTCCCCCTGCGGGGTGGGTCCGGAGGCCCGGCCTCCCTCACTGCAGGGCGTCCATCCCCACCGCGCACCGGGGAGGGTCGACGGTCCGGGAGGTCACGGTCGTGCAAACCCGCAACGAGTGTGCTTGCGGTCACACTCCGGGAGTCGCAAGATGTGCGCCGCGGGAATTTGTCGGCAACCCCAACTAAAGGCGGGTCCCCTCTCATGGCGCGACGGAGCACCCTGACGACGGCAATCGCGGCCGCCCTCGTCTTCGGCTTGGCTGCATGTGGCAGCGACGACGACGGCGGCGACGGCGGCGGCGGTGGTGGCGGCGAGGCGGAAGGCAAGATCGGCGTCATCCTCCCCGACACCGAGTCCTCGGTCCGCTGGGAGAACTTCGACCGTCCGTACCTCGAGGAGGCCTTCGAGGAGGCCGGCGTCGAGTACGACATCCAGAACGCCGAGGGCGACGCCCAGCGGCAGGCCACCATCGCCGAACAGATGATCACCGAGGGCGCCACCGTCCTGGCGATCGTGAACCTGGACTCGGCCTCCGGCGCGGAGATCCAGGAGACGGCGGAGGCCGAGGGCGTGCAGACGATCGACTACGACCGGCTCACCCTCGGCGGATCGGCGGCGTACTACGTCTCCTTCGACAACGAGGAGGTCGGCCGCCTGCAGGGGCAGGGGCTGGCGCAGTGCCTGGAGGAGAAGGGCGTGGCGCAGGGCAACATCGCCTTCCTCAACGGTTCACCGGACGACAACAACGCCACGCTCTTCTCGGGCGGCGCCCACGAGGTGCTCGACGCGATGACGCAGTACACGCAGGTGGCGGAGCAGGCCGTGCCCGACTGGGACAACCAGGAGGCCGCGACGATCTTCGAGCAGATGTACACCCAGAACGGCGGCAACATCCAGGGCGTCCTGGCCGCCAACGACGGCCTGGCCAACTCGGTGATCCAGATCCTGGGGCGCAACAACGCCGCCGGGGCGAACAACGTGACCGGTCAGGACGCCACCGCCGAGGGCCTGCAGAACATCCTCGCCGGCGACCAGTGCATGACTGTCTACAAGCCGATCCGTGAGGAGGCCAATGCGCTCGCCGAGCTGGCCGTCGCACTGATCAACGGCGAGGACGCCGAGACCACGGCCACCGTCGAGGACCCCGAGGGCGACCGTGACGTCCCCTCGGTCCTGCTGACGCCGATCTCGATCTTCCGGGACAACGTCAAGGAGGTCGTGGACGACGACTTCGTGACGGCCGACGAGCTGTGCACCGGCGAGTTCGCCACCGCCTGTGGAGAACTCGGGATCGAGTAACAGGGTCGACGGACGCCGGGGCGCCGCTCACGAGCGCCCCGGCGGTCCGGCCGCATCAGTGACCAGCGTGACCGAGAGGCCCGGCGTGTCCGAACCGACCGGCCGTCCCGAGGACGGCACCCCCACCCTGGAACTCCGCGGCGTCGACAAGAGCTTCGGCGTCGTCCAGGTCCTGCACGGCGTCAGCATGAAGGTCTACCCCGGCCAGGTGACGGCGCTGGTGGGGGACAACGGAGCAGGTAAGAGCACGCTGATCAAGTCGATCGCCGGCATCCACGGCATCGACGCCGGAGAGGTCCTCTTCGAAGGCCGGCCGGTCTCGATCTCCGGGCCCCGCGAGGCCGCCGCGCTCGGCATCGAGATCGTCTACCAGGATCTCGCGCTGGCCGACAACCTCGACGTCGTGCAGAACATGTTCCTCGGCCGCGAGCGCAAGAACGGGTTCGTGCTCGACGAGGTGTCGATGGAGCAGGCGGCCCGGGACACGCTCAGCAAGCTGTCGGTCCGGACGCTGCGGTCCGTGCGCCAGCTCGTCGCCAGCCTGTCCGGCGGTCAGCGGCAGACCGTCGCGATCGCCAAGGCGGTGCTCTGGGAGTCCAAGCTGGTCGTCCTCGACGAGCCGACGGCCGCCCTGGGTGTGGCCCAGACCCGGCAGGTGCTCGACCTCGTCCGCCGGCTCGCCGACACCGGCCACGCGGTCGTCTTCATCTCCCACAACATGGTCGACGTCTTCGAGGTGGCCGACCGGGTCGCCGCGCTCTACCTCGGTCGCATGGCGGCGGACATCCCCATCTCCGGGGTCAACCGCGGCCAGGTCATCGAGCTCATCACGGCCGGGCGGTCGGGCAGCGTCGGGATCGCGCCCGCCGACGTCGCTGCCGTGGAGGTCTGAGTCATGTCCAGCCACACGGTCGCCCCGGCCGCGAGCGAGCAGGAGCCGGGCGGCGCGCCGTCCGGCTTCGAGGACGACCGCTCGGCCGACTCGCTCGGCGCGAGTGCCCGGGCCTACGTCGACCGGGTGCGGGGCGGTGACCTCGGGGCACTCCCCGCCGTCCTCGGCATCGTGGTGCTGGGTCTGCTCTTCTTCGTCCTGCGGCCCGAGACCTTCCTGACCCCGCGCAACATGGCCAACCTGGCCGACCAGGCCGCGCCGATCATCATCCTGGCGATGGGCCTGGTCTTCGTCCTGCTGCTCGGGGAGATCGACCTCTCGGCAGGCGTCGTCAGCGGTGTGTGCGCAGCCGTGATGGCGAAGTTGCTCGCCGACGTCGGGTCACCGTGGTACGTCGCCGTGGCGGGGGCGATCGTCACCGGCGTCCTCATCGGCCTGTTCACCGGCAGCCTCGTGGGGCTGGTGGGCATCCCGTCGTTCGTGGTCACGCTGGCGCTCTTCCTCGGCTGGCAGGGCTTCACGCTGCGGCTGATCGGCGAGGGCGGCACCGTGCCGGTCCGCGACGAGACCATCTCGGCGCTCAGCGACAAGAACCTGCCGGTCGTCCTCGGGTGGGTCCTGGCAGTCGTGGTGATCGCCCTCTACGCGGTTCTGCAGCTGAACCGGTGGCGCACCCAGCGGAGCAAGGGGCTGGCGCACCAGCCGCTCGCCGTGGTGCTGATCCGCGTCGGTGTGATTGCCGGCGTCGTCGTCCTCGTCACGGCGGTGATGAGCGTCGACCGCGCCCCGGCACCCGGTGTCGTGCTCGCCGGCATCCCCTACGCGATCCCGCTGATCGTCCTCCTCCTCCTGGCGCTCACCTTCCTGCTGAGCCGGACCGGCTACGGTCGGCACGTCTACGCAGTCGGTGGCAACGCCGAGGCGGCCCGACGAGCCGGGATCAGCGTCACGAAGATCAAGGTGTCCGTCTTCGTCATCGGATCCACCCTCGCGGCCATCAGCGGCATCGTCGCGGCGGCCCGGTTGGGCTCCGTCGCTCCCGGCTCCGGTGGTGGCAACACGCTGCTGTACGCGGTCGGCGCGGCGGTCATCGGTGGCACCAGCCTCTTCGGTGGCCGGGGACGCGTGCGGGACGCGGTTCTCGGAGGCCTGGTGGTGGCGATCATCGCCAACGGGCTGGGCCTGCTCGGCACCGAGGCGTACCTGAACTTCATCATCACCGGCGGGGTGCTGCTGCTGGCGGCCAGCGTCGACGCGCTCGCGCGACGCCGGGCGGTGGCGACAGGTCACTGACGAGGGTCGTGCGCGGCGGGCGGGCTGACCCGCGCCGGATCGCAGCCACCCTCGCCGTCGACCGCGCGGGTCGCTGCCCTACGGCGAGGGTCGCGCCCCCAGGCCCTGGTCGGGTAGGGGTCAGGCGTGGGCGGCCGCGTCGGTGAGCAGGTCGGCGGTGAGACCGATCTGCCACTCCCGCGCGCCGCCGGCCCGCAGCACCTCGACGACGACGTCGCGCTCGCGGGGCTCGGGCGGGTGCCACATGAGCCGGCGCACGAGGTCGGGGGAGATCACGTTCTCCACCGGCACGGAGTGCTTCTCCGACACCTCCGCCAGCCCGGCGCGAGCCGCCTGCAGCCGCTTCGCCGCCGCGGGGTCGCGGTCGGCCCACCGGTTCACGGGGGGAGGGCCGTCACCGGTCCGGCTGTGCGGCGGGAGCTCCTCCTCGGGCAGCGCCTTGCCGCGGGCCAGCGCCTCGAACCAGTGCGCCACCAGCCGCCGGTTGGCGCGACCGCGGAACACCGGCAGCTCCAGCAGGGCGCCCTCGTTCTTCGGATCGGCCTGCACCGCGGAGACCATCGCCGAGTCGGGCAGCACCCGGCCGGGCGCGATGTCACGACGGCGGGCCAGCTCGTCGCGGGCCTCCCAGATCGCGCGCAGCATGCCCAGCTGACGGCGGCTGCGCAGCCCGTGCACGCCCGAGGTGCGCCGCCACGGGTCCACCTTCGCCGCCGGAGGGCCGGCGGCGAGGATCGCCTCGAACTCCTGGCGGGCCCACTCGGTCTTGCCCTGCTCCTCGAGGATCGCGGCCAGGGCGTCGCGCAGGTCGACCAGCACCTCGACGTCGAGGGCGGCGTAGACCAGCCACTCCTCGGGCAGCGGCCGGGTGCTCCAGTCGGCGGCGGAGTGGCCCTTCTGCAGCGAGAACCCGAGCAACGACTCGACCACGGCGCCGAGGCCGACGCGCGGCAGGCCGGCGAGGCGGGCGGCGAGCTCGGTGTCGAACAGCCGGCGGGGGGCCAGGCCGATCTCGGCGAGGCAGGGCAGGTCCTGGTTGGCGGCGTGCAGCACCCATTCGGCGTCGCCGATCGCGTCCTGGAGGACGGAGAGGTCGGGCAGCGGCACGGGGTCGACCAGGCCGGTGCCCGAGCCGTTGCGGCGGAGCTGCACCAGGTAGGCGCGCTGGCCGTAGCGGTAGCCGGAGGCCCGCTCGGCGTCGACGGCGACCGGCCCGGCGCCCTCGCGCAGCGCCTGGGCGTACTCGACCAGCTGGGTGGAGTTCTCGATCACCGGGGGCAGGCCGTCGCGGGGGGCGAGCAGCGGAACGGCGGTGGACTCCACCGCGGCGTCGTCCGTCGCCGGCCGGGGAGTGGGCTCGGTGCTCAGTTGCCGTCCACCTTCTCGCCGGTGCTCGTCGGTCGGGCACGGGGCGGACGCCCGCGTGCCGGTACCGATGTTAGAGAGTCTCGCCGGCGGGCCGGTCAGCGACTCTCTCCACCCGGCCCCAGCAGGTGGACCCCGGGCGGCGGCAGGCCGGCCGCGTTGGCCAGCACCTGGAGCCAGGCGAGCAGGTGCTTGTCCAGGGCGTTGTCCCCGGCGGTCCACGAGGCACGCATCTCGACGTCCACCGAGTGCTCGGGCGAGGCCAGCTCGCCGAAGCGCGTGGACGCGGTGCGGGTGACCGTGCCGCCGACGGTGGCGTGCGCGGCGCCGGACTCGGTCAGGGCGTCGGTGAGCCAGCTCCACGCCACCTCGGAGAACATCGTGTCGTCGACGAGCTCCTCGTCGGTCTCGGCGGAGAGGTAGCCGACGCAGCGCGTGGTGCCGTGCCAGGTCTCGTGGCCCTCGGGGTCGTACAGCACGATGAAGCGCGCGCTGGCGATCTCGACGTCCTCGTCGCCGTCCCGCTCGCTCACCGATGCGCCGAGGGCGTGCGCGAAGGGGGCCAGCCGCTGGGGAGCCGGGATCTGCTCCAGGACGATCTCCGGCCGGGCGCGCACTCCCGCCAGGGCATCCAGGGCGGCCTGGAACGCGGCGGGGACGTCCCCGCGCGCGTCCTTGCCTCTGTTCCCGGCGTTCGCCAGGATGTGCGGCTCCACGTCCGCAGGGTAGGTCGCCGGGTAGCACAGCGCGCCCGACGCGCCGCAACGGTGCCCGACTCCCGTGCGACGCTCCGGGAACGCGGCCGGGGCCCGTCTGGGAGGATCGGCGGTCGTGAGCTCCGCACCCGCACCGGTCCCGTCGACGTCACCGGCCGACTCCGCCCTCGTCCGCGCCGCCCGAGGGCTGCCGGTCGACCGCACCCCGGTCTGGTTCATGCGTCAGGCGGGCCGGTCGCTGCCGGAGTACCGCAGCCTGCGCGCCGGCACGGTGATGCTCGACGCCTGCCAGGACCCGGACATGGTCACCGAGATCACCCTGCAGCCGGTCCGCCGGCACGGCGTCGACGCGGCCATCCTGTTCTCCGACATCGTGCTGCCGCTGGTGGTGGCCGGGATGGACGTCGAGATCAAGCCGGGCATCGGCCCGGTCATCGCGAACCCGGTCCGCTCGGTCGCCGACGTCGACGCGCTGCCGCCCCTGGAGCCGGAGTCGCTGGGCTTCCTGGAGACGGCGGTGCGCCAGCTGGTGGCCGAGCTCGGCCCGACCCCGCTGATCGGGTTCGCCGGGGCGCCGTTCACCCTCGCCACGTACCTCATCGAGGGCGGCCCCTCCAAGGAGCACGCCCGCACGAAGGCCTTCATGTACGCGGAGCCGGAGGCGTGGGGGCGGCTGCTGGACAAGCTGGCGGTCTCGGCGGCGATCTTCCTGCGCGCCCAGGTCGACGCCGGCGCTGTCGCGGTGCAGCTGTTCGACTCGTGGGCCGGCGTCCTCTCGGCGGTCGACTACGCCGAGCGGGTGCTGCCCTTCTCCCGGTCGGTCTTCGACGGCCTCGGCGACCGCGACGTCCCGCGGATCCACTTCGGCGTGGGCACCGGCGAGCTGCTGCCGCTGATCGGTGACGCCGGTGCCGACGTCGTCGGCGTCGACTGGCGGATCCCGCTGGACGAGGCGGCCCGCCGGGTCGGGCCGCAGCGTTCCCTCCAGGGCAACCTCGACCCCGCCGTCCTGCTGGCCGACCGCGCCACCGTGGACCGCGAGGTGCGCCGGGTGGTCGAGCAGGGCAAGGCCGCCCGCGGGCACATCTTCAACCTCGGCCACGGCGTGCTGCCCGACACCGATCCGGGTGTGCTCACGCACGTGACCGAGCTGGTGCACGAGCTCACGAGCTCATGACCCGCCTGGTCGTCGTCGGCGCCGGCATCACCGGCCTGGCCGCCGCCTTCGAGTGGCGCCGCCGCCGGCCGGACGACGAGATCGTGGTCCTCGAGGCGGGTGACCGGATCGGCGGCAAGCTGCACCGCGTCGAGCTGGCCGGGCACTGGTACGACACCGGCCCCGAGGCGATGCTGGCCCGCGTGCCGGAGGCGGTCGCGCTGGTGGAGGCGCTGGGTCTCGGCGACCGGCTCGTCGCGCCGGCGACCACGCAGGCCTCGGTGGTGCTGCCGCACGGCCGGTTCCCGCTGCCGGCGGGCACCGTCCTCGGGGTTCCCGCGTCGGCCGACGGCCTCGAGGGCTTCCTGTCCGACGACGGCGTGGCGCGGGTGCGCGCCGAGGCCGACCTGCCCCCCGTCCGGCTGGACGGCGACGTCGCCGTCGGCGCGCTGCTGCGCGAGCGGCTGGGCGACGAGGTCGTCGACCGGCTGGTCGAGCCGCTGCTGGGCGGCGTCTACGCCGGCCGCGCCGACGAGCTGTCCCTGAAGGCCACCATGCCC
>JBEPZM010000054.1:0-14303 GCA_041640835.1 Blastococcus sp.
GTTGGCGGCGAAGCTCCAGAACCAGTCCTCGCCCGGCTCGAAGCTGCGCACCACCGGGTGGCCCGTCGCGCCGGCGTGCGCCCGGGCGTGCTGCCCGGGCGAGGAGTCGCAGCAGCCGACGTGCCCACACGCTGCGCAGCGGCGCAGGTGGAACCACCACCCGCCGCCGGCATCGCACTCGACGCACCCGGTGCCCGACGGCGGCACCGTGGGATCGATCGCCGGATCGGTCATCCGTTCAACTCCCAGCTGGAGGCGACGCTCGTGGTGGAACCAGGCATCTACGGTACGGACGGCACCGACCCCGAGGAAGCCTCCGGGCTGCTCGAGGCGGAGGACACCCTGGACGACCGGCCCGGCGTCCGCGACGTCCTGGACACCGGGTGGTCGCCGCCCGAGCGCTCCTGGGGCGTGGAGGACTGGGGGACGACGGAGGCGGAGGAGTCCGCCGGCGAGAACCTCGACGGGCGGCTGGCCCGGGAGCTGCCCGACGGCGTCCCGGACGAGGGCGACGGCCTCGGCGACAGCTCCGACACCGACGGCGAACTGATCGACGACGAGGTGGGCGACGTGCGGGCGGGTCGGCTGGTCGCCGCGGACGACGGCGGGGACGCCGACACCGACGAGCAGCTGTGGGCCCGCGACGAGGGCGTCGACGGGGCCGCGGCGTCGGCGGAGGAGGCGGCGGTGCACGTCGTCCGCGACCGCGACCTCTAGAGGGGTGCGCCGCCGGTCGTTCGCGGGTTAGCGTCGGAACCTCGTTCGGCGGAGGGAACCGCGCATGGGCAGACCGGTCCTCCTCAGCGTGGACGACGACCCGGGGGTGTCCCGCGCCGTCGCGCGCGACCTCCGCCGCCGCTACGGCGAGGAGTACCGCGTGCTGCGGGCGTCGTCGGGCCTCGAGGCGCTCGACGCGCTGCGCGAGCTGAAGCTGCGCGGGGACACGGTGGTCGTGCTGCTGGCCGACTACCGCATGCCGGACATGAACGGCATCGAGTTCCTCGAGAAGGCGATGGACCTGTTCCCGCGGGCCCGCCGCGCGCTGCTCACCGCCTACGCCGACACCGACGCCGCGATCCAGGCGATCAACGTCGTCGACGTCGACGCCTACCTGCTCAAGCCGTGGAACCCGCCGGAGGAGAAGCTCTACCCGGTCGTCGACCAGATGATCGAGGCCTGGCGGGAGAGCCCCGAGCCGGCCGTGGACGGCGTGAAGCTCGTGGGCCACCGCTGGTCGGCGCCGTCGTTCCGGGCCCGCGACCTGCTCGCCCGCAACGCCGTCCCGTACCGCTGGTACAGCGTCGACGAGCCCGAGGGGCAGCGCCTGCTGGAGGCCGCCGGCGCCACCGCGGACGACGTCCCCGTCATCGTCACCGCCGACGGCACCGTGCTCAGGGCGCCGGCGGAGAGCGAGCTGGCCGCCGTCGTGGGCCTGAGCGTCGCGGCCGAGTCGGAGTTCTACGACCTCGTCGTGGTCGGTGGTGGCCCGGCCGGGCTGGGCGCTGCCGTGTACGGGGCGTCGGAGGGGCTGCGCACGGTCCTCGTCGAGCGCGAGGCCACCGGCGGGCAGGCCGGCCAGAGCAGCCGGATCGAGAACTACCTCGGCTTTCCGAACGGGATCTCCGGCGGTCAGCTCGCCGACCGGGCCCGGCGCCAGGCGCGCAGGTTCGGCGTGGAGCTGCTGCTCACCCGGGACTGCGTGGCGCTGGAGGTGCACGGCTCCAAGCGGGTGCTGCGGTTCGACGACGGGAGCTCGATCGGCGCGCACGCCGTCGTCCTGGCCACCGGGGTGTCCTACCGGAGCCTGGGCGTACCGGGCGCCGACGACCTGACCGGCCGCGGGATCTACTACGGCTCGGCGATGACCGAGGCGGCCGCGTGCGCCGGCGAGAAGGTGGTGATCGTCGGCGGCGCCAACTCCGCGGGGCAGGCGGCGGTGTTCTTCGCCCGGTACGCCAGCACGGTGCACCTGCTCTGCCGCGGCCCCTCGCTGGAGGCGTCGATGTCGCAGTACCTCGTCGAGCAGCTCGCCGAGATCGACAACGTGCAGGTGCACACCTGCACGACGGTCGCCGAGACCCACGGCACCGAGCACCTCGACGCGGTCACGCTCCACGACGCCACCACCGGCGAGCGGACCACCGTCGACGTCGGCCACCTGTTCGTGTTCATCGGCGGCGAGCCGCGCACGCACTGGCTGGACGGCGTCCTGGTCCGCGACGACCGCGGGTTCATCCCGACCGGCCCGGGCCTGCTGGAGGACGGCCGCCGGCCGCAGGGGTGGGCGCCGGACCGCGATCCGTACTTCCTCGAGTCCAGCGTGCCCGGCGTGTTCGTCGCCGGCGACGTGCGCGCGGAGTCGGTCAAGCGGGTGGCGTCGGCCGTCGGCGAGGGCGCCATGGCGGTCACGCTCGTGCACCGGTACCTGGGGGAGCGATGACGACGACCCCTCAGCGGCTGTCGGCCGACGAACTGCGCGAGCTGTTCCTCTTCGCCGACCTGGATCCCGAGCAGCTGGCCTGGGTGGCTGCCAACGGCGACGTCGTCGACTTCCCGGCCGGCGCCGACGTCTCGGTCGAGGGCGAGCCGGCGGAGTGCTTCTTCGTCCTGCTCGACGGCACGATGACGATGGTGCGGCTGGTCGGCGGCAGCGAGGTCGAGACGGTGCGGACCTCGCACCGCGGCGTCTACTCCGGCGCCGTCCAGTTCTACTTCGGCGACCGGCTCGAGCAGCGGTACCCGGCGTCGGTCCGCGCGGTCACCGACTGCCGGTTCCTGGCGCTGCCGGCCGCGCCGTTCGCCGCGGTGTTCCGGCAGTGGTACCCGATGGCGGTGCACCTGCTCGAGGGCCTGTTCATCGGGCAGCGGAACTCGGCCGAGCTGGTCGGCCAGCGCGAACGGCTGCTCGCCATGGGCAAGCTGACCGCCGGCCTCACCCACGAGCTGAACAACCCGGCGGCCGCGGCGGCCCGCGCCACCGACGCCCTGCGGGACCGCTTCGCCGGGATGCGGCACAAGCTGGCGATGCTCGCCGGCGGGCAGTTCGACGGCGGCATGCTGCGCGCGCTCACCGGGCTGCAGGAGGAGTTCGTCGCCCGCATCCCCGGGGCGCGCGACCTGCCCGCGCTCGAGCGCTCCGACCGCGAGGACGCGCTCGGCGGCTGGCTGGAGGACCACGGGATCCCGCAGCCGTGGGAGCTGGCGACCGTGTTCGTCGCGGCCGGGCTCGGGCCCGAGGACCTCGACCGCGTGCCCGGGGCGGTGGCGGAGACCTCGGTCGAGGCGGCGCTGCGCTGGCTGGCCTACACGGTCGAGACCGAGACGCTGCTGCTGGAGATCACCGACAGCACGCAGCGGATCTCGAACCTGGTCGACGCGGCCAAGCAGTACTCGCAGATGGACCGGACGCCGCACCAGCCGACCGACCTGCACGACGGGCTCGACGCCACGCTCGTGATGCTCGGCGGCAAGATCAAGCCCGGCGTCACTGTGGTCAAGGAGTACGACCGCGGGCTGCCCAAGGTGCCCGCCTATGCCGGCGAGCTCAACCAGGTGTGGACCAACCTCATCGCCAACGCTCTCGAGGCCATGGCGGGCGAGGGCACGCTCACGCTGCGCACCTCCCGCGACGGCGACTGCGCGTTGGTCGAGGTCTGCGACACCGGTCCCGGCATCCCGGCCGAGCTGCGGTCCCGGGTCTTCGAGCCGTTCTTCACCACCAAGCCGGTCGGGCAGGGGACCGGGCTGGGGCTCGACGTCTCCTGGCGGGTGGTGGTCAAGCGGCACGGCGGCGACTTGCGGGTGGTCTCCGAACCCGGCGACACGCGGTTCCAGGTGCTGCTGCCCCTCACCGAGCCGACCCCCTGACCGTCGCGCGCTGGGACACTGGAGCGCGTGTTCGACGTCGACTGGATGGGCCTGCTCGCCCGCGAGGTGCTGCGGGAGCGGACCCCCGCGCTGATCGCCGAGAGCTGCGCGTGGGCGGTGGGGCTGTCCGACCGGCCGCACCTGCGCCGCCGGGCGGGGCTGCCGCACCCCAGTGGGCCGACGCTCGGGGAGCGGGCCGCCGGCGGGCTGCCGCTGGGCAGTGACGACGACGGCCGGTTCGAGCTGGCCGACGCGGTGCCCGGCAGCTTCCAGGACGCACTGAACGCCCTGGCCCCCGACGGCGGCGTGCACGCGGAGCGGTTCGACGACGAGGTGCTCGTCCCGTTCGTGCACGCCACCTGCGTCGCCGCCGCCGAGCGCGCCCGCGAGCGCCGGCCGGCGGCCTGGGCGGAGCTGGCCGACGACGTCGGGGAGGACGGCGACGACCTGGCCGCCGTCGTGCGGGCGGGGGAGTGGGAGGCGCCGCTGCGGATCGACGCCGAGCAGCTGGTGCTCGCCGCCCTCGGGGCGATGCCGCTGCTCGAGGTGGAGACCGAGGGCCTGCCGCTGTCCCTGGTGCGCGCGGCCGAGGCGGCTACCCGTGCGGCGGTTCCGGCGCCGGAGGTGCCGGTGCCCGACGACAGCCTGGCGGGGGCGCTGTTCCTCGCCCGCGCCGCGCTGGAGGAGTCGGGCTGCACCGTCCCGGTGCCCCCGGACGAGGCGGAGCTGCTGCTGGCGGCCCTGGCCGACAGCGGGCTGGAGCCCGAGGAGCTGCCCGCCGTCCTGCCGCACCTCCCAGTCCAGCCGGCGACCGTCGACGAGGCCCTGGTCATCCTGCGGGCGGCCGAGATCGGCTGACCGGCCTCGTCGGTCCCGGGCGGGTCAGAGCTGGGCGGCGACCAGCGGCTCGAGCAGCAGCTCGGGCTTGTTCTGCTGCAGCACGCGCAGGCCCCACTTGTCCGGGAAGACGGCGAGCAGCTCGCCGTCCGCGCGGCGCAGGATCTCGGCGTTGCGGGCGGCGGCGAGGATGCCGGGCGCGGACGCCTCGTCGGTGCGCAGCGCCAGGCTGTAGGGCAGCCGGTCCAGGTCGACCGGCGCGCCGAACTCGTGCTCCATCCGGTGCTGCGCGACCTCGAACTGCATGGGCCCGACGACGGCGAGCACCGGCGCCCCGTCGCCCCGGCGGTCGGACTTCAGCACCTGCACCACGCCCTCGCTGTCGAGCTGCTCGATGCCCTTGCGGAACTGCTTGTGCTTGGCGGCGTCCCGGCCGCGGCAGACGGCGAAGTGCTCGGGCGCGAAGGTGGTCAGCGGCGGGAACTGCACCGGCCGATCGGCGTACAGGGTGTCGCCGACGCCGAGTGCGTTGGCGTTGACCAGTCCGACGACGTCGCCGGGGTAGGCGACGTCGATGCTCTCGCGGTCCCGGCCGAACACGTGCTGGGCGTACTTGGTCGCGAACGGGCGGCCCGTGCCGGCGTGCGTCACGACCATGCCGCGCTCGAAGACGCCCGAGCAGATCCGGATGAAGGCCAGCCGGTCGCGGTGCGCGGTGTCCATGCCGGCCTGCACCTTGAACACGAAGGCGCTGAAGGGATCGGTGAGCTCGCGGACCGCGCCGTCGGCGGTGGGCATGCCGGTGGGGGCGGGGGCCAGGTCGACGAGGGTGTCGAGCAGCGCGCCGACGCCGAAGTTGGAGACCGCCGAGGCGAACAGCACCGGCGTGGTCACGCCGTCGAGGAACAGCGACTGCTCGTGGTCCTGGCCGCTGGCCTCCAGCAGCTCGACCTCCTCGACGGCCTGCTGCCAGGCGTCGCCCTCGCGGGCCAGCGCGGCGTCGGCCGGCAGGGTCTCCTCCGGGGCGATGGTGGCGCCGCCGGCGGTGCGGGTGAACCGGCGGTAGGTGCCGTCGGCGCGGTCCAGCACGCCGCGGAAGTCCCCGGCGATGCCGACCGGCCAGGTCAGCGGAGTCGGGGTCAGGCCGGTCCGGTCGTTGATCTCGTCCATCAGCTCCAGGGCGTCCTTGCCCGGGCGGTCCCACTTGTTGATCACGGTGAGCACCGGGATCCCGCGGTGCCGGCAGACGGCGAACAGCTTCATCGTCTGCGCCTCGAGGCCCTTGGCGGCGTCGACGAGCATGACCGCGGCGTCGACCGCGGTGAGCACGCGGTAGGTGTCCTCGGAGAAGTCGGCGTGCCCGGGGGTGTCCAGCAGGTTGATGACGGCGTCGCGGTACTCGAACTGCAGCGCGGCCGAGGTGATCGAGATGCCGCGGGCCTTCTCGATGTCCATCCAGTCCGACACCGTGCCGCGCCGGCCCGCCTTGCCGTGCACCGCGCCGGCCGAGCCGATGACGCGGGCGTGCAGGGCGAGGGCCTCGGTGAGCGTGGACTTGCCGGCGTCCGGGTGGCTGATGACGGCGAACGTGCGCCGCCGGCCGGCCTCGCCGACGGCCACCTTCGCGGCCCGCCCGGCGTCCGGCCGCTCCTCGACCACGCTCATCGGAGCGTCGTCCGGGCAGCGCGGGGCAGGGGGGAACTCACGGGGGGCACGACTGCACAGTATCCGCGCTCTGCGGCGGTCCCGGCTGCGTCGTCGGTCACGCGCACCCGGCTTCCCTGCCGCATGATCATGAGATGGCGGACGTGAACTGGCACCGGCGGGCGCTGATCACCGCGTGCTGGGTGTGCCGGTCGGCGCCCTCCTCGTCGCCACCGTCGTCGTGGGCAACTGGTTGTCCGCGGTTGTTCTCCTGGAGACGGTCATCTCGCTGACCGTCTCCTGGCGAGAGGCGCGCAGGCGCGACCGGGAGCATCGCGCGGCCTTCGAGCAGCGCCTCGAGCGCGCTCGCAGGAAGGCAGTCGCCGACTTCGAGAACGGCACCTGACGGTCGTAGATCCGGCCAATTCCGAGGCGTTCCCGCGGGAACGTCAGTGTCCCTGCGGGATGGTGTCCCCAAGCGGCCCACTGAGGGACACGTCCGCTTCATCAGCCGACGATCCGGCAGGCGTCCTCCCTGAACTGCTCTTGGGTAGCCACGACATTGCCGCCGCGCGGCCCGTCCGGGTCACCGCCCCAGTACAGAATCTGACCAGGCTCCAGTCGGGCGAGATCGGCTAGGGAGAATTCGACCGCCTCAGCCGACCACGAGCTGTCTTCTGTCCAGCCGTACAGGGTGTAACGAGTGTTCCGCTTCAACGCGGCGAGCGGCTGCTCTTCTCTCCACTCCGGGGAGGGGTTCGCGAGCGACCAACTCGCGAAGTCGGATACCGGCTCGATTGCCGACCACATGCCAAGTTCATCCGAGTCATCGTCGTACAAGGTTGCGCCGTCGATGTGGTCGTGGCAGACGCGCAAGTAGCCGACGGGGCGGCCCGACTCATCAACGCCGACTCCGGCAACACCTGCAGGGGCAACGCCGCAGCCGGTAGTCAGCAGGGGCGACGCCAGGACAAGTGCGGTAAGGATGAGTCGCCGGCGTCTCCGTTCCCCGCCCGAATCCACCGACCGAGGCTAAGGGTGGGAGTCGCGCCACCTGGGTTCCGTGATGAAGTCGTCGTCGGGATGTGGTTCTTTCGTGTCCTGAGGCCGCGTTCTGGGCGACTCCGTACGGCCAGTTCGTCAGATGTCCTCGTGCTCATCAGCGGTACCCAGCCGCCCCGGGCCACCCGGGTGCGCACGAGCGCTGCCTCGGCACCCGGCGAGGCAGCGCGCAGACGTACGAGCGCGGTGGACGGCGGGCGCCGCAGGCCCTTGCCGCGGCGGACGGACGGGGGCCATCGTGGGCCCATGACCCGGAGCGCGGTCGACGGCGCAGCGGTGCACCACCCCTGGTTCGCCCGGCTGTGGGTGCGGATCGCCGCAGCGGCCGAGGAGCACGGCGCCGCCGAGCACCGCGAACGGCTGCTCGCCGGCATCGCGGGCCGGGTGGTCGAGCCCGGCGCGGGCACCGGCGCCAACTTCGCGCACTACCCGCCCGGTGTCGACGGCGTCCTGGCGGTGGAGCCGGAGCCGCACCTGCGAGGGCTCGCGGAGGAGGCAGCCGGACGGGCACCCGTCCCCGTGACCGTCGTCGACGGGTCGGCCGACCGCATCCCGGCCGAGGACGCCACCTTCGACGCCGCGGTCGTCTCGCTCGTCCTGTGCAGCGTCCCGGACCAGGCCAGCGCGCTGGCCGAGCTCGCGCGGGTGCTCCGGCCCGGCGGGCGGCTGCACTTCTGGGAGCACGTGCGCGCCGAGGGTGCCGGCTTCGCGCGGGTGCAGCGGGCGCTCGACCGGACGGTGTGGCCGGCGGTCGGCGGCGGCTGCCACGCCGCGCGGGACACCGAGGCCGCGATCGTCGCCGCCGGTTTCACCCTCGAGCGGGTCGAGCGCTTCCGCTTCCCCGCGGGCCGGGTGCCCTCGCCCACCGCTCCGCAGATCCTCGGGACGGCGCTGCGCAGCTGACCGAGGGGTCAGACCTCCTCGACGGGGAAGGCGTGCGTGGGCGACACGATCTCCTCCTGGCCGGCCACCACAAGGATCTCCCGCGAGCCGGCCTCCTCGGTGCGGGCCAGCAGCCCGTACACCGACGCGGCGGCCGCGCCGAGCGCCTCCGCGACCGAGCCGGTGCGGAGCAGGTGGGCCAGGAAGAGCGCGGCGATCGCGTCGCCGGCGCCGTTCACCGTGACATCGAGCTTCGGGGTGCGCACGCGGTAGTGCCGCCCGCCCTCCGACGCCAGCAGGTCGACGGCGTCGACCGGGGTCCCCTCGGCGTCCAGCGAGGTGGTCAGCACCACGCGCGGCCCGAGCTCCTGCACCGCGGCGACGGCGTCCTTGACGGAGGTCAGCGACCGCGTCGTCGTCCCGGCGAGCAGGTCGAGCTCGTAGTGGTTCGGCGTGACGACGTCGGCGGCCGGGACGGCGACCTCCCGCATGAACTCCTCGATGCCCGGCCGGACGAACACGCCCCGGCCGACGTCACCGATCACCGGGTCGCAGGCGTAGACGGCGGCGGGGTTGGCCGCCCGCACGCGGGAGACTGTGTGCACGACGGCGTGCCCGATGTCGGCCGAGCCCAGGTAGCCGGAGAGGACGGCGTCGCACCCGCCCAGGACGCCGCGGTCGGCGATGCCGTCCACGATCTCCTCGACGGCCTGGCCGTCGAACACCCGACCGGTCCACTTCCCGTAGCCGGTGTGGTTCGAGAACTGGACCGTGTGGACCGGCCAGACCTCCACGCCCAGGCGCTGGAGCGGGAACACGGCCGCGGCGTTGCCGACGTGCCCGTAGGCGACGTGGGACTGGATGGAGAGCACGTTCAGCACGGGGGAGACCCTGGCACACGGCTCAGGCGGTGGCCGCCCCGCCATCGGCAGCGCGGCGCAGCTCGACGTGCGGCCGGGTCTGCCACAGCGCCCACTCCGCGCTCACGTCACCGGCGGTGCGCTGCAGCAACGGGAGGTGCTCCGACAGCAACCGGTCGGTGCTGGTCTCGGCGGCGTGCACGGTCACGTTCATGGCGGCCCGCACCGCACCGGTCCCGTCCCGCACCGGGACGGCGACCGAGCGGACGCCGGGCGCCAGCTCCTCGTCGGCCAGCGCCCACCCGCGGGCGCGCACCTCGGTTAGTTCGTCGCGCAGCCGCTCCGGGCTGCGGCCGATGAACGGCGGCAGCCCGGCGCGGCTGGTCTCGGCGAGCGTCGCGGTGAGCTCGTCGGGGGAGAGGGCGGCGAGGAGCACCTTGCCCTGCGAGGTCTGCACGGCCGGGAAGCGCGTGCCGACCTCGACCCGCAGCGTGATGATCTTCGGCACCGACACCCGGGCGACGTAGACGATGTCGGAGCCGTCCAGCTGCGCCATGGAGGAGGACTCGCCGGTGCGGGCCACCAGCGCCTCCAGGTGCGGACGGGCGATGTCCCACAGCCCGAGCGCGCCCACGTAGGCCATGCCCAGCGTGAGCACCTTGGGCGTCAGCGCGAACGCCCCGCTGGTGGCGCGCACGTAGCCGAGCTCCTCCAGGGTGAGCAGCAGCCGGCGGGCCGTCGGCCGGGCGAGCCCCGCCGCGGCGGCCACCTCCGACAGCGTCATCGTGGGGGAGTCGCGGTCGAAGCAGGTGAGGACGTCGAGCCCCCGGGCGAGCGCCTCGACGAAGTCGGGGCCGGTACCGCGGCCTGCCACATCAGTCTCCTCATCGTGTGTGCGGCCCCCTGCAGGGCCCCGCCGCGAGCTGGCGAGTGGTGGGGGGCAGGGGGTCCTCTGTCAGCTGTCGGTCGCGAGGTGCTCCTCGAAGACCTGCTCGCGCGCGGCGTGCGTGCCCTCGGACTTGTAGTCGGTGTACTGGTACGGGTTGTCCAGCACCTCGCCGCCGGGCAGGTCCGGGTTCATGCCCTGGGCCCAGGCCTCGTCGCCCAGCGTGGAGCGCAGGTGCTCGACGCTGGCCTCGACCTCGCGGCGCACCCCGGCCAGGTCGACGCCGACCAGCGTGTGGGCGTGCTTCACGACCCGGCCGTCGACCAGCACGGTGTGCACGTCGCCGCGCTGCGCCTGGAACGCCACGTGGCCGAACGGGTTCAGCACCGGGAACGACACGGGGGAGTCGTCGTTGCGCAGCAGGACGACGTCGGCCTTCATCCCCGGCTGCAGCGAGCCGAGGTCGTCGCGGCCGAGCGCCGCCGCCCCGCCGCGGGTCGCCCACTGGACGACGTCGCGCGCGCGCAGCGCCACGTGCGTGACGGTCTCGCCCTTCAGGTGGGCCTCGAAGTGCTCGCGGGAGCGGTCGGCGCCCAGCGTGGTGCGCATCGCGGAGAACAGGTCGGCGCTCCACCAGACGCTGGTGTCCATCGACAGCGAGACCGGGATGCCGTGCTTGCGGACCTGCCAGGTGGGCGGGTAGCCCTGCCCGGCGCTCTGCTCGGACTCGGTGGAGACCGAGATCGAGCCGCCGGTGGCCGCGATGCGGTGGTAGGAGTCCGGCGTCAGCGTGGCGGCGTGCACGTAGACGGTCTCCGGGGTCATGAAGCCGTGCTCGTGCATCAGCCGGATGCCGTCGTCGTTGGTGGCGCCCCAGACACCGGCGTGGGTGGTGACCGGCAGGCCGAGCTCGCGGGCCACCTCGAACGCCGCCTTCTCCGGGAAGGCCGGGTCGCCGGTGACGTCGAAGGCGAGCTGCAGGCCGAGCATGTCGTCGGCGGCGTCGCGCTGCCGCTCGAGGAAGGCGCGGACGGCCGGATCGGCGGTCCACTCCCAGGGGCCGGCCTGGATGTTGCCGTAGGCGAGCACGAAGCGACCGGGGACCGAGCGGAGCGCCTCGACGGCGGCCTCGGCGTGGTCGACGCTCTGCAGCCCGTGCGACCAGTCGACGGTGGTGGTGACGCCGGCCTCCAGCGCCTCCAGCGCGGCCAGCCGGTTGCCGGCGGCGACGTCCTCGGGGCGGAACGTGCGGCCGTGCTCGAGGTAGTACCAGACGAAGTACTGGGTGAGGGTCCAGTCGGCGCCGTAGCCGCGCATCGCGGTCTGCCACATGTGCCGGTGGGTGTCGATCATCCCGGGCATCACGATGCCGCCGCGGGCGTCGATCTCCTGGGTGCCCTCGGGCACCTCCAGGGCCTGCCCGACGGCGGCGATCCGGTCGCCGACGACGAGCACGTCGGCGTCCGCGAGCACGGTGCCGGCGTCGTCCATCGTCAGGACGGTGCCGCCCCGGAGGACCACCGGGCGACCGGCCTCCGGCGTGGGCTCGGGGTTGCTCATCGTCTCCTCCTGACGTCGGACGCACAGTACGGACGGTCGTCCGTAGTGCGGACATGGTGTGCGATGCCGGTCACCATGGTCCGCCGCGCGCGGCCTGTCAACCGATGTCCGCGTGCCGACGACGGGAGGTTGGTGTCCGGTTGACAGGCCGCTCGATCGCAGTCGAGACTCCTGGCGTCGAAGGCGGACAACCGTCCGAAATACCCCGTTCCGAGGAGGCACCGACCGCTGATGAGCGCCGAGACGACGGGAGCGGGAACACCCGCCCCAGCCGCACGAGGACCGCTCTCCGGGCTCCTGGTGGCCGACTTCTCCCGGATCCTGGCCGGGCCGTACAGCACGATGCTGCTGGCCGACCTCGGCGCCGAGGTGATCAAGGTGGAGGGCCCCGGCGGGGACGACACCCGCACCTGGCAGCCGCCGGTGCGCGAGGGCGTCGCGACGTACTACCTGGGCGCCAACCGGAACAAGCGGTCGATCGCCCTGGACCTCAAGGACACGGGCGACGCGGAGGTGGCCCGGGAGCTCGCCCGCCGCGCCGACGTGTTCGTCGAGAACTTCAAGCCCGGCGGGCTGACCCGCTTCGGCCTGGACTACGACGCCGTCGCCGCGGTGAACCCGGGGGTCGTCTACGCCTCGATCAGCGGGTTCGGCAGCGGCCCCGGTGGCGCCGCGCTGCCCGGCTACGACCTCATCGTGCAGGCGATCTCGGGCTTCATGAGCCTGACCGGCGACCCCGGGGGCGAGCCCTTCCGCGGCGGCGTCGCGCTGTTCGACGTCATGGCCGGCCTGCACGCGACCATCGGCATCCTCTCCGCCGTCCACCTCCGGCACGAGACCGGCGTCGGCCAGCACGTCGAGGTCAACCTGCTCTCCTCGGCGCTGTCGGGGCTGGTGAACCAGACCAGCGCCTACGTCGCCGGGGGCGTGGTGCCGTTCCGGATGGGCAACAGCCACCCGAGTCTGTTCCCCTACGAGCCGCTGCCCTGCGCCGACGGCGACCTGATCGTCACCGCCGGGAACGACGGCCAGTTCCGCAAGCTGTGCCAGGTGCTCGGGGTGCCGGAGCTCGCCGACGACCCGCGGTTCGGCCGCAACGAGGACCGCACCGCCAACCGGGACGCCCTGCGGCCGCTGCTGGTCGCGCGGCTGCGCACCCGCACCAAGATGGAGTGGTTCCGCGACATCATCGGCGCGGGTGTGCCCTGCGGGCCGATCAACACCATCGACCAGGGCGTCGCCTTCGCCGAGGAGATCGGCCTGGACCCCGTGGTCAGCGTGGGCGACGGGGCGGCCGCGATCCCGTCGGTCCGCAACCCGATCACCTTCTCGGCCACCGAGGCCACCTACCGGCTGCCGCCGCCCGGTCTGGACGAGCACGGAGCCGAGATCCGGAGCTGGCTGACCACCACGGAGGAGAGCGCGTGACCGAGCGTCCGGAGTACCCGACGGCCCTGGGCGCCTCGAGCCTGGAGTCGATCACCCTGCTCGGCACCGATCTCGCCCGCGACGTGATGGGCAGGGTCGGCTTCGGCGAGCTGTCCTTCTGGCTGGCCACCCAGCGCCGTCCCACCCCGGGGGAGACGCGGGTCTTCGAGGCGGTGCTGGCCGCGCTGGCCGACCACGGGTACACCCCGACGGCGATCGTCACCCGGCTCACCTACCTCGGGGCGCCGGACTCGATCCAGGGCGCGCTGGCGGCCGGGCTGCTCGGCGGGGGCTCGCGCTTCCTCGGCGTCACCGAGGACTGCGGCCGGTTCCTGCACGACGTCCTCGCCGGCGTGCAGGGCCCCTTGCCGACTGACGACGCCGGCTGGGACGCCCTCGCGCTGGAGACGGTCACCGCGCAGCGCGCGCTGGGCCGCTTCGTCCCAGGGCTCGGCCACCACGTGCACAAGCAGGGCGACCCGCGCACCCCGCGGCTGATGGAGATCGCCACCGAGGAGGACGTCTTCGGGCCGCACCTGTCGCTGTTCGCCGCCATCGGCCGGGTGCACGAGCAGGTGCTGGGCAAGCGGCTGCCGCTCAACGGCGCCGGCGTCTGCGGAGCGGCGCTGGCCGACCTCGGGCTGCCGCTGGAGCTGCTGCGCGGCTTCGCGCTGCTGGCCCGCACCGCCGGGCTGATCGGCCAGCTGGCCGAGGAGCTCCGCCACCCGGTCGCCAACGACATCTTCCTGTCGGTGGACCTCAACAACCGCCCGGTCGACCCCGACCCCTACATCGCGCCCCCGCTGCCCGCGGCCGGCGACGACGCCTGAGGGACGCCGGATGCGCGCCGCCGTCGTCCGCACCCCGGGGGAGCACCCGGAGCTCGGCGACCACCCGGACCCCACGCCGGGCCCCGCGGACACCGTCGTCCGCGTGACGGCGGCGCCGCTGGTCCCGCTGGACCTGCTGTGCGCCTCGGGCACCTCCTACTTCGGCCGGCCCGCCGTCCCCTACGTGCCGGGCGTGCAGGGCGTGGGCGTCGTGGAGAGCTCGCCGGAGCTGGCGGCCGGCACCCGCGTCTGGTTCGCCACCAGCGCCGGCATGGCCCCGGGCGACGGCAGCCTGGCCGAGCGCTGCGCCGTGTCCGCCGACGACGTGGTGCCGCTGGACGCCGACGTGCCGGACGCGGCGCTCGCGGCCCTCGGGCTGTCCGCCGTGGCGGCCTGGATGTCGCTCACCTGGCGCGGCGGCCTGCAGGCCGGGGAGCACGTGCTCGT
>JBEPZM010000055.1:0-14011 GCA_041640835.1 Blastococcus sp.
GTCGGGGCGGAGCCCGGGGACGGCGACGCGGGTACGCCCCGCCGCCGCGTCCGCGACCGGCTGGCCCGCCGGATCGTCGCCGGCCAGCGCAGCACCGTGGTCCGCCCGGTGCTCGAGCCCCTGGCCGCGCTGCACCGCCAGAGCCATCCCAAGGCCGACCTGGTCCTGCTGCAGCGGGCCTACGACGTCGCGGAGTCCGCGCACGCCGCACAGAAGCGCAAGAGCGGCGACCCGTACATCACCCACCCGCTCGCGGTCGCCACGATCCTCGCCGGCCTCGGCATGGACACCACGACGCTCGTGGCGGCGCTGCTGCACGACACCGTCGAGGACACCGGCGTCACGCTGGACTCGATCACCGCCGACTTCGGCTCCGAGGTGGCCCACCTCGTCGACGGCGTCACCAAGATCGACAAGGTGAAGCTGGGCGACGCCGCCCAGGCCGAGACGATCCGCAAGATGATCGTCGCGATGGCCCGCGACCCACGGGTGCTGGTCATCAAGCTCGCGGACCGGCTGCACAACATGCGCACGCTGCGCTTCCTCCCGCCCGAGAAGCAGGAGAAGAAGGCGCGCGAGACGCTGGAGATCCTCGCCCCGCTGGCCCACCGGCTGGGCATGAACACGATCAAGTGGGAGCTCGAGGACCTCGCGTTCGCGACGCTGTACCCCAAGCGCTACGACGAGATCGTGCGCCTGGTCGCCGAGCGGGCGCCGTCGCGCGACACCTACCTGGCCGAGGTCACCACGACGGTCCAGGAGCAGCTCAAGGCGGCCAAGATCGAGGCGGTCGTCACCGGCCGGCCGAAGCACTACTACTCGATCTACCAGAAGATGATCGTCCGCGGCCGCGACTTCACCGACATCTGGGATCTGGTCGGGATCCGGATCCTGGTCGACTCGGTGCGCGACTGCTACGCCGCGCTCGGGATCATGCACGCCCACTGGCAGCCGCTGCCCGGCCGCTTCAAGGACTTCGTGGCGATGCCGAAGTTCAACATGTACCAGTCGCTGCACACGACGGTGATCGGCCCGCACGGCAAGCCGGTCGAGCTGCAGATCCGCACCCACGACATGCACCGCACCGCCGACTACGGCATCGCGGCGCACTGGAAGTACAAGGAGAGCGCCCGCGCCGGCGGGCGTCCGAGCGCCGGTGAGTTCGGCGCGCCGCCCAAGGTCGGCTCGCCCGACGACATGCTGTGGCTGCGCCAGCTGCTGGACTGGCAGCGCGAGGCGCAGGAGCCCGGCGAGTTCCTGGAGACCCTGCGCTACGACCTCGGTCCCCAGGAGGTCTTCGTCTTCACGCCCAAGGGCGACGTGGTCAGCCTGCCCGGCGAGTCCACCCCGGTCGACTTCGCCTTCGCGGTGCACACCGAGGTCGGCTACCGGACGATCGGCGCCCGGGTGAACGGCGCGCTCGTCTCGCTGGACAGCAAGCTCTCCAACGGCGACGTCGTCGAGATCTTCACCTCGAAGTCACCGAACGCCGGGCCGTCGCAGGACTGGCTCACCTTCGTCGGCTCGTCGCGGGCGCGGACCAAGATCCGGCAGTGGTTCACCAAGGAGCGCCGCGAGGACGCGGTGGAGGCCGGCAAGGAGGCGCTCACGCGCGCCATGCGCAAGGCCGGGCTCCCGCTGCAGCGGCTGATGGGCGGCGAGGCGCTCAGCACGCTGGCCAAGGACCTGCGCTACGCCGACGTCACCGCCCTCTACGCGGCGGTGGGGGAGAACCAGATCTCCGCGGCCTCGGTCGTCGAGAAGCTGATGATCGCGCTCGGCGGCACCGAGGGTGCGGTCGAGGACATCGCCGAGACGGCGATCCCCACCAACCGGCCGACGCCGCGCCGCTCGTCCACCGGCGATCCCGGCGTCGTGGTGCACGGGATGACCGACGTGTGGGCCAAGCTCGCGAAGTGCTGCACGCCGGTGCCGGGCGACACGATCCTGGGCTTCGTCACCCGCGGCGGCGGGGTGAGCGTGCACCGCACCGACTGCACCAACGCCGGGGATCTGCAGCGCAAGCCCGAGCGGCTGGTGGAGGTCGAGTGGGCCAGTGCGCCGGGCTCGGTCTTCCTCGTCGCGATCCAGGTCGAGGCGCTGGACCGGCACCGGCTGCTCTCCGACGTGACCAAGGCGCTGGCCGACGAGCGGGTCAACATCCTGTCCGCCTCGGTGCAGACCAGCCGCGACCGGGTGGCGATCAGCCGGTTCACCTTCGAGCTGGCCGATCCCGCCCACCTGGGCGCGGTGCTGCAGACGGTGCGCAACATCGACGGCGTCTTCGACGTCGAGCGCGTCACCGCGTAGACCTCCGGAGTGCGCTCAGGCCCGGTTCCGACGTCCGGAACCGGGCCTCAGCGCACGTGCTCGGGGCTCAGCCGGCGAGCGCCATGGTCGTGATGGTGACCGGCTCGGCGGGGGCGCCGTCCTGGCTGCCGTCGGCCACGCCCTTGGCGGCGATGGCGTCGAGCACCCCGAGCCCGGCCTCGTCGATCGTGCCGACGACTGTGTAGTTCGGATTGCCCTCGAGGCTGTCGCCGTAGACCAGGAAGAACTGGCTGCCGTCGAAGCCCTGGCCGGAGTTGGCCATGGCGATCGTGCCGCGGGGGTAGGTCTCGTCGCCGGTGGCGGCGGTCGGGTAGTCGAACGCCGCGCCACCGCGGCCGGTGCCGCTCGGGTCGCCGCACTGCAGCACCTGCAGGCCGGGGCTGGTGGTGAGCCGGTGGCAGCCCGTGCCGTCGAAGAAGCCCTGCTCGGCGAGGTAGCTGATCGCGCCGGCGGCGCAGGGGGCGGCGGCCTGGTCGAGCGTGAGGCCGATGTCCCCGGCGTCGGTCGACATGGTGAGCGCCTGCGTGCCGGTGGTGGGCACGTCGCCGTCCGGCAGGCCGACGTCGGTCAGGTTCGGGTTCGCCGAGGGGTCGGTGGCGAGGTACTCGCAGGTGCCCGGGTCGGCCGGGGCGGCGGCCTCGGGATCCTCGTCGTCCCCGCCGAACACGCCGCTGATCAGCAGGGCTGCAGCGACGACCACGACGGCGGCGAGTGCGGCCAGGACGATGCCCAGGTTGCGGCGGCGCTTCTGGGCCAGCTCGGCGCGGCGCTCCAACTGGCGCTGGAGGTGGCGCTGGGCGGCCTCGCGGCGCTGCTTGTTCGTGGGCACGGTGACACTCCTCGGGCGGACGGCTGCTCGGCGGGGCGGCGGCCCCGGGGGTGGGGCGCTGCTCGACGCGGTCGACGACGGAGTCTAGGTGGGCGGGCTGTCATGTCCCTGGATGCACGCTGCCCTGGCACGCCCGCCGCGGCGGGTGCGCACGCGTAACCTGCACGGGTGCTCATCCGCTCGTTCCCCGCCGGTGCCTTCGGGACCAACTGCTATGCCGTCGCGTCCGGCCCCGGGCAGGAGTGCGTCGTCGTCGACCCGGGCATGGACGCGGTCGAGCCACTGGCCCGGATGCTGGCCGACGACGGGCTCAAGCCGGTCGCGGTGGTCCTCACCCACGGCCACCTGGACCACACCTTCTCCGTGCTCCCGGTGTGCGACGGCTACGACATCCCCGCCTACCTGCACCCGGACGACTTCGGCATGCTGTCGGACCCCATGCGCTGGCACGGCCCGCAGTTGGCGCCGCTGCTCGGGGGGCTGCGGCTGCCGGACCCGAACGACGTCAAGCCGCTGGACGACGGCGCGGTGCTCTCGCTGGCCGGCGTCGACCTGACCGTGCGGCACGCGCCCGGGCACACCCAGGGCTCGGTGATGTTCTCCCTGGACCTGGGCGAGGCGCCCGGGCTGCTGGCCGGGGACGTGCTGTTCGCCGGATCGGTGGGCCGGGTGGACCTGCCCGGCGGCTCGTGGGACGCGATGCTCACCTCGCTGCGCGACGTCGTCCTCCCGCTGGACGACGAGACGATCGTGCTGCCCGGCCACGGCCCGGCGACGACGGTCGGCCGCGAGCGGGCCACCAACCCGTACCTGGCCGAGGCCGCTGCCGAGCCGAAGGGGCGGGGGCTGTGATGTCGGGGCTGACCGCGCCGAAGGGCACCTTCGACACGCTGCCGCCGGACTCGGCCCGTTTCCTGGCGGTCCGGGACACCCTCACCGCGCCGCTGCGCCGGGCGGGCTACGGCTACGTCGAGACGCCGGTGTTCGAGGAGACGGCGGTCTTCTCCCGCGGGGTCGGCGAGTCCACCGACGTCGTCACGAAGGAGATGTACACCTTCGACGACCGCGGCGGCCGCTCCCTGACGCTGCGCCCCGAGCTCACCGCCGGGCTCATGCGCGCCTTCATCGAGCACCGCCTGCACATGGGCGCGCTGCCGGTGAAGCTGTGGACCGTCGGCTCGGCGTTCCGCTACGAGCGGCCGCAGGCCGGCCGCTACCGGCACTTCACCCAGGTGGACATGGAGGCGCTCGGCGTCGACGACCCGGCGCTGGACGCCGAGGTGGTGGCCCTCGGCGTGCAGGGCTTCCGCGACCTGGGGCTGACCGACTTCGAGCTGCTGCTGACCTCGCTGGGCGACGCCACCTGCCGGCCGCAGTACCGCGACCTCCTGGTCGAGTTCCTGGCGAAGCTGGACCTGGACGAGGAGACGCGGCGGCGCGCGGAGATCAACCCGCTTCGGGTGCTCGACGACAAGCGCCCCGAGGTGCAGGCGCAGCTCGGTGACGCCCCGCTGATGGTCGACCACCTCTCGGACTCCACGAAGGCGCACTACGACGCCGTCCGCCAGCACCTGACCGACCTCGGCGTGACCTGGACCGAGGCGCCCCGGCTGGTCCGCGGCCTGGACTACTACACGAAGACGACGTTCGAGTTCGTGCACAACGGGCTGGGTGCGCAGTCGGCGATCGGCGGGGGCGGCCGCTACGACGGGCTCTCCGCGGCGCTCGGCGGCCCGGACCTGTCGGGCATCGGCTACGCGGTGGGCGTCGACCGCACGCTGCTCGCGGTGCAGGCCGAGGGGCTCGACCTCGGCACGAGCGCCGGCGTGCAGGCCTTCGTCGTGCCGCTCGGCGCGGAGGCCAAGCGGCTGGCCGTGCGCCTGGTCGGGCAGCTGCGCCAGGCCGGGGTCGCCGCCGACACCGTCTACGGCGACCGCGGGCTCAAGGGCGCGATGAAGGCCGCCGACCGGTCGGGCGCCACGCATGTGCTCGTCGTCGGCGAGCGGGATCTGGCCGAGGGCGTCGGTCAGCTCAAGGACATGCGCACCGGCGAGCAGACCGCCGTCCCCGTCGCCGACCTGTTCGACGCGCTGAAGCGTGCGACGGTGGGGGAGTGATGGAGCAGCGGCCGCTCGGGCGGACCGGCGCCGAGGTCGGCGTCGTCGGCCTGGGCACCTGGCAGCTGGGCGGTGACTGGGGCGACGTCCCCGAGGACGCCGCCGCCGACGTGCTGGACGCCGCTCTGGACGCGGGCGTCACCTTGCTGGACACCGCGGACGTGTACGGGGACGGGCGGTCGGAGGTCCGCATCCGGAAGGCGCTCGCGCCCCGGTCGGACCGGCCGTTTGTCGCGACCAAGGCCGGCCGCCGCGCCGACCCGTTCGAGGCCGGGCAGTACACGCCCGAGAACCTGCGGGCGTGGATCGACCGGTCCCGCCGGAACCTCGGCGTCGAGACCCTCGACCTGGTGCAGCTGCACTGCCCGCCGACGGCCGTCTACTCCGACCAGCGGGTGTACGACGCGCTGGACGCCCTGGTCGAGAACGGCGCGATCGCGGCGTACGGCGTCTCGGTGGAGACCGTCGCCGAGGGCCTCACGGCGCTGCAGCACCCCGGGGTGGCGACCCTGCAGGTGATCCTCAACGTGTTCCGCCGCAAGCCGCTGGAGGAGCTGCTGCCCGCCGCCGCCCGTGCCGGCGTCGGCGTGCTGGCCCGCGTCCCCCTGGCCAGCGGGCTGCTCACCGGGAAGTACGACGAGTCGACGACGTTCGCCGCCGACGACCACCGGAACTTCAACCGGCGGGGCGAGGCCTTCGACGTCGGCGAGACGTTCGCCGGCGTGCCCTTCGAGGTCGGCGTGGCCGCCGCGCGCGAGGTCGCCGCGATCGCCGGCGACCTCGACACCGCCGCCTTCGCGCTGCGCTGGGTGATCGACCAGCCCGGCGTCACCGCCGTCATCCCCGGCGCCCGCAACGTCGCGCAGGTCCGCGGCAACGTCGCCGCGGCCGAGCTGCCGCCCCTGACCGACGCCCAGCTCTCCGATCTCGAGCGGCTGTACGACGAGCGCATCCGCGCCCACGTGCACGACCGCTGGTAACCCTCACACCCACCCGAAAGGCACCCCCTTGCTGCGCACCCACGACGCCGGCGCCCTCCGCGCCGCCGACGCCGGCACCACCGTCACCCTCGCCGGCTGGGTCGCCCGTCGCCGCGACCACGGTGGCGTGGTCTTCCTCGACCTGCGCGACGCGTCCGGCTACGTGCAGGTCGTCGTCCGCGAGGAGGAGGCGCACCACCTGCGCAACGAGTACTGCGTGCTCGTGACCGGCGAGGTGCGCCGTCGTCCCGAGGGCAACGAGAACCCGGAGCTGCCCACCGGCGAGATCGAGGTGGCGACGACGGAGCTGCGCGTCCTCTCGTCGGCCGCGCCGCTGCCGTTCCCGATCGAGACCGACCAGGCCGCGTCCGACGACGTCCGCTACAAGTACCGCTACCTCGACCTGCGGCGGCAGGGACCGGCCGCGGCCATGCGGCTGCGGTCCGAGGTCAGCCGGGTGGCCCGCGAGGTCATGCACGGGCACGGCTTCGCCGAGGTCGAGACGCCGACGCTGACCCGCTCGACGCCCGAGGGTGCGCGCGACTTCGTCGTCCCCGTCCGGCTGCAGCAGGGCAAGTGGTACGCGCTGCCGCAGTCGCCCCAGCTGTTCAAGCAGCTGCTGATGATCGGCGGCCTGGAGCGGTACTACCAGATCGCCCGCTGCTTCCGGGACGAGGACTTCCGCGCCGACCGGCAGCCCGAGTTCACCCAGCTGGACTTCGAGATGAGCTTCGTCGAGCGCGACGACGTGCTGGCCATCGCCGAGGACGTCGTCCGGGCGCTGTGGCGCGAGCTCGCGTCCTACGACGTCCCCGAGATCCCGCGGATGACCTACCGCGAGGCGATGGACCGGTTCGGCTCCGACAAGCCCGACCTGCGGTTCGGCATCGAGCTCACCGAGCTGACCTCGTACTTCGCCGAGACGCCGTTCCGCGTGTTCCAGGCGCCCTACGTCGGCGCCGTCGTCATGCCCGGCGGCGGGTCGCAGCCGCGACGGGCCTTCGACGCGTGGCAGGACTGGGCGAAGTCCCGCGGCGCCCGCGGGCTGGCCTACGTGACCATCGCCGAGGACGGCACCCTGGGCGGGCCGGTCTCGAAGAACATCTCCGACGCCGAGCGCGACGGGCTGCTCGAGGCGGTCGGGGCGAAGCCGGGCGACTGCGTGTTCTTCGCCGCGGGCCAGCGCCGCTCCTCGCAGGAGCTGCTGGGCGCTGCGCGCAACGAGATCGCCAAGCGGCTGGAGCTCATCGAGCCCGGCTCCTGGTCCTTCCTGTTCGTCGTCGACTTCCCGATGTTCGAGGAGACCGAGGACGGCGACTGGACCTTCATGCACCACCCGTTCACCTCGCCCACGCCCGAGTGGCGGGACCGGTTCGCCGACGACAAGGGCGCGGCGCTGTCCGACGCCTACGACATGGTGATCAACGGCAACGAGGTCATGAGCGGCTCGGTGCGTATCCACGACGCCGACCTGCAGGAGCGGGTGTTCGAGACCCTCGGCATGTCCCGCGAGGAGGCCCGGGAGCGGTTCGGGTTCTTCCTCGAGGCGTTCGCCTACGGCCCGCCGCCGCACGCCGGCGCCGCCCTGGGCTGGGACCGGCTCACCGCGCTGCTCACCGGCGTGGACTCGATCCGCGAGGTCATCGCCTTTCCGAAGACCGGTGCCGGCTTCGACCCGCTCACCGGGGCGCCGACGCCGATCAGCGACGCCCAGCGGAAGGAGGCCGGCATCGACGCGAAGCCCGAGGAGCCGGCTCTGCCGGGGCAGCCCGGGGCGCCCGGCCCGACCGACTCCAGCAAGCAGTAGGAGCGCCGTCCGATGACCCTGCGCGCCCGCACCCTGCTCGGACCCGGCCCGTCGAACCCCTACCCCGAGGCGCAGGCCGCGCTCGGCTTCCCGCTGCTCGGGCACCTGGACCCGCTGTTCCTGCAGGTGCTGGACGAGACGTCCGAGCGGCTGCGGCAGGTCTTCGGGACGGCGAACCGCCGCACGCTGCCGCTCTCGGCGACGGGCTCCGCGGGCATGGAGGCGGCGTTCGTCAACACCGTGGGGCCGGGCGACGTCGTCGTCGTCGCGGTGAACGGGCTGTTCGGGCAGCGCATGGTCGAGGTGGCCTCGCGCTGCGGCGCCGAGGTCGTGGCCGTGGAGCACGAGTGGGGGCAGCCGGTCGACGCCGAGCGCGTGCTGGCCGCGCACCCGTCGCCGAAGCTGATCGCCGCGGTGCACGCGGAGACCTCGACCGGCGTGCTGTCGGACCTGGCGCCCCTGGCCGCGGGCAAGGGCGAGGCGTTGCTGCTGGCCGACTGCGTGACCTCGCTCGGCGGGATCCCCGTGCGCTTGGACGAGTGGGGCGTGGACCTCGCCTACTCCGGGTCGCAGAAGTGCCTCGGCGTCGCCCCCGGGCTGGCGCCGTTCACCATCTCCGACCGCGCGTGGGAGCGGCGGATCGAGCGGCCGCGGAGCTGGTACCTCGACCTCGGGCTGCTCGGCGGCTACGCGGGGGAGGCGGCCGGGTCGGGGCGGACCTACCACCACACCGCCCCCACCGGGATGGTCGTCTCGCTGCACGCGGGCCTCGGCCGGATCCTCGAGGAGGGGCTGGACGCCGTCCACGCCCGGCACGCCGAGGCCGGCCAGCTGCTGCACGAGGGGCTGGCGGAGCTCGGGCTCGAGCTGTTCGCCTCCGAGGGCTCCCGGCTGCCCGAGCTGACCACGGTCCGGGTGCCCGAGGGCATCGACTCCGCGGCCGTCCGCGCCGAGCTGCTCGAGCGGTACGACCTCGAGATCGGCGCCGGCGCGGGCGCCTACGCCGCGTCGGTGTGGCGGATCGGGCTCATGGGCCCCAACGCCTCGCCCGCCAAGGTGGCGCTCGTCCTCGCCGCGCTGAAGGACGTCCTCGCCCGCTGACCCGCGGCCCTCCCAGTTGATCATCGTCGTATGGCTGCGGGTGTGGGCGTGCCACACAGCCATTCGCCGATGATCAACTGGCGTCCGGACGCCATCCGCGGGTGAGCAGGGTGCGTCGCGTGCGCTCGACGACGACCCGCGGCCCCCGGACGTGGCGCGCGGCGAACCGCAGGACGAGCCACCCGTCGGCGGCCATCAGCGAGTACCGGTCGATGTCGCGTCCGAACTGGTCCCGGTCGGCGTGCTGAAGGCCCTCGTACTCGAGCGCGATCTTCCACTTCTCGTAGCCGAGGTCGACGTGGGCGACCTCGCGCCCCCAGGTATCGCAGATCGGCAACTGCGCCTGCGGGGTGGGCAGCTCGCTGACCGTGAGCCAGTACCTGATCCAGCTCTCCGGGCGGGACATCGCGTGCCGGGACAGGAGGGGAGCGCAGGTCCGTGCCCTGACCACACCCCGTACGCGGCCGGCCCGGTCCAGCCGTTCCGCGAGGCCGTCGAGGGTGAGGTGCCCACCACGCATCAGCCCGTCGCCGACAGCCACCAGGTCCGGCGGCCAGAGATGCGGAGCCAGGTCGAGGAACGTCTGGGCGCCCGATGTGAGTCGGAGCCCGTCCTGTTCCACGACGTCGACGGGCGCCAGCCGGCGGGCGTGGACGACGAACGCGGCGTGCTGTGGGAGAACCCGGCGCGGCGTCAGGACGACGTGCGGTCGCGCCGGCCGGTCAATCGGTGCTCCGAGGAGGGCGGCGGCGGTGGCGTGGCTGTAGGCCGCATCCGGGGGGAGCACCCTGCTCAGGAGCGCGAGCCGTTCGCCCTCGTCGATCGCGTCGTCCAGTTCGACGACCAGGTCGTGCGCCAGCCGCACGAAGCCAGGTCCGCGAAGCCTCGCGCGGGTGAGCCCCGCCGACCGGGCCGTGGCCAGCGACCAGACGGGTGGCAGATCCATGCGAGCAGCCTGTGGTGGCGCGAGCCGGCGCTGACCGGTGTCGCTGCATCTGTGGACGACACCATCCGCTGGGGATCCACCTTTCGTTGATCATCGGCGAGTGGCTGCTCGGCACGCCGGCCGGGGGCACCAGATGACGATGATCAACTGGGGGAGGGGTGGGCGGGAGGGCACCGCTGGGACGGCGCCGGTGCCAGACTCGCGGCGTGGTGCCGACGCGCTACGCCCGCAGCGGGAGCCTGTCCATCGCCTACCAGGTGGTCGGGCAGGGCCCGCTCGACCTGGTGGCGGCCCCGGGGTTCATCTCGCACCTCGACTGGAACTGGCAGGAGCCCGAGCTGCGGGCGTTCATGGAGCGCCTCACCGAGTTCACCCGGCTGATCCTGTTCGACAAGCGGGGCACCGGGCTTTCCGACCCCGTGCCCGGCCCTGCGACGCTCGAGGAGCGCACCGCCGACCTCGCGGCCGTGATGGACGCCGCCGGCTCGGAGCGCGCGGCGATCCTCGGCATCTCGGAGGGCGGGGCGATGGCGATGCTGTTCGCCGCGCAGCGCCCGGAGCGGGTCTCCTCGCTGGTGCTCTACGGCGCTTTCCCACGGATCACCGAGGCGCCCGGGTTCCCGTCGGGGGTCGATGCCGGGGTCATGGCCGCGATGCTGGACCGGCTCATCGAGCACTGGGGCGAGGGCGCCGGGCTCAGCGCCTGGGCGCCGAGCCGCCGGCGCGATCCCGCGCTCCGGTCGTGGTGGGGGACGTTGCAGCGCATGGGTGCCAGCCCCGGCATGGCGCGGGGGCTAGTGGGTCACTACCAGGATCTCGACATGCGGGAGGTGCTGCCGGCGGTGCGCGTGCCGGCGCTCGTGCTGCACCGCCGCGGCGACCGGATGGTCCCGATCTCGGTCGCCCGCTACCTCGCCGAGCACCTCCCCGACGCGCGGCTGGTCGAGCTCGAGGGTGCCGACCACCTGTTCTTCGTCGGTGACACCGAGACCCCGCTGGCCGAGATCGAGGAGTTCCTGACCGGCTACCGCCCGGCGCCGGCGCCGGTGAACACCGTGCTGGCCACCGTGCTCTTCGTGGACGTCGCCGGGTCCACCGAGCTCGTCGCGGAGGTCGGTGACGTCGTGTGGGCCGGCATCCGGGAGCGCTTCCTCGGGCTCGCGCGCGGCGCCCTGCTCCGCTTCGGCGGCGTCGAGGTCGACGTCGCCGGTGACGGTCTGCTGGCGACCTTCGACGGCCCCATCCGGGCGATCCGCTGCGCGCTGGCGCTGCGCGAGGCCACCGACGGCGCCGGGCTGCGGGTGCGGGTGGGGGTGCACGCCGGTGAGGTGCAGCGGCTCGACGGCGGTCAGGTGGCCGGGCTCGCCGTGCACATCGGCGCGCGGGTGATGGCCGAGGCCGAGCCCGGCGAGGTGCTGGTGTCCGGCACGGTCAAGGACCTCGTCATCGGCTCGGGGCTGGCCTTCGCCGACCGGGGCACGCGCCCGCTGCGGGGCGTGCCGGGCACCTGGCCGCTGTTCGCCGTCGCCGGCTGAGCCGCGGGCGTCGAGTCGCTGGTCAGCGTCGACCGCCGGGCGTAGCGTCCGCGGTGCTCCGCGCGGACTGCGGCTCCCGCGGTGCCCGACCTCGCCCCCGCGCGGAGGAGCCGTCATGGGCCGACCGGTGCTGCTGGCCGTGGACGACGACGCGCCCGTGCTCGCCGCGGTCGAGCGGGACCTGCGCGACCGCTACGCCGAGCACTACCAGGTGCTCGCCGCCCGCTCGGGCGACGAGGCGCTGGACCTGCTGCGCCGGCTGAGGCTGCGCGAGGAGCCGGTCGCGCTGCTCCTGGTCGACCAGCGCATGCCCGGGATGACCGGGACCGAGCTGCTGAGCGCCTCGCGGCGGCTCTACCCCGACGCCCGGCGGGTGCTGCTCACCGCCTACGCCGACACCGACGCCGCCATCCGGGCGATCAACGACGCCGGCGTGGAGCACTACCTCCTCAAGCCCTGGGATCCGCCCGAGGACCGGCTCTACCCCGTGCTGGACGACCTGCTGGAGACCTGGCGGCGCCCGGCGCCGGTCGCGAACCTGCGGCTGATCGGCGACCGCTGGTCGGCCGAGGCCCACGAGCTGCGCCAGTTCCTCGCCAGCAACCTCGTGCCCTACCGGTGGATGGACGTGGAGTCCGACGGGCAGGCGCGCGAGCTGCTCGAGTTCGCCGGCGCCGGCGCCGGCGAGCTGCCGGTCGTCGTCCTCGACGACGGCGAGGTGCTGACGACCCCGGACCTGCACCAGCTGGCCGCCCGCATCGGCCTGCACGTGCGGGCCGAGCGCGACGCCTACGACCTGGTCATCGCCGGGGCCGGCCCGGCAGGGCTGGCGGCCGCGGTGTACGGCGCCTCCGAGGGCCTGGCGACGCTGCTGCTCGAGTGCAACGCGCCTGGCGGGCAGGCGGGCACGACCAGCCGGATCGAGAACTACCTCGGGTTCCCCGTCGGGCTCTCCGGCGCCGACCTCACCCTGCGGGCCCGGGAGCAGGCGACCCGGTTCGGCGCGGAGATGCTCGTGCCCACGGAGGCGGTGGGGTTGGTGCGGGCCGATCCCTACTCCGTGATCACCCTCGCCGACGGCGGTGAGGTCAGCGCCTCGGCCCTCGTCATCGCCTCCGGCGTCACCTACCGCACGTTGTCGGTCCCGGGCGCGGCCGAGCTCACCGGCCGGGGGGTCTACTACGGCGCCGGGCGGGCCGAGGCCGCCGACCACGCCGGAGGGCGGGTGTTCGTGGTGGGTGGCGGGAACTCCGCCGGCCAGGCCGCGGTCTTCCTCTCCGCGTTCGCCGCCGAGGTGACGCTGCTCGTCCGCGGCCCGGACCTGACCAGCACCATGTCCCGCTACCTCACCGACCGCATCGAGGCCTCCGACGGGATCACGGTCGCGCTGCGGACGGAGGTGGCCGGAGCCGTCGGCACGCACCGGCTGGAGGCGCTGCGGCTGCGCAGCGGCACCGAGGAGCGGGAGGTGCCCGCGGACGCCGTCTTCGCCTTCATCGGGCAGGCGCCGCGCACCGGCTGGCTGGACGGCGCGGTGCGGCGGGATGCCCGCGGCTTCGTGCTCACCGGCGCGGACCTGGGGCCGTCCCCGCCGGAGTGGCCGCTGCCGGTGCCGCCCCTCCCGCTGGAGACGTCGGTGCCGCGGGTGTTCGCCGCCGGTGACGTGCGTTCCGGTTCGGTGAAGCGGATCGCCACGGCGGTGGGGGAGGGCGCGATGGCGGTGAGCTTCGCCCACGAGCGCCTGGCGGGGCGGTGACCGGCCCGGTCGACGACGTCCCGTCGGCTGACGTCCCGTCCGCCGATGTCGTGGCCGCGCTGCGCACCTCGCCGTTGTTCGCCCAGCTGCCCGACCGGGACGTCGCCGCGCTGGCGGCCGGCGGTCGCACGCTCGAGGTGCCGGCCGGCACGGTGCTCATGGCCGAGGGCGCACCGTCCGACGCGATGCTGGTCGTCCTGGACGGGCAGCTGGAGGTCACCCGGGGCGGTGGCGGCGGGCCGCCGGTCCTGCTCAACCTCTGCTCCCGAGGTGACCTGCTCGGCGAGCTCGGCGTGCTGCAGGGGGTGCCCCGTTCGGCGACCGTGCGGGCGCGCACCCCGGCGCTGGTGCAGCGGATCGACGTCGACGCGCTGGACCGCCTGCTGGCCCATCCGCACTCGGCGCGGGCCCTGCTGCAGGCGACCGCGCGCAGGCTGGCGCGCGAGGAGGGGCTGCTCCGCCAGCGGGAGCGGATGGCCGCGCTCGGCGGGCTCGCCGCGGGACTGCTGCACGAGATCAACAACCCGGCGGCGGCGGTGTCCCGCAGCGCCGCCCGGCTGCGCCGGCTGCTGACCGAGGAGGGACGGACGGGGCCGCTGGACGAGCTGG
>JBEPZM010000056.1:0-13889 GCA_041640835.1 Blastococcus sp.
GGACCGCGTCCGCCGCTCGCCCGCGGCGGACCGCCGCCGGGCCGCCGTCCGCCCGCTGGCCGGCCTGCTGGGGGCGCTCGTGGCGATCCCGCTCGTCGGGGCCGTGGCCTGGTTGCCACTGCCCGGGGCCTCGCTCACCGAGGGCGGCCCGACGTCGACGGTCGCGGTGATCCAGGGCAACGTGCCTCGCGCCGGCCTGGACTTCAACGCTCAGCGCCGGGCGGTGCTCGACAACCACGTGCAGCGCACGCTGGAACTGGCCGACGCCGTCCGGGCGGGGGAGCAGCCGCAGCCGGACCTCGTGCTGTGGCCGGAGAACAGCTCGGACATCGACCCCTACCTGAACGACGACGCCCGTGGGCAGATCGACCGCGCCGCCCGGGCGATCGACGCGCCGATCCTGGTCGGCGCCGTCGTCCAGGGCCCGGGCCGCTTCATCAGCAACACCGCCATCGTCTGGGATCCCGGGACCGGGCCGGGGGACACCTACGTCAAGCGGCATCCGGTGCCGCTCGGCGAGTACGTGCCGGCGCGCAGCTTCTTCCGGCTCTTCAGCGCCGACGTCGACCGCGTCACCGACCAGCACGCCGGGGACGAACCGGGCCTCCTCGACATCGGCGGTGCCACCGTCGGCAACCTGATCTGCTTCGAGGTCGTCTACGACGGGCTGGTCTCCGACGTCGCCGGCGCCGGCATGCTCGTCGTCCAGACCAACAACGCGACCTTCGGCTACACCGCCGAGAGCGCGCAGCAACTGGCCATGAGCCGGCTGCGGGCCGTCGAGCACGGCCGCAGCGTCGCCGTGGCCGCGACCAGCGGCATCTCCGCGATCGTGGCGCCCGACGGCACCGTCGTCCGGTCCTCCGAGCTGTTCACCCCCGACGTGTTCGTCGAGGAGATCGCCCAGCGCGACGCCCGCAGCGTGGCGAGCCGGCTGGGGTCCGGGCCCGAGTGGGTGCTCACCGCCCTCGGGCTGGTCGCGCTCGCGGCCGCGATCCGGCTGCGGAGGAACTCACCCTCCGCGTCGGGAGCACTCTGACCGTCCCGAGCGTTGGAACGACCGTGGGACGACGACTACGCATGGCTGCCGGGCTCCTCGCGCTGGCGGAGGTGATCGTCTTCGTCCTCGTCGCGCAGTGGATCGGCGTGGGCGCGACAGTGCTCGCCGCGATCGCCACCAGCGCGCTCGGCTGGGCCCTGCTCGCCCGCCAGGGCACCAAGGCGCTGACCGAGCTGCGGGAGAGCGCGCGCACCCGCCGGGCGACGGCCGGCCGCGAGCTGGGCGACGCCGGGCTCATCGCCGTGGGCGGGCTGCTCATGGTGCTGCCGGGCTTCATCGGCGACGTGCTGGGCCTCCTGTGCCTGCTGCCGGGAACCCGGTCGCTGGTTCGCGCGCTGCTGGCTCGGGTGATCGCCTCCCGGTTGCCGGTCGGCCTGCGGCCGCCGGTGCGGGTGGACAGCGTCCGGACTGCGGAGATGCCCCGTCAGGACGACGTCCGGATGCCGCCCCTGGTCATCGAGGGCGAGGTGCTCCGCGGGTCCGACGGGCGCCCGCTGAGCTGAGCCCCTCGCCCCCGGTGGGCCGTCGCAGCGTCCCCGGAACGCAGAACGGCCCCGGTGGGATCCACCGGGGCCGAACCGAACTGCGTGCTGGGATCAGCTGGCGCGGGTACGCCGGCCGCGGAGTACCTCGAGGCGCTCGGCGAGCACCTCTTCGAGGTCCTCGACGGAGCGGCGCTCGAGCAGCATGTCCCAGTGGGTGCGCGGCGGCTTGACCTTCTTGGGGGCCGGCTCGGCACCGCCGACCAGCTTGGCCGCGGCACCGTCGAACTTGCACTCCCACGTGTCGGGAAGCTCGGCGTCATCGGCGAAGGGCACCGTGAACAGGTGACCCGAGGGGCACCGATACTCGGCGTACTGCCGATCGATGGGCGCGGTGTTCCGTTCGGTCTCGTAGCTGACGCTGCCCAGTCGGCTGCCGCGCAGGGAACGTTCGCCCATTGCACACCGTCCTCTCGTACGTGGTGTCGGTCGGGACTCGACTCCGGTCCGTGGGCCATACCCACGAACCGAGGAGTCACAGAGATGAACGACAGATTCGGCGAAGAGATTCCGCCCAAATGGCTTCCCATCATCGCATGGGGTGGGGTCCAGGCCCCCTCGGCCCCTCGGAGGGGTGAGGTTCCCTGCTCAGGGGAGCGCGAGCTGCCCCGGGCCGGCCGCCGTGGGCCCCAGCTGGCCGCGCACGTGGTGCCGGCGGCAGAGCACCTGGTAGCGGACGGCGGGGGAGGAGCCGGGCTCCCCACCGGGCAGCTCGGCCGGCGCCGTGTCGGCGACGACGACGGTCTCGCCGGCCCGCACCATGACGCCGTCGACGACGCGGGCGTTGAGCAGCCCGGGGAGGCCGCACCAGCACAGCACCTCGACCTGCACCCGCTGGACGTCGTCCGCGACCTCCAGGAGGCGCTGGGTGCCCGGGAAGAGCCGGGTGCGGAAGTCGGTGGTCAGGCCGAACGCGTAGACGTCGACGTGGAACTGGTCGACGAGCTCGGCCAGCTGGTCGACCTGCCCGCCGGTCAGGAACTGCGCCTCGTCGACGATCAGGTAGTCGACGCGGTCGCCGGAGGCCCAGCGGTCCCGGACCAGCAGCCGCAGATCGGTGTCCGCGTCGATCTCAATCGCCGGCCGGCACAGGCCCACGCGCGAGCTGATCTGCGGGGCCGCCGACCGGTCGCCCTGGGTGACCAACAGGCCGTGCCGTCCCTGCCGGCTCTGGTTGTGGTCGACCTGCAGCGCCAGGGTGGACTTCCCGCAGTCCATGGGGCCGTGGAAGAAGCGCAGGTGCGCCGGGGCGGGATGCCGCCGGCGGTCACCGGACGCCGGGACCGCGGACGGCTCGGGCAGCTCGTTCACGAACGAGGAATCGACCCCGCTCACGCCGGCTCCGACGGGGCGACCCTGGTCGGCGGGATCACGCCCACTGGCCGCGCTCCTCGAGCACCTCGCGGAGCATGGCCGGGCGGTCGGTCATGATGCCGTCCACGCCGAGGTCGAGCATCGCCCGCGCCTCGTCGGGGTCGTCCACGGTCCAGACGTGCACCTGCAGGCCACGGGCGTGCGCGGCGGCCAGGAAGCGCTCGTCGACCAGCGCCCGTCCGCCCAGCTGCAGCGGCACCTGCGCGCAGCCGGCCTGGATGCGTACGAGTCCGGCGGCCCGGGGGGAGTAGGAGGACAACCGCAGGGCCGCCACCCCGCGGGGGCCGAGCGAGGTGCAGACGGCCGGGCCGAAGAGCCGGCGGGCCGCGGCGATCCGGGCGTCGGAGAAGGACCCGAGGCAGATCCGGTCCGCGACATCCAACCGGTTCACCAGCCGCACGAGCGGCGCGAGGACGCCGGCCGCCTTGATGTCGAGGTTGAACTTCACGTCCGGCCAGGCCCCGAGGAGATCCTCCAGCCGCATGATCGGCTCGCGCCCCCCGATCCGCGCCTCGGACAGCTCGGACCAGGAGAGCGCGTCCACCCGGCCCGCGCGGTCGGTCACCCGCTCCAGGGTGGCGTCGTGGAACGCCACGAGGGTCCCGTCGGCGGTGATCTGGACGTCGGTCTCGAGGTACCGGTAGCCGAGATCCACGCAGGCCTGGAAGGCCGGCAGCGTGTTCTCCAGGTGCTCGATGGCACCGCCGCGGTGGGCCATGGCGAGGGGTGTCGGCGCGTCGAGGAAGGCGAACCGCGCGGGGGGCACAGCGACACGCTAGTCAGGCCCGCGGACCTCCGCTCCGGGCCCCCTGCCGAGGCGTCCCCACCACCGCCCGGCAGGACCGCTGGTCAGGGCTCCGCACCGCAGATCGGGGGTGTCCCTGGCGTGTTCGCCGGTTCCGGTCGCCCGCGACGTCTAGCGTGCCGTTCCGTGGCACAGCACGCGACCGGCACGGTGACGCACCCCCCGATCTCCCCCGCACCCAACCGGGGGAGCGGCGAGGCCCGGCGGTGCGGGTGGTGTCGCCGCGTCCTCCCCGAGCAGGGGTCGGTCGGCCGGCCGCGGCTGTACTGCGGCCAGGCGTGCCGTCAGCGGGCCTACGAGCAGCGCTCCGCGGCGGCGAAGGCCGGCCTGCCGGACGACGTCGTCCTGGTGTCCCGGGCCGAGCTCGACGGGTTGCAGGACCGGCTCTACCAGCTGCGCTGCGCACTGGAGGACGTCCAGACGCTGCTGACCGAGAAGCCGACGAAGGCCGAGCTCGAGCGGTCGCTCACCGACCTCGTCCACTCCACCGGGCGTCTCGACCGGCTCTGGGTCACCGAACGCGGCTGACAGTCCGACGCCCGGCGGCGCGGGTCGATCAGTCCGGATCGGTCGAGTCGTCGTCCTGGTCTTCCTCGTTGCCCTGGTCCGGATCCGAGTTGTTCGGCAGGTTGCCCTGCTCGTCGCTGCCCGGGTCGTTGCCGCTGGTGTTGTCGCTGTCGTCGTCCGTCGTGCCCTCGTTCGGCGTCGTGGGGTCCGAGTCCGAGCACGCGGTCATCGTGGCACCGCCACCGAAGATCGCCAGAGCGGCCATGAGAGCGGCGAGCGGTCGTCGGATCTGCATGCTCCGACCTTACGAAGACCTGGCCCGGTCCGCCCGTCGAAGTGCACCTGGTCGCCGTACTTACGTCACGTTACGTAAAGCAGGCGGTCCGGCCGGGTCGGGGGACACTCGGCGATCGAGGCGCTGTGTCGGTCCGGCGACCTGGGACCGCTCGGTGCGCACGCCTTCGGGGACGGTGCGACAAGATCATCATGCGGACAAGATCATCATGCGGGGGAGTTCCACCGAGGCCGGCGACACTGGCGCGACAGTGCGGGCCTGCGGCGACCGGCTCGGGCGGCGACGTCGAGGCGCAACCGGGAGTCCACGGTGGATCGAGACTTGCCAGCGGACCGGCCGACGTGCGGCGGGACGACAGGCGATGGGAACGGTGCGGGCGGCGGCTGCCCGGACCAGTCGGCCGGGCGGCTCCGAACCCCTCTCCAGGCGCCTGAGCAATGCGCCGATAATGCACATTATGTCAACTAGTCTGGAGGAACCCGCTCCTGAGCACTCCGGGCCCCGAACCAGACTCGCCGACCCGTCGCCCACGACGACACAACGGCGACGACGACGGCGACGGCGACGGCGACGACCGCAGCACCGGGACATCGCCGGCGGCCGACCGCCACGGGTACCGCGGCGGCGGTGTCACCACCGCCCTGTGGCCCGGGACCCGAGCACATGCCGCGCTACCGGGCGGGCGATCGTCGCGTCGGGCCGAACCCACGAGCCCCCACCCCTCCCGGCTCCATCGCCACCATTACGTCACAGTGACGGATGTCGGTCGGTGCGCCGGGACGACGGACCTCGCGGTGTGGTCGCCGACCACGCGGTCGACCGCGCGGCTGACGACCACACCGCGAGGGCGGGCTCAGCCGATCTCGCTGCGGCTGATGCGGATCCAGCCGGCCACCATCGGCGCCACCAGCCACAGGGCCAGCGTCGTCGCCAGTTGCGCCCAGGCCTCGCCGCCGGAGAGCTCGCCCTCGAACATCGGCGACATCGTCGTGGCCTGGTCCAGCCAGTCCCGCACCCAGGCGAGCGCGCCGACGGTGTTGGCCACGATCGTCACGACCGTCGGGAGCACGAAGTACAGGACGATCGCCAGCGGTGAGCTGAGCAGCAGCATGCCGAAGCCGACACCGATGAGGATCGTCAGCACCTGGACGAGGGCCACCTGCGCCAGCTGCCCGGCCGAGATCCCCCAGTCGGTCGCGTCGGTCGTCAGGACCGGCGTGAGCAGTGCCCCCAGGGCCGAGGCGAGCAGAGCGGCCACGGTCCCGAGCAGGCCGAGCAGCACGCCGACGACCACCTTGGCGGTGAGCACCCGCGAGCGGTCCGGCACGAGGGTGAACGTCGTCATGGCCGTCCGCTGCGACCACTCGCTGGTGACCAGCAGGATGCCGACGACGGGCAGCAGCAGGTTGACCGGCAGCTGGGTCGTGGCGACGAACATCGCGAAGGTCTTGTCCGGTTCCTCGGCGAAGAGCATCTGCAGAGTGACGACGGCCAGTGCCGCCAGCGCGACGACCAGCAGCAGCCAGAAGCCGGCGCGGGTGTCGTAGGTCTTCCGGAGCTCCACCCGGATGAGCCGCAGCAGCGACGGCGCCGGAGCGGCCTCCCCGGCCCGCGGAGCCGTGGTCGGGTCGAGGGTGGCGGTGCTCATGCGGAGGTCTCCTGGATCTGCGGGGCGGTGGCGGGTGCGAATGCGGCACCGGCGGTCGGGTCGGTCAGCGAGCGGAACAGCTCCTCGAGCCGGTCTCCCCCGGCCGGGCGGAGCTCCAGCAGCGGCACCCCGCCGGTGGCCGCGGCGATGCCGACCGCCTCGGCCGGGCCGTCGGCGATCAGCGCGTCCACGGGGCCCGGGGTGACGGCGATGCCGGCCGCGGCGAGGGCGCCGGTCAGCGCCGCACGGTCCCGCGCCCGCACGAGGGTGCCGGTGCTCGCCAGCAGCTCCTCGCTGCTCCCCTGGGCCACGATCCGGCCGCCGGCGATGACGACCAGCTGGTCGGCCACCGCCTCGACCTCGCGCAGCAGGTGCGAGGACAGCAGCACCGTGCCGCCGCGGTCGGCGAAGCCGCGCAGCAGCCCGCGCATCCAGAAGATGCCCTCGGGGTCCAGCCCGTTGGCCGGCTCGTCCAGCACCAGCACCTGCGGATCGCCGAGCAGCGCCATGGCCAGGCCGAGCCGCTGCCGCATGCCCAGGGAGTACTTCCCCACCCGCTTGCCGGCCGGCTTGCCGGCGAGGCCGACCTGCTGCAGCACCTCGTCCACCCGGGAGCGACCGACGCCCTGCACGAGCGCCGCCAGCGCGAGCGTCTCGCGGCCCGTGCGGCCGGCGTGCTGCGCGCCGGCGTCCAGCAGCACCCCGACGTGCCGGCCGGCGTTGGGCAGCTCGCGGTAGGGCCGCCCGGCCACCGTGGCGCTGCCGCTGGTGGGCAGGGTCAGCCCGCACACGGCGCGCAGCGTGGTCGACTTGCCGGCGCCGTTCGGCCCGAGGAAGCCGGTGACGGTGCCGGGGGCACAGGAGAAGGAGACGTCGGAGACGGCGAGCTGGACGCCGTACCGCTTGGTCAGGTGTTCGACGGTGATCACGCCGATCACCCTTGCCTGCCGGTCCGCTCCCCCGCGTCGGCCGGACGGCGATCCGTCGCAGACCTTGGTCGACGCCGTGCGCCCGGTCCTAGACCTTCGTCGCTGCCATCGGACGCCGGCCCTCCGTAGCCTGCTGGGGTGAGCACCGCCGTCCGGCCTCCGGCCCCGTCGCACCCGGGCGTGGACCACCCCTCGCTCGTCCCGGCGCTCCTCCTGGCCGACTCCCTCTCCCCCGGTGCCGATGTCGACGGCCGGCGGCCGGTGCGCCGGTCGGTGCGCGACTGGTTCGTCGACGTGGTCGTGTTCCTGTCCGCGGTCGGGCTGGGCGTCCTGCTGCTGTTCGAGTCGACAGTGCGCCCCGACCCGCCGTCGGACGGCCTGCTCGCCACCGACCTGCTCGTCGGGCTGGTCGGCTGCCTGCTGCTCTGGGGACGACGGCGGTGGCCGGTGGCCGTGGCGGTGGTCCTCGCGCTGATCGGGGCCTTCTCCGCGACGGCCGGGGTCGCCGTCCTCATCGCCCTGTTCACCGTCGCCGTGCACCGCACCTGGCGCACGGTGCTGCTCGTGGCGGCGCTCAACATCGCCACGTTCCTGGTCTACGACCACCTGCGGCCGGATCCGTCGATGCCCGGTCCGCTGACGATCGCCCTCGCGGTGGTGCTCACCGCCGCGGTGGTGGCGTGGGGCATGTTCGTGCGCGCCCGCCGGCAGCTCGTCGTCTCGCTGCGCGACCGGGCCGTGCGCGCGGAGACCGAGCAGCGGCTGCGCGTGGAGCAGGCACGCCAGCTCGAGCGCACGCGCATCGCGCGCGAGATGCACGACGTGCTGGCCCATCGGCTCTCGCTGCTGAGCATGCACGCCGGTGCACTCGAGTACCGCCCCGACGCCGCACCGGAGGAGGTCGCCCGTGCCGCCGGGGTGATCCGGGCCAGCGCCCGTGGCGCCCTGGAGGACCTGCGCGAGGTGATCGGCGTGCTGCGGGACACCGGTGACGGTGCGCTGTCCGACCGCCCGCAGCCGACCCTCGCCGACCTCGCCGACCTGGTGGAGCAGTCCCGGGCCGCCGGCCTGCGGGTGCGCATGGAGTACCGGGTGCCCGACGTCGATGCGGTGCCGACGGTGACCGGTCGCACCGTCTACCGGGTGGTCCAGGAAGCCCTGACCAACGTCCGCAAGCACGCCGGTGGCACGGTCGCCTGCGTCCGCGTGACGGCCGAGCCCGGCGCCGGCATCGAGGTCGAGGTGACCAACCCGGCGCCGCTGGGCGCGGACCTCGGCACACCGCTGCCGGGTTCGGGCACCGGCCTCGTCGGCCTCGTCGAGCGGGTCTGCCTCGCCGGCGGCACGCTCGAGCACGGCTGGACCACCGACGGCGAGTTCCGGCTCCGGGCGTGGCTGCCGCAGCCGCAGCCGGCGGTGGAGTCGTGAGCGGGCCGATCCGCGTCCTGGTCGTGGACGACGACCCCCTGGTGCGCGCGGCGCTGGCCATGGTGCTCGGCGGCTCCGGGGACTGCGCGCTCGTCGGCGAGGCCGCCGACGGCGCGGAGGTGCCGGCCGCCGTCGCCGAGCACGCGCCGGACGTCGTCCTCATGGACATCCGCATGCCGCACGTGGACGGGCTGACCGCCACCGAGCGGCTGCGCGCGCAGCCGGGCGGCCCGGAGGTCATCGTGCTCACCACGTTCGACGCCGACGCGTCGGTGCTGCGGGCGTTGCGCGCCGGGGCCAGCGGCTTCCTGCTCAAGGACACCCCGCCGGCCGCGATCGTGGACGCGGTGCGGCGGGTGGCGGCCGGAGAGCCGATGCTCTCCCCCACCGTGACCCGCCAGCTGATGGCCCACGTCGCCGACGTCGACGGCGCCCCGACCGGACGCGACGACCGCCGGGTGACCGCCGTCGCCCTGCTGGAGCGCCTGAGCGACCGCGAGCGCGAGGTGGCGCTGGCCGTCGGGCGCGGCCTGTCCAACGCGCAGATCGCCGCGGAGGCCTACATGAGCGTGGCCACCGTGAAGGCGCACGTCTCCCGGCTGCTCACCAAGCTGGAGGCGGCCAACCGGGTGCAGGTAGCCCTGGTCGTCCACGACGCCGGCCTGGCCTGAGCACCGATGAGTTCCCGGCTCCGGCGCCGTCCCTCCCCCTGACACCCCGACCGCCTGGAGGTCCGATGCCCGACACCGTGCGCCCGATCATCGTCACCGGCGACATCGGCCGGATGGAGCGGTTCTACACCGGCCTGTTCGACGCCGAGGTGCTCGAGCGGTACCCGGACGACGGGCCGCTGTTCTACCTGGGGCTGCGCGTCGGCGACTCCCCGCTGGGGCTGTCCGCGGACTCCGACGTCTCCCCCGGCGACCCCGGGCGGATCCTGCTCAGCATCGAGGTTCCCGACGTCGACGCCGCACTGGCCCGGATCGCCGCACTCGGCGGCGAGGCCGGCTCGGGGGCCACCGACATGCCGTGGGGGCAGCGCGTCGCCCACGTGCGGGATCCCGACGGCAACGCGTTGAACCTCACGCAGCAGCTTTGAGCCGGACGCCGGCGGGTAGCCGCTCCGGGACGACGACGCCAGGAGGTCCCGTGGCCGAGCACCGCCCCGACACCGATCGCCCCGACACCGACGAGCACGCCGAACCGGGCGGCTCCCCCACCCAGGGGCAGCACGACCTGATCCGCAAGCCGGTCACGCCCGGCGCGGACGACGGTCCGAGCGCCGTTCCCGGCGCCTACGAGGCCGACGACGACGACCGCGAGCGCGGCAAGGCGGTCAAGTCGGGCAACTGACCGGGAGGGCTGCCGGCCGTTCGCAGGTCGGTGCGGTTGACTGCCCGGCGTGGACGCGCTGGGCCGGATCTGGGACCGCGTCACCGCTCCCACCCCCGACCTCTCCCCCGCCCTGCTCCTCGGCACGGCGGCCGTGGCGGCGCTGCTGGTCCTCTACGCGCCGCTGTGGCGGCTCACCCGGCACGCGGTCACCATCGCGCACGAGGGTGCGCACGGTGTGGTCGCGCTCGCCGCCGGCCGCCGGCTCGCGGGCATCCGGCTGCACTCCGACACCTCCGGTGTGACCGTCTCCTCCGGGCGGCCCACTGGTCCGGGCATGGTGCTCGCCTGCGCCGCCGGCTACACCGGCCCCGGCCTCTTCGGCCTGGGCGCGGCCGCCCTGCTGGCCGCCGGGCACGCGGTGGCGCTGCTCTGGGCGCTGGTCGCCCTGCTGGCCCTGCTGCTCGCGCAGATCCGTAACTGGTACGGCCTGTGGTCCGTGCTGGTCAGCGGTGGCCTGGTGCTCGCCGCGACGTGGTGGCTGCCGCCCGAGGGCCAGGCCGCCGCCGCGGCGCTCATCACCTGGTTCCTGCTGCTGGCCGCCCCGCGGGCCGTCCTCGAGCTGCAGACCGCCCGACGGCACCGGGGGGCGCCGGACTCCGACGCCGACCAGCTGGCCCGGCTCACGCGGATCCCGGGCGTGGTGTGGGTCGGCTTCCTCCTCGTCGTCGACGTCGGAGCGCTGCTCCTGGGCGGCAGCTGGCTGGTGGCCTGAGGCCTAGTGCCGCTCGTCGACCGTCCGGTGCTCCAGCGGCGGCGTGCCGGCGCGCATCCGGCGGCGGGGTTCGCAGCCGGGCGGCTGGCTGACCGGCTCGACCTGCGGCGCGGGCGGGATGTCCAGCACCAGGTCGGCGTGGTCGACGATCACCTGCCGGCCGTGGTGCCGGATCTCCAGCGGATCGCCGTCAACCAGCCGGTAGGTCACCGTCGTCGGGGTCACCGAGACGACCAGCTTGCGCCCCCGGTAGACCACCCGGAACCGCAGCCGGGTGAGCCGGCTGGGCAGCCGCGGGGCGAAGGTGAGCGCGCCGTCGTGGTCCCGCATCCCGCCGAAGCCCGCGACCGCCACCGTCCAGCCCCCGGCCAGCGAGGCGATGTGCAGCCCGTGCCCGGAGTTGTGGTGCAGGTTCTGCAGGTCGGTGAGCGCCGCCTCGGCCCAGTAGTCGTAGGCCAGGTCCAGGTGCCCGGTCTCCGCGGCGACGACGCCCTGCTGGCTGGCCGACAGGGAGGAGTCCCGCGTCGTCCGCGCCTCGTAGTAGGCGAAGTTCGCGATCTTCTCGTCGAGGGTGAAGGCGTCTCCCCGCAGGTGCAGCGCCATGACCAGGTCGGCCTGCTTCACCACCTGCTTCCGGTAGATCTCGAAGTAGGGGTAGTGCAGCAGCAGCGGGTAGTGCTCGGCGGGCGTGCCGGCGAAGTCCCACTCCTCGTGGTGGGTGAACGCGTCGGACTGCATGTGCACGCCGCGCTGGGTGTCGTAGGGCACCGCCATCAGCGCCGCGGCCCGCAGCCACACCTCCACCTCGTCCTCGGAGACCTGGAGCCGGCCGGCGACGTCGGGCTGCCGCTTCACTGCCCGTGCCGCCTCGCGCAGGTTCCGCTGCGCCATGAGATTGGTGAAGACGTTGTTGTCCACCACGGCGGTGTACTCGTCGGGCCCGGTCACGCCGTCGATGCGGAACCCGTGCTCGGCGTCGAAGTGCCCCAGCGACGCCCAGAGCCGCGCCGTCTCGATCAGCAGCTCGGCGCCGAAGTCGCGGTCGAAGTCGTCGTCGTCGGTGGCGTTGAAGTACCGGACGACGGCGTCGGCGATGTCGGCGTTGATGTGGAAGGCGGCGGTGCCGGCCGGCCAGTACCCGGAGGTCTCCTCGCCGCGGATGGTGCGCCAGGGGAACACCGCACCGCGCAGGCCGAGCACCTGCGCCCGCTCCCGGGCGAGCTCCAGGATCGAGTGCCGCCAGCGCAGCGCGTCGCGGGCGGCCTCCGGGGCGGTGTAGGTCAGCACCGGCAGGACGTAGGTCTCGGTGTCCCAGAAGGTGTGCCCGTCGTAGCCCGGGCCGGTCAGCCCCTTGGCCGGGATGGGCTGGCGCTCTCCGCGCAGGCCGGCCTGCAGGACGTGGAACATGCCCACCCGGACGGCCTGCTGCAGCTCGTCGTCGCCCTCGATCTCGACGTCGGCCTCGTCCCAGTGCTGGTCGAGCAGGTCGCGCTGCTCGCGCATCAGCCGGTCGAAGCCGGCCAGCTTCGCGGTCGCGAGCGCCGCCTCGACCTGGTCGCGCAGCGCCGCGCCCGAGCGGCGGGAGGACCAGCCGTAGGCGAGGAACTTGACCAGCTTCAGCGATCCGCCGGGCGGGATGCGCGCGGCCAGCGTGTACCGGGCGAGGTCGCCGTTGGCCAGGATGTCCTCGGTGCTGCTGTCCGGGATCTCCACGACGTGGTCCATCCCGGCCGCCATCCTCAGCCGGCTGCGCGCCGTCTGGTGCACCAGCACGGCGCGTCGGCCGCGGCCGACCGAGAACTCCGCCTGCAGGGGACGGCTCAGGTTCGCCGCCGCGCGCGGGTCGTCGCTGTCGCCGTGGCCCACCTCGTTGGCCAGCAGGTCGGACTGCAGCGCCACGTACAGGTCGCCGAGGTCGTCGATGACCTCGACCTGGTACTCGATCGCGGCGATCGAGCGGCGGGCCAGCGACACCAGCCGGGTGCTGGTCACCCGGACGCAGCGGCCACCCGGGGAGCGCCACTCGGTCATCCGCCGCAGCACACCGGCGCGCAGGTCGAGGGTGCGCCGGTGCTCGAGGATCTCGCCGTAGTTGAGGTCCAGCGGCGAGTCCTTGACCAGCAGCCGGATGAGCTTGCCGTCGGTGACGTTGACGACCGTCTGCCCCTGCTCGGGATAGCCGTAGCCGGCTTCGGCGTAGGGCAGCGGGCGCTCCTCGTAGAAGCCGTTGAGGTAGGTGCCCGGGACGACGACCGGCTCCCCCTCGTCGAACGAGCCGCGCATGCCGATGTGCCCGTTGGCCAGCGCGAACACCGACTCGTGCACGCCCAGCGAGGCGTGGTCCAGCCCCACCTCGGTGAGGGACCACGGCTCGATGGGGAAGGTCGCCCGCCCCTCCGTCACGCGTCCTCCCCCAGCAGCTCGGCGAGGTCGGTCACGACGACGTCGGCGCCCGCGGCCGCCAGGCCCTCGGCCTGACCGACCCGGTCCACGCCCACCACGAAGCCGAACGCCCCCGCCCGCCCGGCCGCGACCCCTGACAGCGCGTCCTCGAACACGACCGCGTCCGCGGGGTCCACGCCCAGCGCCCGGGCGCCGGCAATGAACGTGTCGGGCGCCGGCTTGCCGCGCAGCTTCTCGCGGGCGGCCACCACGCCGTCGACCCGCGCGTCGATCAGGTCCGCGAAGCCGCCGGCGGCGATCACCTGCTCGCCGTTCGCCGAGGCCGTCACCACCGCGGTGGGCAGCCCGGCCGCCTTCACCGCGCGCAGGTACCGCACGGAGCCGGGGTAGACCTCGACGCCGTGCTCGTCCAGCTCGCGGAGCACCAGCACGTTCTTGCGGGCGGCGATGCCCTGCACCGTCGCCGCGTCGGGCGCGTCGCCCGAGGATCCCTCGGGCAGGGTGATGTCCCGGCTGGTGAGGAAGTCCCGGACGCCGTCGGCCCGGGGCTTGCCGTCGACGTACCGGTTGTAGTCGTCCTGGTCGAACGGGCGCGCCCCCGGGTCGGTGGCGTCCAGGTACTCGTCGAACGTCCGTTTCCAGGCGGCCATGTGCACGGTGGCGGTGCGGGTCAGCACACCGTCGAGGTCGAAGAGGCAGGCGCGGACGGACCCGGGCAACCCCAGGCCGGATACAGGCACGGCAGCGACGGTACCGGCGTGCGGCCCCGCGCACGCGCCGGACGGGCCGGG
>JBEPZM010000057.1:0-13691 GCA_041640835.1 Blastococcus sp.
CTCCAGCGAGCGAAACAGGTAGCTCGACAGGTAGTTGGTGATGTCTTCAGGACTCTCCACCAGCCGCCCCGTGGCAAGTTCCGGCAGGTAGAGCTGCCGCCCACGCCACGGCAGCGCGTCCGCCGCGGCGTAGAAGTTGTCGGTCTGGATTGCGCGTGCCGTCAGGCTGCCATAGGTGGGCGAGTCGCTGCGCGTGCGCGAGGGAGCGGCGTAGTCGCGCTCGTTCGCCAGCAGCGTCTCGTCGGGTACGCGGTAGAAAGGCACCACCGCGTCGCCGCCGACCAGCACCACGTAGCGCGTGTTCGGGTAGAACTCGGTGCGCGCCTGGGAAAGCATCCCGCGCAGCGATTCGGCCAGGCGGTTGGCGTAGAACGGGTTCTGCGGATTGGCGTCCAGTTCCGCGTAGAGCGTCTGGACGGTGGCCTGGTCGGGCACCTGTGCGGCGTCGCTCAGGTCAATCACCACGCCGCGTGGCGTGCCGGCGGCCAACCCCTGGAGCGCTTGCTGCGTGCGCGTAATCCACTCGCCCTCGTCGGGATACAGGGCGCGCATCCGCTCCCAGTTTGCCAGGTACAGCACTTCGGCGGATGGCTCGGGACCGGTGGGCGCGCTGAAGGACAACGGCAGCGGCGGCGGAATCGTCAGACCGGGGGTGGCAATCGCCGTCGCCTGCAGGGTGTAGGCACTGCCGCCGGCCCCCTCCGCCGGGAAGATCAGCAGATAGTAGGTGCCGGGCTGCCACAGAAACGCCTCGATCTGCTCGTCGGCGGTGCCGGAATTGTCCGAAATCGAGTTAATCTTGCCGATCGAGTTAATCTTGCCGATCGAGTTAATCTTGCCGATCGAGTTAATCTTGCCGATCGAGCTGAGTTCACCAATCGAGTTGATCTTGCCCAGATCGGTGATGCCGTCGAGGTTGAACTCGCCGGTTGGTTCAAGCGGCTGGCTCAGGTCGCCGAACAGCGCGATATCGAGATCGCTCGTGAGATCGGTCAGGCGCAGATCGACAACCGTTCCGGGGTCGGCAACCGTGAAGCGGTACCAGTCCGGCCCGGCAAGCGGGTCGAGCGTCGCGGAGCGGGTTGCGGGCTGTGCCGGGAAGGGCGCCAGGTCGCTCGCAGTCTGCCAGCCGGCCGGCGGCGTGGTGGCCGGGTCCGGCGGCGTGGGTTCCGCAGGTGGGGGCGGGTCCTGCTGCGCGACGGTCAGCGCAGGCGCGACTTCATTGCCCAGCAGACCCAGTTGCACATGGTAGGGCGGCGCGTTCTGCGGATGCAGCTCGAACCGGGCGCGCTCGAACCACTGCACCAGGCGCGGCTGCCCACCACTCAGCGTCTCCACCTGCGCCGGGCCCAGCGGGAGGCCAAACAGCGCCAGGCTCTCGGCTTCGCTCGTGCCGGGCTGCCCATCGAACTCCAGACCGTGCGCCCGCCAGGTCGCCAGGATGTCATCACACACATTCTGGCCCGTTTCGGCGAAGAAGCGACACCCGCTCTGCGGCGTGCTACGCGTGAACGCCTGCCAGTCGCGGCCCTGCTGCTGCAGCGCATCCACACCGAGACGACCAAGCAAGACATCGTAGGGCGGTGCGTGCTCCGGATGCAGCTCAAACCGGGCACGCTCGAACCACTGCACCAGGCGCGGCTGCCCTTCGACGACCTCTTCGCGCTGCGGGCTGGTGGGAAAACCAAACACGGGCAGGCCGCCGTTTTCCTCCCAGAACGCGCGAAACCGTCCCGAGAGGCAGAAGCCGGTCTCGGGAAAACAGCGCTGATCGGTCTGGGCCTGCGTGGTATCTGAATGCGTGTGGGGCAACAGGGTGGAGAGAAACACTATTCCGGCGAGTATGCGCACGAGGGAGTGCCAGCGACATGGTCTCATCATCGATTCCCGCTTTCCTGCTTCTGGTGAGAGGCATCCTCAACTACAACCGAACCAACTGCTCAATCCTTCCCGACAGACGCGAGAACCCCCGATCAAGGCACTTCCTCGTAGCTGCAGCGGTATGGCACAGCCGAAGATACAGAGTCTCGCCCGGTTGGGAAAATACACAGGGGGAGCGTCGCATGGCCTACTCCGACCGGCTCGCGCCGCGCCGGGTGGTCGCGCCGGAGCCCGGTGCCGGTCAGCAGACCGCCTTCGGGCGTCCGGAGAGCGTGCCCGGGAGCTTCTCCGACGACCGCCCCCGCCCGCCGGCCCGCCCGGTCCCGCCGCCGCCCCCCGAGGCCCTGATCCGTGCCTTCGGGCCGGGGACGACGGGCCTGCGCGGACTGCAGGAGCCCCCGTCCGGCCGCCCGGGACGGCGGCGCACCGCGACCGGGCCGTGGTGGAAGTCCGACGCGCGCAGCGATCCGTGGCGCGACCCGTACGCACCCGCCGGTCTCGGCGCGCCCGCGGTCTACCCGGACGAGGCCGAGGCGCAGGCCGGCCCGATCGTCGTCGACGCCAAGGGGCGCCGGAAGGTCCGGCTGGCCGACGTCTCCGTGCGGCTGTCGGCGCTGATCCTGCTGGCCGTCCTGCTCGTCGGGGCGGTGGGCGGCGGGGTCGGCTGGTTCCTGACCCGCGCCACGCCGGAGTCCCCGCTGCTCTCGCCGGACACCACGCTGACCCAGGTCGACCCGGGCGTCACCCGCGAGCCGAACTCCGTCTCGGCCATCGCCGCCGAGGTGATGCCCGCGGTCGTGTCGATCGAGGTGCGCGTCGGCCAGGGCGGCGCGACCGGCTCGGGTGTGGTGATCGACGGCGACGAGGGCTACATCGTCACCAACAACCACGTCGTCTCCGGCGCCGACGACGTCGAGGGCGCCGAGATCCGCGCGGTGTTCTCCGACGGCAGCGGCTCGGACGCCCGGATCGTCGGCCGCGACCCCGCCAGCGACCTCGCCGTCATCAAGGTGGAGAAGCCCGGTCTCGTGACCGCCGCGCTCGGGACGTCGGAGAGCGTCGTCGTCGGCGACCCGGTGGTCGCGATCGGCTCGCCGCTCGGGCTGGCCGGCACGGTCACCAGCGGCATCGTCAGCGCCCTCGAACGGCCGGTGCGCCTGGGCGGCGAGGGCAGCGACACCAACGCCGTCATCAGCGCCGTGCAGACCGACGCCCCGATCAACCCGGGCAACTCCGGTGGCGCACTGGTCGACACGACCGGCGCGCTCGTCGGCATCAACACCGCGATCGCCTCGCTCGGGGGCAACGGCACCACCGGCGGTTCGATCGGCCTGGGCTTCGCCATCCCGATCGACACGGTGCGCGACATCGCCGAGCAGCTCATCTCCACCGGCAGCGCGGTGCACTCCTCGCTCGGCGTGAACGCCCGCTCGGTCACCGACGGCACCCGGGACGGCGCGCTGGTGCTCAACGTCGAGCCGGGCAGCGCCGGCGCCGACGCCGGACTGCGGGAGCAGGACGTGATCATCGCGGTGGACGGCGACCCGGTCGGCAGCTCCGAGGAGCTCGTCGTCGCCGTCGACCGGCACGCCCCCGGCGAGGAGATCACCGTCGAGATCGTGCGCGGCGGCAGCTCGGAGGAGCTGCGCGCGACGCTCGACGCCGCCTGAGCCCCGCGGCCTAGGCTGGGGCGGGCCCGTCCGGCGGCCCGGAGGAACGGAGAGCGGCGGTGTTCGACTCGATCGGCTGGGGCGAGATCATCGTCCTGGCGCTCGCCGCGCTGTTCATCTTCGGGCCCGAGCGGCTGCCGCACCTGGCCAAGGACGCCGCCGCCGGGCTGAAGAAGGCGCGCACGGCGATCACCGGCGTCCGCGCCCAGGTCAACGAGACCCTGGGCGACGACCTGCCGGAGCTGCGCGACCTCGACCTGCGCAAGTACCACCCGCGGACGTTCATCCGCACCCAGCTCTTCGAGGACGACGAGCCGGCGGCGCGGAGCGGGAGCACCGCGGCCTCCGCCGCGGCAGCCGGTCCGATGGCCGCCCGGCCGCGGGACCGCGCGGTCCCGCCGCCGTTCGACCCCGACGCGACCTAGGCGTTCGCGGCGTCCTTCTCGGCCGCGTCCTTGAGCCGCTGCAGCGTGCCGACGATGCCCGCGCGGTTGCGCTCCGGGAACTTCGCCGCACGGACGACGGCGTCGGTGATCCGGTCGGCCCGCGAGGCGTCGAACGTCTCGGTGACCGTCGTCCCGCCGTCTGCGGTGGGCGCGAGCTGGTAGCGCCAGCGGTTGGCGGTGAAGTGCCGCCAGGCGATCTGCCGGCCCGCCTCGAACTCGACCACCCGGTTGCGGATCACGTAGGGGACGCCGAACAGCTTCATCCGCACGGTGAACGTCTGGCCGGTCGCGGTGAGCCGCTCCGGTGCGCTGATCACCGCGCCGACCGAGCCGGAGCCGTCGATCCGGGAGTGCTGGCGGGGGTCGGCGAGGATCGCGAAGACGACGTCCGGCGGGGCGTCGACGGTGATGCTCTCGGAGATCAACTGGCTGGTCACGCCCGCGACGCTAGGGCATGACCAGCCCTGTCGTGCCGAGTGGAGCCCGGAGGGTTCCGCGCAGGCACGACGCAGCGGCTCAGCGCACATCGGGACGGCACCTGGATGCGGTGTCGTCCGGAGGACGACAGAGTTATCGCTTGACGGGCGTGAGGCCCAGCGACATGCCCGAGAGCCCGCGCTGGCGGCTGGCCAGCCCGTCGGCGATCTTGATGAGCGCCTGCGCGGCCGGGGAGTCCGGCTCGGTCAGCACGATCGGGGCGCCGGCGTCGCCGCACTCCCGCAGGCGCGTATCGAGCGGGATCTGGCCCAGCACCGGCACGCGGGCGCCGAGGGTCTTGGTCAGCGCGTCGGAGACCGCCTCGCCGCCGCCGGAGCCGAAGATCTCCATGCGCGAGCCGTCGGGGAGCTCCAGCCACGACATGTTCTCGATGACGCCGACCACCTGCTGGTGGGTCTGCGTCGCGATCGCACCCGCGCGCTCGGCCACCTCGGCGGCGGCGAGCTGCGGGGTCGTGACGATGAGGATCTCGGCGTTCGGCAGCAGCTGCGCGATCGAGATGGCGACGTCGCCGGTGCCCGGGGGGAGGTCCAGCAGGAGGACGTCCAGGTCGCCCCACCACACGTCGGCCAGGAACTGCTGCAGCGCGCGGTGCAGCATCGGCCCGCGCCACACGACGGGGGTGTTGCCCGGGGTGAACATGCCGATCGAGATGAGCTTCACCCCGAGCGCCTGCGGCGGCATGATCATGCTGTCGACCTGGGTCGGCTTCTCGTCGGTGCCCAGCATCCGCGGCACGGAGTGGCCGTAGATGTCGGCGTCCACGACGCCCACGGACAGGCCGCGCTTGGCCAGCGCGGCGGCCAGGTTGACCGTGACCGAGGACTTGCCGACGCCACCCTTGCCCGACGCCACCGCGTACACGCGGGTGAGCGAGCCGGGCTGGGCGAAGGGGATGACCGGCTCGGCGACGTCGGTGCCGCGGACGGTCTTGCGCAGCTCGGCGCGCTGCTCGTCGTTCATGACGTCCAGGCCGACCTGCACCGAGGTCACGCCCGCGACGGCGCCGACCGCGGTGGTGACCCGGTTGGTGATCGTCTCGCGCATCGGACAGCCGGCGACGGTCAGGTAGACCTCGACGCGCACGGAACCGTCCGCGCCGATCTGGACGTCCTTGACCATGCCCAGCTCGGTCAGCGGGCGGTTGATCTCGGGGTCCTGGACGGTGGCCAGAGCGGCGGTGATGGCGTCGAGCGCCGGGCTGCCGGTCATGGTGTCGGTCATCGGGGTGTGTGTCTCCTTCGACGGGGGACCCGAGGGTGGCCTGCCGCGACAGGAGCGGGGCCTGCGCACTCGGGACGTCGCCACTGTACGGCGGCGCGGGCAGGGCGCCGCCGAGCGCAGGGGTGATCTGCTGCTCAGGTCGGTGCCATGCTGCGTCGCATGAGCAGCTCCAGCGCCCCCGCGCCTCCCTCCGAGCCCGCCGCCGAGCGGATCGAGGCGACCCGGCTGATCCCTGCGACGCCCGCGGAGATCTTCGCGGTGCTGCGCGATCCGCAGGGGCACGTCGACATCGACGCCTCCGGGATGCTCATGGACGCCGAGGGCGAGCCGGTCTCGGCCGTCGGCGACCGGTTCCTGGTGCACATGGACCGGGAGGCGCTCGGCGACCTGCCCATGGGGCGGTACGACGTCGAGGTCGTGATCTCCGTCTTCGAACCCGACCGCGAGATCGCCTGGACCATCGAGGGCACGATCAAGCCCCCGCTGCGGCACGTCTACGGCTACCGGCTAGAGCCCGCCGACGGCGGAACCCTCGTCACCTCGTACTGCGACTGGTCGGACCTCCGCGAGGACCTGCGGCCCTTCCTCACCTTCCCGATCGTCCCGGAGAGCGCGCTCAAGGGAACCCTGGGCATCCTCGACCGCACCGTGCGGCGGCGGGCGCGCGCCGGGTCCGACGGCCGTCAGGGCGGCGCCTAACCTCGACGGTCGTGTCCGCTCCCGCCCGCGCCCGCACCCTGCGTGACGCCGTCGGCCTCGGGCTGGCGGTCGGCTTCTACGGCATCGCCTTCGGCGCCGCGTCCGACGCCGCGGGGCTGGACGTCTGGCAGACCATGACGCTGTCGCTGCTCATGTTCTCCGGTGCGTCGCAGTTCGCGCTGATCGGCGTGATCGGTGCGGGAGGAAGCGGACCGGCCGCCGTCGGCAGCGCCCTGCTGCTGGGCACCCGCAACACCGTCTACGGCGTGCGCATGGCTCCGCTCCTGGCTCCGACGACGCTGCTCGGCCGGGCCGGGGCCGCGCACTGGGTGATCGACGAGACGACCGCCATGGCCGTGGCCGCACCCGACCGGGAGCTCGGCCGGCTGGCCTTCTGGGCGACCGGCGCGACCATCTACCTCGGCTGGAACGCCATGACGCTGGTCGGCGCACTGGGCGCCTCCGGGCTCGGCGGCACCGCGGAAGCGGCCCTGGACGCCGTCGTCCCCGCCGCCTTCCTGGCCCTGCTGTGGCCCCGGCTGACCGCGCGAGGATCGGCCGAGCCGGGTGCGCAGCGGCGCGTGGCGCTCGGGGGAGCGGTGATCGCGCTGGTCCTGACGCCGTTCGTGCCGGTGGGCGTGCAGGTCATCGCCGCGGTCGTGGCCGTGGGCCTGGCCGGTCGGCCCCGGACCGCGGAGCGGCCGGCATGAGCGGCGACACGCTGTGGACGGCCGTCGTCGTGGCCTCCGTCGGCACCTACCTGCTCAAGCTGGCCGGCCTCTCGGTACCGGCGGCCTGGGTGGAGCAGCCCTGGGTCGCGCGCATCGTGGACTTCGTGCCGGCCGCCCTGCTGGCCGCGCTGGTCGCCGTCCAGGGGCTGACCACCGAGGACCGCATCGTCGTCGACGGGCGGCTGGCCGGGCTGGCGGTGGCTGCCCTGGCACTGGCGCTGCGGGCGCCGTTCATCGTGGTCATCGTGCTGGCCGGGGGCACCGGCGCGGCCGTCCACGTCCTCACCGGCTGACGGCGCGGCTGCGGGACGAGGACCGCGCGGCCCAGCACGATCCTCGCGTGCCGACGGCGACAGGGATGCGGACGGGGGCGCCGTGGGTGCTCCGATTCGGCGCGCTGGGGCTGCTCGCCGGCGTCCTGGCCAAGGCGGGCGACGAGTCGGTCCGGCAGTGGGCGGCGGACCTCGGCACCTACCCGGCGGCATGGGTGCTGGCGGTGGCCCTGATCGGCTGGTGGGCGCCCACTCCGCGGGCCGCCGCCGTCCGGTCCGGAACGTTCTTCGCGGCGATGGCCGTCGCCTACTACGCGTGGGCGGCGCTGGTCCTGGACTTCGGCTGGTCGCCGCGGTTGCTCATCGCGTGGCTTGGGCTCTCCGCCACGGCCGTGCCGGCCACGGGAGCCGTCGTCCACGGGGCCACGCGTCGGTCCGGTCCGCTCCCGGGAGGGCTGCTCGGCGTCCCGGCCGGGCTCGTGCTCGGCAGCGGCGCCGCCCAGGAGTGGTGGCGCGCGTGGGTGCAGGCCGGCCCGGCGCTGCCCGACCGCCCGGTGCAGGTGATCGCCGAGCTGGTCACCGCGGCGACACTGGTCGCGGTGCTGCCGCAGGACCCGCGCACGGGGCGATGGGCCGCGGTCCTCGCCGTCCCGGCCGTCCTGGTGGCCGCCCCCGTGCTGGGCCTGTTCCGCAGCGTCGTCTGACTGACAGCATGGCCGGCGTGCTGGTGCTGATCGGCGGGCTGCCGGGCGTGGGCAAGACGACGGTCGCGCGGGCGGTCGCGGCCGCGTTGCCGGCCGCGCACCTCCGGATCGACGCCTTCGAGATGGCGCTGGTCCGGCAGCGGCTGGTCGTCGACCAGGACTCCGTCGGCGGGCACGGCTACGGGTTGGCGCTCGCTGCGGCCGACACCTGCCTGCGGGCCGGGACCGACGTGGTGGTCGACGCGGTCTTCGGTGTCGCGGTGGCCCGCGTGCCGTTCCGGGACCTGGCCGCGCGGTACGGGACGCGCGCGCACTGGCTGCGGTTGACGTGCGACGACGCGACCGAGCACCGGCGGCGGGTCGAGCAGCGCGCCGCGGACCTGCCGGGGCACGTCGTCCCCGGCTGGGCGCAGGTGCGGACCCGGGAGTTCGACCCCTGGCAGGACGCGCACACCGTCGTCGACACGGCCACCGGCGATCCGGTGGCCGCGGCGCTGGACGTCGTCCGGGGCTGAGCTCAGGCGACCGGGTCGGCGGGCGCCTCGCGGCGCTTCTTGTCCTTCTTCTTGCGGTCCCGGTCCTCACCGTCGTCCGGCACCAGCCGGTTGAGCTCACCGCGGATGAAGTCGCGGGTGGCCAGCTCGCCGACCGCGACCCGGAGCGAGGCGAGCTCGCGGGCCAGGTACTCGGTGTCGGCGCGGGTCGAGGCGGCGCGCGACCTGTCCTCCTCGGCCTGCACGCGGTCGCGGTCGGCCTGCCGGTTCTGGGCCAGCAGGATCAGCGGCGCGGCGTAGGCGGCCTGGGTCGAGAACGCCAGGTTGAGCAGGATGAACGGGTAGGGGTCCCAGCGGAGGTTGACCGCGACGACGTTCAGCCCGATCCAGACGATCACGATGATCGTCTGGACGGCGAGGAAGCGCCCCGTGCCCAGGAAGCGGGCGATGCCCTCGGCGAAGGCGCCCACCGAGTCGGGGTTGAGCCGCAGGAACCCGGTGAACCGCCGGGGACCGCCGCTGGGCGTGTCGAGGCGCGGCTTCTCAGCCACGTCGGGCCCGCTCGCGCCAGTCGTCGGGCAGCAGGTGGTCGAGGACGTCGTCCACGCTCACCGCGCCCACGAGCCGGCCCTGGGCGTCGACCACGGGGGCCGCGACCAGGTTGTAGGTGGCGAAGTAGTGGGTCACCTCGGCCAGCGGGGCCTCGGGACGCAGCGGCTCGAGGTCGTCGAGGATGCCGCTGACCAGGCTGGACGGTGGTTCGCGGAGCAGCCGCTGGATGTGCGCCAGCCCCAGGTAGCGGCCGGTGGGCGTGGCCGAGGGCGGGCGGCAGACGTACACCTGGCTGGCCAGCGAGGGGGTCAGCTCCGGCTCGCGCACCCGCGCCAGCGCCTCGGCGATCGTCGCGTCGGGGGAGAGGATGACCGGCTCGCTGGTCATGATCCCGCCGGCGGTGTCCTCGGAGTACTTGAGCAGCTGGCGGACCGGCTCGGCCTCGTCGGGCTCCATGAGCTCCAGCAGCCGGTTGCGGTCGACGTTGGACAGCTCCGACAGCAGGTCGGCGGCGTCGTCGGGGTCCATCTCCTCGAGGACGTCCGCAGCGCGGCTCTCCTCGAGGGTGCCGAGGATGACCACCTGGTCGGCCTCGGGCAGCTCACCCAGGACGTCGGCCAGCCGCTCGTCGTCCATGGCCTCGGCGACCTCGTGCCGGCGCTTGATCGGCAGCTCCTGCAGCGCGTGCGCCATGTCGGCGGCGTTGAGCTCGCGGTAGGTGGCGATCAGCGTCTCGGCGCCCTGGCCGGTCTGCGCCAGGGCGAGCCCGGCGACCTCGTCCCAGTTCAGCGTGTGCAGCTGGCCGCGGCGGCCCAGCCGGCCCGGCTCCTGGACGGCGACCTTCGCCATCTGCCACTCGCCGGTGCGGGTCTGCTCGATCCCGGCGTCGACGACGTGCGCGGGCTTCCCGCCCTCGACGATCTGCACCGAGCGGTCCAGCAGCTCGCCGAGCACCAGGGTCTCGCCGGCGCGCTGCTCGAAGCGCTTGAGGTTGATCGTCCCCGAGGAGAGCATCACCGCGCCCTGGTCGATGGCGGTGACCCGGCCCATCGGCACGAAGATCCGCCGGCGCGCGACGACCTCCACGACCAGCCCGAGCACGCGCGGACAGGCGGTGCCCACCCGGAGGGCGACGACGACGTCGCGGACCTTCCCCATGCGGTCGCCGTTGGGGTCGAACACCGTCAGTCCGGCGAGCCGCGAGACGTACGCCCTGCTCACCGAGGTCACGATCGGGAAGGCTACCGTCGGCGCCGTGAACGGCCCGGAGCTGCTGGACTACGAGATCGTCGACGTGTTCGCGGCGCGGGCCTTCGCCGGCAATCCACTGGCCGTCGTGTTCGACGCGGACGGGCTCGACACCGCGCAGTGCCAGGCGCTGGCCAACGAGTTCCACCTCTCGGAGACCTCGTTCCTGAGCGCGCCCACCCAGCCCGGCGCCGGCTACCGGGTGCGCATCTTCACGCCCTACGCCGAGCTGCCCTTCGCCGGTCACCCCAGCGTCGGGGCGGCGCACACGCTGGTCCGCACCGGGCGGCTGGCCGCGGGCACGCTGCGGCAGGAGTGCGGCGCCGGCGTGCTCGACGTCGTCGTCGACGAGGACGGCGCCACGCTCTCCGGTGGCACGCCGACGCTGGCCGACGGCCCCGCCGGCGAGGAGCTGGCCCGGGCGCTGGGCTTGGACGCCGCCGACCTGACCGGCGTGCCCGTCGAGGTCGCCGGCTGCGGGCTGCCGTTCGCCTACCTCTCCGTGCGCCCGGACGCCGTCGACCGCGCCGTCCCCGATGCCGCCGCGCTGCGTGCCTTCGAGGTGGGGGAGGGCGTCTCGGTGCTCTCCTGGGACGCCGCCACGGCCACCGCCTACGCCCGCGTGTTCGCCGGCGACCTGTCCTGGGGCGAGGACCCGGCGACCGGCTCGGCCGCGCTCGGCGCCGGTGTCTGGCTGGTCGAGACCGGCCTGCTCGCCGCCGACGGGACGTCGTCGTTCACCGTCCGGCAGGGCGAGGCGATGGGCCGCCCGTCGGTGCTCGAGTGCACGGTGACCGCCGCGGCCGCCAAGGCCGTGGGCGCCACGGTCCGCGGCAGCGTGGTGCCGGTGGCGAGCGGCCGCATCCGGGTGCCCCGCTGAGCGTGTCGGCCCCTCCGTCCTCCTGGGCGGTCCAGCGTCCCGTCGGCCGCGACGTCGTGCTCATGGGCGTGGCCGTCCTCGGCGTCTCGATGTCGGGGCCGCTGACCGCGCTGGTCGTGGCGCCGGTGCTCGCCGTCGCCTTCTGGCGCAACGCCGCCGGCGCCGCCCTCCTGCTCCCGGTGCTGCTCACGCGGGAGCGCGCCACGCTGCAGGGGCTGCGGCTGCGCGACCTGCGCAGCTCGGTGGTCGCCGGGCTGTTCCTGGCGGCGCACTTCGCCGCGTGGCTGCCGAGCCTGACCATGACCACCGTCGCCGCGTCGACGGCGCTGGTCACCACCACCCCCATCTGGACGGCGCTCGCCGCCCGGTTCGTGGGCGAGCGGCTGCCGGGCATGGTCTGGTGGGGGCTGGTGCTCTCCGTCGTGGGCGCCGGTCTCATCGCGGGCGTGGACGTGTCGGTGAGCCTCGAGGCGCTGGCCGGGGACGGGCTGGCGCTGCTGGGCGCGATCTTCGCCGGCGGCTACGTGCTGGCCGGGGCCAAGGCGCGGGAGCGGCTGTCCACCTCGGCCTACGCGGTCGTCGCCTACTCGGTGTGCGCGGCGGCGGTGGCCGGAGGCGCGCTGGTCTTCGACGTGCCCCTGCTCGGGATGAGCGGCCACGACTGGCTGCTCATCGCCGGGATCACCGTCTGCGCCCAGCTGCTCGGGCACACGCTGCTGAACCTGGTGCTCTCGACGGTCGGCCCGACGATGGTCAGCCTGGTGATCCTGCTGGAGGTGCCGGGCGCGACGCTCGTGGCGCTCGTGCTGCTGCAGCAGGCGCCGCCGCTGCTCGCGCTGCCGGGCATGCTCGCCGTCGTCGTCGGGGTGGCGCTGGTGGTGCGCGGCAGCCGGCCGACGACGCTGGTCGAACCCGCCACCTGACCCCGGTGTCACGCCCCGGGGCGCTACGTCGTCCCATGGGCATGACACCGACCGCACGCCGGATCCTGCTGTGGGTCCTCGTCCTCCTCGGCTCGTACGTGGGGCTGTGGGCCACCTTCTTCCCCGCCTCGTTCTACGAGTGGTTCCCCGGACCGTTCGGCTCCTGGGTCGCCGACGACGGGCCGTACAACGAGCACCTCGTCCGGGACGTCGGGACGTTCAACCTCGCGCTCGCCGCCGCATCCGCGATGGCCACCCGGTACCGGGACCGCGGGCCCGCCGTCGTCGTCGCGGTCGCCTGGATCGTCTACTCGGTGCCCCACCTCGGCTACCACCTGCAGCACCTGGGGCACCTGGGCGCCGTCGAGGCCGTCGCCCAGGTGATCGCGCTCGGCTCCACCCTCGTGCTGGCGGTCCCGCTGCTGCTGCCCGTTCGGTCGAGCTCGCCGGCCGAGCCGTCCGGTACCAGCGCCGCGGTCGCGGCGGGCACCCGATGAGGATCGCCGTCGCCGGCGGGACCGGCACCGTCGGCCGCCATGTCGTGGACGTCGTGGGCGAGCACGGGCACGAGGCAGTCGTCCTGTCCCGCTCCTCCGGGGTGGACCTCGTCGCCGGCACGGGACTCGACGGGGTGCTGCACGGGATCGACGCCGTCGTCGACGTGACGTCGGTGATGACGCAGTCCGGCAAGGAGGCGGTGCGCTTCTTCCGGGCCGTCACCACGAACCTGCTGGCCGCCGAGGCCCGGGCCGGCGTGCCGCACCACGTCGCGCTGTCAGTCGTCGGCAGCGACCGGGCACCCGTCGGCCACTACGCCGGCAAGGTCGCGCAGGAGGAACTGGTGACGGCCGGGCCGGTGCCCTGGACCCTGCTGCGGGCGACCCAGTTCCACGAGTTCGCCGGGCAGCTCCACGGGCAGCTGGGGTTCGGTCCCGTCCACGTGATCCCGGTGATGCGGTCGCAGCCGGTCGCTGCCCGGGAGGTGGCCGAGCGCCTGGTCGCCCTGGTGGAGGCAGGCCCGTCGGGGCGCGTCGCCGACCTGGGCGGACCGGAGGCTTTGCGGATGACCGACATGGCGCGCAGCTACGCCCGGGCGACCGGCCGGGGCGGGGTGGTGCTCCCCGTCCCGCTGCCGGGGAGGCTCGGGCGGGCCTTCCGCGACGGCACCCTCCTACCGGGGCCGGAGGCCGACCGCGGTGTGCAGACCTTCGACCGGTGGATCGCCGAGCTCGCCGGGTGATCACCGCGATGGCGCGTGCCGCGGCGCGCGTCGTTACGCTCCGGGCAACCGATTTCCTCGACTCCAACCAGCGGAGGCACTGTGGCCGAGCTCCGATCCCGTCGTTCCAACCTGGCCGTTCCCGGCAGCAACCCCCGGTTCCTCGAGAAGGCCAAGGGCCTCCCCGCGGACCAGGTGTTCCTCGACCTCGAGGACGCGTGCGCGCCGCTGGCCAAGCCCGGTGCCCGCA
>JBEPZM010000058.1:0-13654 GCA_041640835.1 Blastococcus sp.
AGAACGCCTCCATGCGCAAGCGGATCAGCCTCGAGGACCTCGACGCCGCGCTCAAGGAGACCCGTCAGCTCAACCTGATCATCAAGGGCGACAACTCGGGCACCGTCGAGGCGCTCGAAGAGGCGCTCATGAAGATCGAGGTCGACGACGACATCTCGCTGCGGGTCATCCACCGCGGCGTCGGTGGCATCACCAAGAGCGACATCGATCTGGCGCTGGCCGACGACGTCATCGTCCTGGGCTTCAACGTCCGGGCCGAGGGCCAGGCCACCGAGCTGGCCAACCGCGAGGGGGTGGACGTCCGGTACTACACGGTCATCTACCAGGCCATCGACGAGATCGAGGCCGCACTCAAGGGCATGCTCAAGCCCGAGTACGAGGAGGTCCAGCTCGGGACCGCGGAGGTCCGCGAGGTCTTCCGCGTTCCCAAGATCGGCAACGTTGCCGGTTCGCTGGTCCGCAGCGGGACGATCGTCCGCAACTCGAAGGCGCGTCTGCTCCGTGACGGCAACGTGGTCGCCGACAACCTGACGGTGGAGTCCCTCCGCCGGTTCAAGGACGACGCGACCGAGGTCCGCGAGGGCTACGAGTGCGGTATCGGCCTGGGGTCGTTCAACGACATCAAGCCCGAGGACGTCATCCAGACGTTCGAGATGCGCGAGATCCCGCGCACGTAGTCGGTCCGGCCGTGGCCGGGGGGCTTCCCCCCGGCCACGGCCGCACTCCCGCCGAGCAGCAGGAACGGGGAGGTCCGGTGTTCACCGGCACGCTCACCGCCGACCTGCTGCTCGGCGACGTGCATTCGCTCAAGGAGAAGCGCGCCGTGGTGCGGCCGATCGTGGCCGAGCTGCGGCGCCGCTTCGCCGTCTCCGCCGCGGAGGTCGGCGACCAGGAGCTGCACCGCAGGGCTCTGGTCGGTCTGGCGACAGTGTCCGGCGACGCCGGTCAGGTCACCGACGTCCTCGACGCCTGCGAGCGGTTGCTGGCCGAGCGGCCGGAGGTGACGCTCCTGTCGACGCACCGTCAACTTCTCTCGGACACCGATCAATGACCTCCTCGCCCCCCACCGCTCGCACGCTCGCGATGGGCACCTGCGAGGCGGCCACCCCACGACAAGGAGGTGCGAGATGGCCGACCCGGCCCGCGCACGCAAGCTGGCAGTGCGCATCCGTCAGATCGTCTCCGCCGCGATCGAGACGTCGATCAAGGACCCGCGACTGGGCATGGTGACCGTCACCGACGCCCGGGTGACCAGCGACCTCCGCGAGGCGACGATCTTCTACACCGTCTACGGCGACGAGACGCAGATCGCCGACTCCGCCGCCGCCCTGGCGAGTGCCACCGGTGTGCTCCGCTCCACCGTGGGCAAGCAGACCGGCATCAAGTTCGTGCCGACCCTGGAGTTCATCGCCGACATCGTCCCGGACACCGCCCGCGAGCTCGAGGAGGCGCTCGAGCGCGCCCGGCACGCCGACGCCGAGCTCGCCCGCGCGCGCGAGGGCGCCCAGTACGCCGGCGAGCCCGACCCCTACCGCAAGCCGGCGGAGGACGACGAGGACGACGACGACCTGGCCGCCGCCGCGGACGCCGATCCCGTCGTGCACGACTCGATCGAGGCCTCTCCTGCCGATGACGAGGCGGACAGCCTGTCCGCCGTCCCTGGAGCGCACCGTGAGTGAAGTCGACCCCGATCCGTACGAGCCCGGCGAGGGCCGGGACGAGTCGCAGCTGGGTGGCCGGGACGTGCCGGCGCAGGGCGACCCGACCGACGGCGGGAAGCGCGGTGAGGTGGGCGAGGTGCCCAGCATCGCCTCCGACGAGCCGGACGACGGCACCACCTACCCGGTGGGCGGTGGGACGGTCACCGAGGAGGAGAACGCTCCGCCGGTCGCCGACCCCGGACCGGACGCCTGAGCCATGGCCGTTCCTCCCACCGCCGCGGCCACCGCACGCATCGCCGCGGCGTCCCGCACCGTGGCGGGTGTCCTGGCCGAGGCCGCCGAGGCCCGCGCCACCGTCGTCCTCTCCGGGCACGTGAACCCCGACGCCGACGCCCTGGGCAGCACGCTGGCCCTCGCCGAGGGGCTGCGCCGGCGCGGCGCACGCGTCCTGCCGACCTTCCCCGGCGAGTTCACCCTCCCGGCGTCGCTGGGGTGGCTGCCCGGGGCCGAGGGGCTGGTGCCCTCGTCGGCGTTGCCGTCCTCGCCGGACGTCTTCGTCAGCCTGGACGCCGCCTCGCCCGGCCGGCTCGGCGAGGTCGCCGCGCTGCTCGACGGCGCGGCCACCTCGGTGGTCATCGACCACCACGCCAGCAACCCCGGCTTCGGCGAGCTCCGGCTGGTCGACCCGGGCGCGCCCGCGACCGTGACCCTGGTGGCCGACCTCCTCGACGACCTCGGCGTCACCCTCGACCGGCAGCTGGCCACCTGCCTCTACGCGGGGCTGGCCGCCGACACCGGTTCCTTCCGGTTCGGCAACACCCGGCCGCAGACCCACGAGCTGGCCGCCCGGCTGCTCGCCACGGGCATCGACCACGCCGCGATCAGCCGCCGGCTCTTCGACACCGCACCGTTCGGCTGGCTGGGCCTGCTGTCGGTGGTGACCGGCCGCGCCGTCCTCGAGCCCGACGTCGGCGGCGGCCTGGTCTGGACCTGGTCGAGCACCGCGGAGGCGGCCGAGCACGGCTTGCCCGGGGAGCAGCTCGAGGCCCTGGTGGACGTCGTCCGGGCCGCCGAGGAGGCCGACGTCGCCTGCGTCCTCAAGGGTCAGGACGACGGCTCCTGGTCGGTCTCCCTGCGCTCGCGCGGTGGCACCGACCTGGCCCGCATCGCGATGGAGCTGGGCGGCGGCGGGCACACCCTGGCCGCCGGCTACACCTCGCACCTCGACCGCGAGGGAACGATCGCCGCCCTGCGCGACCACCTCACCGCGCCCTGACCAGGGCAGAAATGGCCATTTCTGCCCCCTCGGCCCGCGCGCCGTCGGTCCTGTCCCTCGCCCTGCCGGCCCTGGTCGTCCTCGCCGCCGAGCCGCTGTACCTGCTCGTCGACACGGCGGTCGTCGGCAACCTGGGCACCGTCGCGCTCGGCGGGCTCGCCGTGGGTGGCGGCCTGCTGGCGTGGTCGGCGGCCCTGCTCACCTTCCTCGCCGACCGCACCACGGCGCGGGCCGCCCGCCGCGCGGGCGCCGGTGACCGCGCCGGCGCGGTCGCCGAGGGCGTGCAGGCGACCTGGCTGGCCGCAGGGCTGGGTCTGGTCGTGCTCGCCTTCTTCCAGGTCGCCGCCGGACCCTTCACCCGGCTGCTGGCCGGCGGGGCCGGCCCGGTGGCCGAGGCGGGGGAGGAGTGGCTGCGAGTCGCCTCCCTCGGCCTGCCCCTGCTGCTGATCTCCCTCGCCGGCAACGGCTGGCTGCGCGGGGTCCAGGAGCTCCGCCGTCCGGTCCGGTTCGTGCTCGCCGGCAGCCTGCTCAGCCTGGTGCTGTGCCCCCTGCTGGTGCACACGACCGGGTGGGGACTGGTGGGCTCCGCCGTCGCCAACGTGCTCGGCCAGGCGGTGACCGCGGCCCTGTTCCTCCGTGCGCTGGTGCGGGAGGGCGCCGGGTGGCGCCCCCGGCCCGGCGCCGTCCTGTCGCAGCTGGTCATCGGCCGCGACCTCCTCCTGCGGGCCGCGGTGCTCCAGGTGTCCTTCCTCGTGGCCGCGGGCGTCGCCGCCCGGACCGGCACCGCGCAGCTGGGCGCGCACCAGATCGCGCTGCAGCTCTTCTTCTTCCTGGCCCTGGTGCTCGACGCCTACGCCATCGCCGCCCAGACGCTCGTCGGCCACGCGCTCGGCGCCGGTCGCCCCGCGGAGGCGCGCGCGACCGCCCGCCGGGTGGCGCTGTGGGGCCTCGCCACCGGTATCGCTGTCGCGGCGCTGCTGCTCGCTCTCCGCGGCGTCCTCCCGCCGCTGTTCACCGACGACCCGGCCGTCGTCGACCAGGCGCTGCTCGTGTGGTGGTTCCTCGCCGCCATGCAGCCGCTGGCCGGCGTGGTCTTCGCCCTCGACGGCGTGCTGATGGGCGCCGGCGACGTCGGGTACCTGCGCACGCTCACCATCGGCTCGGCGGTCGTCGGCTTCCTGCCGCTGTCGCTGTTGTCCGGCCCGCTGGACTGGGGCCTGGCCGGCGTGTGGACGGGGCTGTGCCTGTTCATCGCCGTCCGGCTGGTCGGCGTGCTGGTGCGGGTGGCCGGTGACCGGTGGCTGACCGCACCTGCGACCGTTACCGCGTGAGTCCGAGACGCCCCGACGCCGATGTCCCGCCCGGTCTGCTGCTGGTCGACAAGCCCGGCGGGATGACCTCGCACGACGTCGTCGCCCGCGCGCGTCGGGTGCTCTCGGTCCGCAAGGTGGGGCACGCGGGCACGCTCGACCCGATGGCCACCGGCCTGCTCGTCCTCGGCGTGGGGACCGCGACCCGCCTGCTCGGGTACGTCGGCGGCCACGACAAGACCTACGAGGCCACGATCCGGCTCGGGCAGTCGACGGTGACCGACGACCGCGAGGGCGAGGTCCTCACCACCGCCTCGACGGCGCAGGTCGACGACGACGCGATCCGGGCCGCGCTCGCCGCCCAGACCGGCCCGCTGCAGCAGGTGCCGTCCTCGGTGAGCGCGGTCAAGGTCGACGGCCGCCGGTCCTACGACCGCGTGCGCGCGGGGGAGGACGTCGTGCTGGAGCCGCGTTCGGTGACCGTCCACCGCCTCGACGTCCACCGGATCACCCGCCCGGAGCCGGACCTGGTCGACGTCGACGTCACCGTGGACTGCACCGCCGGCACCTACATCCGGGCCATCGCCCGCGACGCCGGTGCCGTCCTCGGGGTGGGCGGCCACCTCACCGCGCTGCGGCGCACCGCCTCCGGCCCGTTCACGCTGAGCCAGGCCGCGCGGGTCGAGGACGCGGGCGCCGCGCTGGCCGCCGGCGGGGGAGCGGGGGTGCTCGGGCTGACCGACGCCGCCCGGCTGGTCTTCCCCGAGCGCCCGCTCACCGCCCCGGAGGCCGTCGCCGTGGGGTACGGGCAGCGCATCCCCGCCACCGGCACCGCGGGACTGCACGCCGCCGTGGACCCTGACGGCCGGCTGGTCGCGCTGATCGAGGACGCCGGGACGACGGCGCGCGTGGCGGTCGGCTTCCCCCCGCGCTGAGGCGCCGCCCGATCGGTGCGCGGCGCGCCTCCCCGGGATTGATCACCGGCCGGGCCGGGAAGGGGAGGGCCATGAGCGTCGTGAAGATCAACGCGATCACCGTCCCGAAGGACAAGCAGGACCGGTTCGAGGAGCGCTTCCGCGGCCGCGCAGGGGCCGTCGAGTCGACTCCCGGCTTCGAGTGGTTCGAGCTGCTGCGGCCGCTGGAGGGCACCGACCAGTACCTCGTCTACACCCGCTGGAGCAGCCACGAGGCGTACGAGGCGTGGCAGTCCAGCCAGGACTTCGACCGGGCCCACGACGGCGGAGGCGACACCCTGGCGTCCGCCGCTCCGCACTCGGCCCACGTCTGGACCTACGAGGTCCTCGAGTACGCCGGCCCCACGGCCAACCAGGAGAACCAGGCCTGACACGTCCGGCGGCGGTCGGCTCCCGGCCGCCGCCGGAGGCGGGGATAGTGTGAGGCGGGCCCGGTGGACGCCGGGTGCCGATTCCGCACACGCAGGTGGGAGCCATGACCGACACGCTGAGCGACAGCCGTACCGCCTCGCGCATGTTCACCGAGGACGTTCCGGTCGTCGTGGAGGGCGTGCGTCGTCGCACCGCCGCCGAGCGCGAGGCCGTGCTCGCCGACCCCGGCTTCGGTCGCCACTTCACCGACTCGATGTTCGTGGCCCGCTACGAGACCGGTCGCGGGTGGTACGACGCCCGGCTCACCCAGTACGGCCCGCTGCCGATGGACCCCGGCACGGCGGCCCTGCACTACGCCCAGTCGATCTTCGAGGGGCTCAAGGCCTACGCCCAGCCCGACGGCAGCGTGGCCACGTTCCGCCCCGAGGCCAACGCCGCGCGGTTCGCCCGCAGCGCCGATCGGCTCGCCATGCCCCAGGTGCCCGAGCAGTCCTTCCTCGCCGCCGTCGACGCGCTCGTCGACGCCGACCGCGAGTGGGTGCCCACCGGCCCCGACCAGACGCTCTACCTCCGGCCCTACATGCTGGCCAGCGAGTCCTTCCTCGGCGTCCGCCCCGCGCACGAGTACCTGTTCCTCGTCATCGCCAGCCCGGCCGGCGCCTACTTCCCGCGCGGCGTGCACCCGGTCTCGGTCTTCGTCTCCGAGGACTACGTCCGCGCCGCGCCCGGTGGCACCGGCGACGTGAAGTGCGCCGGCAACTACGCCGCCAGCCTGCGGCCGCAGCAGCAGGCGAGCGAGCTCGGCTGCGACCAGGTCGTCTACCTGGACGCCGTGGAGCGGCGGTACATCGAGGAGCTCGGCGGGATGAACCTGTTCTTCGTCCTGGGCTCCGGCGAGGACGCCGAACTGGTCACCCCCGAGCTCTCCGGCACCCTGCTGCCCGGCATCACGCGCGACTCGCTCATGACCGTGGCCCGCGAGCTCGGCCACCGGGTCACCGAGCGGAAGGTCAGCCTCGAGGAGTGGCGCAGCGGCGCGCTCGACGGCACCGTCACCGAGTCCTTCGCGTGCGGCACCGCCGCGGTGATCACGCCCGTGGGCGAGGTGAAGGCGCGCACCGGCGACTTCACGGTGGGCGACGGCAACCCCGGCCCGCTGACCATGCGGCTGCGCGAGGCGCTGCTCGACATCCAGCACGGGCGGGTGGCCGACACGCACGGCTGGCTGCACCGCATCGGCTGAGCCCACAGGACCGGAGGACGTCGCACACGTGCAGCGCTGGCGAGGCCTGGAGGCCACCCCGGCCGATCTCGGCCGCACCGTGGTCACCATCGGCATGTACGACGGCGTCCACCGCGGGCACCAGAAGCTGATCGGCGCCGCGGTCGCGCGCGCGAAGGCGATGCGGCGGCCGTCGCTGCTGCTCACCTTCGACCCGCACCCCGCCGAGGTCGTCCGCCCGGGCTCGCACCCGGCGATCCTCACCGCCATGGACCGCAAGGCCGAGCTGGTGGCCGCGCTCGGCGTCGACGCCATGTGCGTGCTGCCGTTCACCACCGAGTTCATGCGGCTGCCGCCGGAGACCTTCACCCACACGGTCCTCGTGGAGCACCTGCACGCGGCCCAGGTCGTGGTGGGGGAGAACTTCACCTACGGCCACAAGGCGGCCGGCACCGTCAGCACGCTCGCCGCGGAGGGCCGGCGGTTCGGCTTCGCCGTCGAGGGCGTGCCGCTGGCGGAGGACTCGTCGGACTCCGGGGACGTGACCATCTCCTCGACCTACATCCGCGCCTGCGTCGCCGCCGGTGACATGGTCGCCGCCGCCCGCGCCCTCGGGCGCCCGCACCGCGTGGACGGCATCGTCGTCCGCGGTGACCGGCGCGGTCGCGACCTGGGGTACCCGACGGCGAACGTGGAGAGCCCGCCCTACACCGCGATCCCCGCGGACGGCGTGTACGCCGGACACCTCGTGACCCGCGACCCCCGCGGCGGGGCCAGCCGCGATCGGTTCCCCGCCGCGATCTCGGTCGGGAGCAACCCCACCTTCCAGGGCAGCCGGCGCACCGTCGAGGCCTTCGTCCTGGACTACGACGGCGACCTCTACGGCGAGCACGTGGGCATCGAGTTCGTCTCGCGGCTGCGGCCGATGGCGGCGTTCGCCGACGTCGAGGCGCTGGTCGTCGCCATGGCCAAGGACGTCTCGGACACCCGTCAGATCCTCGGCATGTAGCCTGGAGGGTGACGTCGGGCAACCGGCGTGTGTGAAGCCTGCCCTCGTGATTCAGACCGACGGCCACACGTGACCCGCCCCGGAGGCGAACATGGCGCTCGACAGCGCGCTCAAGAAGCAGATCATGACCGACTACGCGACGGTCGAGAACGACACCGGTTCGCCCGAGGTCCAGGTCGCGATGCTGACCCGCCGGATCAGCGACCTGACCGAGCACCTCAAGATGCACAAGCACGACCACCACAGCCGTCGTGGCCTGCTGCTGCTGGTCGGCCGCCGCCGCCGGCTGCTGAACTACCTGGCCAAGACCGACATCAACCGCTACCGGTCGCTCATCGAGCGCCTCGGCCTGCGCCGCTAGTCATCACGAGGGGGCCGCTCCCGGAACACTCCGGGACGGTCCCCTTCCTCGTGCGGCACCCGCCGCACGCGGAGAAACCGGCCAGCCGCCGGACGCGTCCCTCGAGGGCCGGTCCTCGGTAGTGGCCCCCGGGCAGGCTCCTCCACCGGGAGGAGTGGGTCCCCCCAGAGCGGGGAACCAGATCCCGAGGGCTTCGATCGAGCACCGGTCGCCCCGGACGCAGGACGGCAACCAGTTCCCGGACTGGCCGTCAGAGGAGTCGCAGGTCGGCACGAGGCCGATGCGACGAAGAAGAGAGAAGGACACGTGTCCGCACCCACCATCACCGCAGAGTTCGACGCCGAGGACGGCGTCACCACCGCCACCGCGGTCATCGACAACGGCAGCTTCGGCAGCCGTTCGGTCACCTTCGAGACCGGCCGCCTCGCCAAGCAGGCCGCCGGCTCCGTCGTCGTCACCATGGGCGACACCATGCTGCTCTCGGCCACCACGGCCGGCCGCCAGCCCAAGGAGCAGTTCGACTTCTTCCCGCTCACCGTCGACGTCGAGGAGCGGATGTACGCCGCCGGGCGCATCCCCGGCTCGTTCTTCCGTCGCGAGGGCCGCCCGTCCGAGGACGCGATCCTCACCTGCCGCCTGATCGACCGCCCGCTGCGCCCGACCTTCGCCAAGGGCCTGCGCAACGAGGTCCAGGTCGTCATCACCGTCATGGCGCTGGACCCGGCGCACCTGTACGACGTGGTCGCGATCAACGCCGCCTCGGCGTCCACCCAGCTCTCGGGCCTGCCGTTCTCCGGCCCGATCGGCGCCACCCGCGTCGCCCTCATCAACGGCCAGTGGGTCGGCTTCCCGACCCACACCGAGCTCGAGGACGCCGTCTTCGACATGGTCGTGGCCGGCCGCGTCCTCCCGGACGGCGACGTCGCGATCATGATGGTCGAGGCCGAGGCCACCGAGAAGACGATCGAACTCGTCGCCGGTGGCGCCCCCGCCCCGACCGAGGAGGTCGTGGCCCAGGGCCTCGAGGCCGCCAAGCCGTTCATCAAGGCGCTCTGCGACGCGCAGTCCGCGATGGCCGAGAAGGCCGCCAAGCCGGTCGCCGACTTCCCCCGGTTCCTGGACTACCAGGACGACGTCTACGCCGCCGTCGAGGCGCAGGTCGGCGACAAGCTGGCCCAGGCCCAGCAGATCGCCGGCAAGGCCGAGCGCGAGGACGCCACCGACGCGCTCAAGGACGAGGTCAAGGCCGCGCTGGCCGGCCAGTTCGAGGGCCGCGACAAGGAGATCTCGGGTGCCTTCCGCGCGCTGACCAAGAAGGTCGTCCGCCAGCGGATCCTCCGCGACAAGGTGCGCATCGACGGTCGTGGGCTCACCGACATCCGGCCGCTGTCGGCCGAGGTCGAGGTCATCCCGCGCGTGCACGGCTCGGCGCTGTTCGAGCGCGGCGAGACCCAGATCCTGGGTGTCACCACGCTGAACATGCTCCGCATGGAGCAGCAGCTGGACACGCTGTCGCCGGTCAGCCGCAAGCGCTACATGCACAACTACAACTTCCCGCCGTACTCCACCGGCGAGACCGGCCGCGTGGGCTCGCCCAAGCGCCGCGAGATCGGCCACGGCGCGCTCGCCGAGCGGGCGCTCGTCCCGGTGCTGCCCGACCGCGAGGAGTTCCCCTACGCGATCCGGCAGGTCTCCGAGGCCCTGGGCTCCAACGGCTCGACGTCGATGGGTTCGGTCTGCGCCTCGACGCTGGCCCTGCTCAACGCCGGTGTCCCGCTGAAGGCGCCGGTCGCCGGCATCGCCATGGGCCTGGTCTCCGACGAGGTCGACGGCAAGACGGAGTACGTGGCGCTGACCGACATCCTCGGCGCCGAGGACGCGTTCGGTGACATGGACTTCAAGGTCGCCGGCACGCGCGACTTCGTGACCGCGCTGCAGCTGGACACGAAGCTCGACGGCATCCCCTCCGACGTCCTCGCCGGTGCGCTGACCCAGGCCCGCGCGGCCCGGCTGCACATCCTCGACGTGATGAACGAGGCCATCGACGCCCCCGACGAGATGAGCCCCTACGCCCCGCGGGTGACCACGGTGCGCATCCCGGTCGACAAGATCGGCGCGGTCATCGGCCCGAAGGGCCAGATGATCAACGCGATCCAGGACGAGACCGGCGCCGACATCACCATCGAGGACGACGGCACGATCTACGTCGGCGCCTCGGACGGCCCCTCCGCCCAGGCCGCGGTGGACCGGATCAACGCCATCGCCAACCCGACGCTGCCCAAGGTCGGCGAGCGCTTCCTCGGCACGGTCGTCAAGACCACGCCGTTCGGCGCGTTCGTCTCCCTGCTGCCCGGCCGCGACGGCCTGGTGCACATCAGCAAGCTGGGTGGCGGCAAGCGGATCAACAAGGTCGAGGACGTGGCCAACGTCGGCGACAAGATGCAGGTGGAGATCACCGACATCGACGCCCGCGGCAAGATCAGCCTCGTGCCGGTCGCCGAGGGCGACGCCGGCTCGGCCGCTCCGGCCGAGGCCGCCGACGCTGCTGCGCCTGCGGGTGAGTGACCACGTCCACTGACGTGATCGGGTCCGGGGCGGGTGCTGTGGCACCCGCCCCGGTTCCCGTCGGGGTGACCCAGCTGCTCGACCTCGACGAGGTCGGCGGCCGGGTGGAGCGCACCGAGTTGCCGGGGGGACTCCGGGTCCTCACCGAGACGATGCCCGGCGTCCTCTCCGCGACGCTGGGCATCTGGGTCGACGTGGGCTCGCGCGACGAGACGCCGGCCGTGGCCGGGTCGTCGCACTTCCTCGAGCACCTGCTGTTCAAGGGGACGACGACGCGCAGCGCGCTGGAGATCGCCACGGCGATGGACGCGGTCGGCGGCGAGATGAACGCGTTCACCGCCAAGGAGCACACCTGCTTCTACGCGAACGTGCTCGCCAGCGACCTGCCACTGGCCGTCGGGCTGCTCGCCGACCTGGTCACCGACGCGACCAACACGGCGGCCGACCTCGAGTCCGAGCGCACGGTGGTGCTCGAGGAGATCGCCATGCGCGACGACGAGCCGGCGGACGCCGTCCACGACCTGTTCTCCGAGACGCTCTTCGGCGACACGCCCCTGGGGCGCTCGGTGCTGGGCACCGTGGAGTCGATCGAAGGGCTGACCCGCGACGACGTCGACGGCTGGTACCGGCAGCGCTACGCGATGCCGCGGATGGTCGTCACCGCCGCCGGGCGGGTCGACCACCAGCAGGTCCTTGACCTGGTCACCGCTGCGTTCGGGAACCGCCTGAGCGGGGACGGGGGACCGGCGCCACTCCGGCTGGGAGAGCCGGGCGCCGACCGCCCGGCGCGCTCCACTGGGCTCATCGCGCGACGCACCGAGCAGACGCACCTGCTCCTGGGCACCCCCGGCCTGGGCCGGCTCGACGAGCGGCGCTACGCCGCAGCCGTGCTCGACGCGGCGGTCGGCGGCGGCATGAGCTCGCGCCTGTTCCAGGAGATCCGCGAGAAGCGGGGCCTGGTCTACAGCGTCGGCTCCGCGCTCACCCACTACGCCGGGGAGGGCGCTTTCTCCGTCTACGCCGGCTGCTCGAAGAAGCGCGTGCCGGAGGTGCTGCGGCTGATCCGCGAGGGTCTGGACGGCGTCGCCGCCGAGGGGCTGACCGACGAAGAGGTGGCGCGCGCCCGCGGCCAGCTCAAGGGCGGCATGGTCCTGGGCCTCGAGGACACCGGCTCGCGGATGAGCCGGCTGGGCAAGAGCGAGCTCTCCTACGGGGAGTACCTGCCGGTCCGTGAGGTGCTCGCGCGGCTGGACGCCGTCGACGAGCAGCAGGTGCGCGAGGTGGCCACCGAGCTCTTCGGCCGGCCCACGTGCCTGGCGGTCGTCGGCCCCTACCGCGAGTCGGACCTCGACCGCCTCTGATGGCGTCGCACCCCGCCCTCGCCGTCCACGGCGCCCTCGCCCGCGGCGTGTTCGCCGTCGTGGTGCTGCTGTCCCTCGCGGTGCTGTTCGCCCCGGCCTCCGACGTCCCGTCGGCGCCGGCCGGGGTGGACAAGCTCGTACACGTCGGCCTCTTCGCGGCCCTGGCGGTCAGTGGACGGTGGGCCGGCATCGGTCTCCGGGCACTGACGCCGTTGCTGCTGGTCTACGCGGCGGTCAGCGAGGTGCTCCAGGGCCTGGCCGTGCTGGAGCGCAGCGTCTCCCTCGCCGACTGGGTGGCCGACGCGGTCGGGGTCCTGCTGGGTCTCGCGCTGTGGGCCGCGCTCGCCCCCCGGGGCGCGACGCCCCGCTGAACCGGACGGGCGTCTTGCGGTTCGGCGGCCGTCCGGGAAACTGGCCGGGTGACCACCTCCGCGCCGGACCAGCAGCCCGTTCCGAACCTCCAGGGCGAGGCACCCGTGATCAACGTCGGGGTGCTGGGAGCTCGCGGCCGGATGGGCACCGAGGTGGTCAAGGCGGTCAACGACGCTGACGACCTCGAACTCGTCGCCATGGTGGACGAGGGGGACTGGTTGTTCGGCCTCGCCGACGCCGGCACCCAGGTGGTCGTGGACTTCACCCGGCCGGACGTCGTCATGGACAACATCCGGTTCTGCATCGACAACAACATCCACTGCGTCGTGGGGACGACGGGCTTCGACCAGGAGCGGCTGTCGACGATCGCCGAGTGGCTGGCACCGAAGCCCGAGGTCGGCGTGATCATCGCGCCGAACTTCGGCATCGGGGCGCTGCTGCTCATGAAGTTCGCGCAGGAGGCGGCCCGGTTCTTCCCGTCTGTCGAGGTCATCGAGCTCCACCACCCGAACAAGGTGGACGCCCCGTCCGGGACGGCGATGCGCACGGCCCGCCTGATCGCGGAGGCGCGCCGCGCCGCCGACCTGCCGCCGGCGCCCGACGCGACCAGTGAGGGGCTGGCGGGGGCACGTGGAGCGGACGTCGACGGTGTGCCCGTGCACGCCGTGCGGCTGGCCGGCCTGGTCGCCCACCAGGAGGTGCTCATGGGAACCGCGGGGGAGACGCTGACTCTGCGGCACGACTCCTACGACCGCGCCTCGTTCATGCCGGGGGTGCTCCTGGCGGTCCGCGAGATCGGCCGGCGGCCTGGCCTGACGGTCGGGATCGAGCACCTGCTGGGCCTCTGAGGAAGGACCACCCTTCCCCCCGCGCCTCGCAGGCCCGCCGCAGGCACCTGAAGGGTGGCCGGACAGGCGGCTCAGCACTGTGACGGGGACCGCTCGACGGGGGGTTGCGAACGCACCCGGGAGGGCGTGTATGGTTCTCCATGCGCCGCGCGGACCTGAGGGTCCGCCGGACCGGGACCCGCCACTGGCGGGGGCAACGGAAACCGGCGTAGTGTTGGACATCCAGCTTCAGACGGAGCCCGTGAGGGTCGAGTTTGTGCGCGTCCGCTCTTTGAGAACTCAACAGCGTGCCGAAAGTCAGTGCCAAGTAATACCCCGTGCCG
>JBEPZM010000059.1:0-3301 GCA_041640835.1 Blastococcus sp.
CAGCACCGTCGCGGCCAGCAGCGTGCCGATCAGGGCGACGGCGAAGCTGACCAGGGGCACGCCCCCGTAGGCCGCGAGCGAGAGCAGCGGGCCCTCGGTCTGGCTGAAGCCCAGCCGCCCCCAGGGAAAACCACCGAGGACCAGGCGCCCGCGCAGCGCCTCGTCGGCGACCCAGAGCGCGGCGGCCCACAGCGGCCACCACCGCAGGCGCGAGGCCAGGGCGGTCGCGGCGCCGAGGAGGGCCAGGTGCAGTGCCTCGAACACCGCGAGCGCGAGCCACGGGAAGGCGCCGACGTAGATGCCGGTCCACGACAGGAGCGGGACGAAGAAGGCCAGACCGAGGACCAGGCCCAGCCAGAGGCCGCCGCGGGCGCTCCTGCCGTGCACCGCGAGCGCGAGGGCGGCCGGCCCGAGGACGGCGAGCGGGATCAGGTCGGATCCGGGGTAGGCCAGCACCATGGCCAGTCCCCCGGCGACGGCGAGCAGCGTCCGCCACGGCAGGCGGCGGGTGCGGGCGGCCGGCGTCCCCCCGGGCTCCGGCGTGGGTCGGAGCAGCGTGCCAGGTGCTGCGGCCACGCGTGCCCTCCCGGGGACGGTCGTCCGGCGTCGACCGGGGACGGGCCCCAGGAGCCGGGTGCTGCCCCGAGCCGGCCGGACGGGGGTCGGGACCGCTGCCTCGTCGCTGCGGTCCTGACCCAGCATCCCATCCCCCGCTCCCCCGGGGGCCGGCGACGTCGCGCGGACCCCCGGGCGCGCCGGAGATGCTCCACCTGCTGGGTGCGCCGACGGATTCCCTCCCTCGGTACCGCGCCTTCGGGCCGGACGGCCGGGCGCTGGCTGCGCACGGCTCGACCGTTGTCTGATGACGCGGTCCTCGAAAGGCCCCGCCGGTGGCGCCGGCCGCGTCCCCCGGTCTCACGCCGGCTCTCGCAGCCCGGAGGCGGGGCGGCCCGAGAGCCGTCCGCGCCGGCCGGAGGGCCCGCACGCTCGATCCGGGGAGGCACGACACGGTGCTCCCGGTGTGGAACTGCAGGGACTGTAAGGACACTCCGCGCCCGATCAGGTACCTACGGTGACGGTGATGGCCACCGTGACCCGATCGTTACGCACACGCTGGAGGTGGGCAGTCGAGGCCGGTGGAGCGGGCGCCGGGTGTCGGCTCCCCCGGGCGGCGGGTAGCGACAAGGCATGGGCGGCGAGGCGGAGCGGACGGTGTGCACCAGGCGTCTACGCCTGCGCCCGTGGACGTCCGCGCCGGCCGATCTCGCGCGCCTGGCCGACATCTACGGGCGCGCCGAGGTGACCGACTGGCTCGGTGGGCCCCCCACGGTCCCCCCGGCGGAACTGGTCCGGCGCTGGGGCGCGATCTCCGCGACGGACGACCGGTACGGGTGCTGGGCGATCGAACCCGCGGACGGCGGCGTACCGGCCGGAACCCTGCTGCTCAAGCCGTTGCCTCACGGTGTGGGTGAGGTCGAGGTCGGCTGGCACCTGCACCCGGACTCGTGGGGCTGCGGGTACGCGACCGAGGCCGCGATGGCGATCATCGAGCGGGCATTCGCCGCCGGCGTTCCCGAGGTCTACGCCGTCGTCAGGCCGGGCAACGAGCCGTCCCTGGCGGTCTGCCGCCGGCTGGGCATGCAGCCGCTGGGTCGCATGACGCGGTGGTACGACGTCGAGCTGGAGGCCTTCCGGCTGATGGCCCCGGTCGTCGTCGAGTAGAGCCGAGGCTCAGCGGCGGCGCAGCAACCCGGTCACCCGCTGGAGCAGCGACTTCTTCGGCGGCTTCGGCCCGTGGCCCGCGGCGCGCGCGGAGTCTGCCACCGCGGCCTCCTCCGGGGTCGGTGCGGTGCCGCCGAGGTGCACGGGGAGCCACCAGCGGTCGTCCGGCCCGGCGGGCTGGTCGGGGTAGGCCGCCTGCGCCTCCTCGAGGAGCGCCTCCATCGCCGCGCGGGTCCGGCGCAGCAGCGGCTGCACCTTCTCCCCCGGCTCGGGAACGATCGGCTCGCCGAGGAAGACCATGACCGGGACGCCGCGGCGCAGCTGCACCTTGTGGCCCTTGGTCGCGACCCGGTGCCCGCCCCAGACCGCCGCCGGGATGATCGGGACGTTCGCGTCGATCGCCATGCGCGCGGCGCCGGCCTTGAGGTCCTTCACCGTGAAGCTGCGGCTGATGGTCGCCTCCGGGAAGACGCCGACCACCTCTCCGTCCTTGAGCGCGCGGACGGCGGACTCGAACGCGGCGGCCCCGGCCTTCCGGTCGACGGGGATGTGCTTCATCGCCCGCATGAACGGCCCGGCGAACCAGTGGCCGAACACCGCGGACTTCGCCATGAAGCGCACCAGGCGGTGCTGGGAGATCGCGCCGAGACCGAGGAAGGTGAAGTCGAAGAAGCTGACGTGGTTGCTGCAGATGATCGCGCCACCGGTCGCGGGCACGTGCTGCCCACCCCGGACGTCGAACCGGAAGCGGAACAGGTGGAACACGACCAGGCACAGCCGGATCACGAACCGGTACGGCCGATCGCGGCGGTCCGGCGAAGCGCCGAACAGGTCTCCACGTACGACGTCGCGCCAGCTCGCGGTGTACATGGGCGGACCCTAACCAACCCCGGCGCCGTCCGCCCGGGTGGTCTCCCGCCCCGGCGACGTTCTCGGGGCCCGGGCGGTGCGGGCCCTCGTTGCTGACACGCCGTCCGCAGGGCGGCGAGCGGTGCAACGGCAGATGACCACAAGCGAGAAGAGGCAATGTTGTTGGGGATAACGGTACTGTTCCGGCATGTCGCGCGCGTGGCAGCAGCCGTTGCCGGAGATGCCTGCGCCGCCGCCCGAGCGGGCCTGGCGCAGCTGGGCGGTTCCGCCCGGTTACGAGGCTCAGTGGCGCCGGCTCGCGGACGCGGCGCTCGAGCTCGGCCTGGGCCCCGACCAGCTGGCGGAGACCGGGCTCGACCCGCTGGCCGCGGCACGGGGCTGGAAGCCGGCGACGGTGGCGCTGTACTCCAAGGTCGCCCGGTACGGCGGGCTGGCGCTCCCCCGCGCGCGGACGCCGGAACCCGATCCGCTGGAGCTCGAGCTGCGCCCGCTCACGGAACTGCGCGGTTCGGACCCGGAGCACGTGCGCGCCGTGGCCTGGTGCGCGCTCGCGCTGGCCTGGCCCGCCCCGGTGGGGATGTTCCGCTCGCTGCGCCGCGACCAGGTCCACGCCGGCGCCCGACGGCTGGTCGTGCACACCGACGACGGCGAGTGGCCCGTCCCCGGCGCGCTCACCGCCTGGCACGCGTGGGAGACGGTGCGCAGCCGC
>JBEPZM010000059.1:3311-13654 GCA_041640835.1 Blastococcus sp.
CACTGGCCGCGAGCCCGTGGGTGCTGCCGGCGCTGCGCCGTGGGCCAGGACTCGACTCCCGGATCGGCGGTCGGTTGTCCAACCAGGCGCTGCAGGTGACCTTCGCGAAGCACGCCGGGCGCACCGGGCAGCACCTACGGGCCACCGCTCCCCCGTCGCGGCAGGACGCTGCAGCGGTCCTCGCGGCGGCCTACCGGGAGCTGTCCTACGACTCCTACCGGCGGCTGGCACTGGCGGCCGGCGCTCCCCCGGTCTCGGCGCGCGGCGTGGTGCGGGCAGCGCGGACGGTCGCCCGCTCGGCGCGGCTCGCCGGCTGACCTCCCGCCCCCGGGCCGGTTCCGTTCCCCGACTGGCTCACAGCAGGGACAGCTGCTCGGGCGCTGCCGACACGGCCGGACTCGTCGCCTCCGTCGGACCACCCTTGGGGCGGACTCCCGGCATGCCACCGGTCGGCAGGCTCCCTGCGGGGAAGCCGACCTCCTCGTCGCCGGGAACGCCGGTGGCGATCGCGCCGTCCGCGCCCCGCGCCACTCCCCCGGACTGCCGGTCCAGGCCGTGCCGGGCGAGCAGCGGCGCCACCCGTTGCGCCAGCCAGGTGCGGTACTCGGCCGGCACGTAGGCGCGGCGGGCGTACAGCCGCTCGTACCGCGGCACCAGCTCCGGGTGGGCGCCGCGCAGCCAGGCCATGAACCACTCGCGTGCACCGGGCCGCAGGTGCAGCGGGATGACGGTCACCCCGGTGGCCCCGGCCGCCGCGATGGCCGCCAGGGCGGCGTCGAGGGCGGCCTCGTCGTCGGTCAGGCCCGGCAGCACCGGCGCGAGGAAGACCCCGCAGGGCAGGCCTGCGTCGGCCAGTGCCCGCACCAGGTCCAGCCGGGCCCGGGGCGTGGGCACGCCCGGTTCGAGGGCGGCGTGCAGGTCGTCGTCCCAGATCGCCATGGAGACGCCGAGCCCGAGCGGCACCTGCTGGGCGGCCTCGACGAGCTGCGGGATGTCGCGGCGCAGCAGGGTGCCCTTGGTGAGGATGGAGAACGGCGTGCCGGACTCGGCAAGCGCGCCGATCACCCCCGGCATGAGCCGGTAGCGCCCCTCGGCCCGCTGGTAGGGATCGGTGTTGGTGCCCAGCGCGACGTGTTCGTGCCCCCATGACGGCCGGGCCAGCTCGCGGCGGAGCACCTCGACGAGGTTGGTCTTGACCACGATCTGCGCGTCGAAGTCCTTGCCCGAATCGAATTCGAGCCATTCGTGCGTCTTGCGCGCGAAGCAGTTGTGGCTGATGACGCCATTGGCGACGAAGTCGCCGGTACCCGTGGTGATGTCGTACATCGGCGTCTCGATGCCCAGGGATCGGATGCTCACCACGCGGAGATCTGCATCGCTCTTGACTGCAATGCCATCGACGACGCACTTGCGGCGGATCGCTGGGTCCGTGAGTCCCACGAAGCGCAACTGCTCCCGCAGTCCCCCACGCAGCCGGACGTTCCGCACCCGGTTGGCGAGACCCCGGTCCTCCAGGACGGCGTCGAACCCGAACGTCGAGAACGCGGCTTGCGTCCTGGCCAGGATCTCGTCGTCGGCATTGCTGATCCGGAGGACACCCTTGCTCCGACTCCCCTCTGCGTCGAAGATTCCGGCGAGGAAACCGCGCTGCCAGGCTCGAGAGGGACTGGCCGGCCACTCGACCAGCTGCATGATCCGAGCGACCGATGCCGCCGCAGATGTTCGGATGGCGGTCACTTCTCGTCTTGTGTCCGAGGCCTCGGAGAACCTGAACCGGTCCGTCGCCACTCCCTCGAGCGCGAGGTATTCCTGCGTCCGGGTGAGGCCTTCACCGTCAGCCAGTGCAAGGCGAAAACGGTGAAGGTCCCCGTGGCGCCGTCCCTCCCGCTCGTACCGGTAGACCTTGAGATTCGCGTCGCCGCGCACCATCCCCGTCAGGTAGCCGCGCCGGTAGTCACCGCACGCCGTCGTCGGCGGTGCGGCGCTGCCGAAACCGAGCAGGGCGTCGTTGGTCGTGAGGTAGGGCCGACGTGCCGCGCCGGACATCGCGCCCGTGACGTACTTCCAGCCTCGGCCGGTGAGGAACCGGTGGTCACCACTGGCCACGAGCTCCGTGCCGTCGCCCAGCGTCACCCGGTACGCCGGCTTCACCGTCGACCAGTGCGCCAGCACCTCGGTGGTGACGTAGTGCCGGTAGGTGCCGCGACGTTCCGTTCCCACGATGCGTTCGCCGACGCGCAACTCCGCGATCGGCTTCTGCCGGCCGTCTGCGAGCAGTACGAGCGTGTCGCCCGACAGGCAGTACACACACGAATGACTGCATCCCCTGTACGGATTGATCGTGTACGGGAATGGCATCGCGGAGTCGCCCGGAACGCGGTTGAGCGCGGACCGCGACCGCACCTCGTGGAACGTCAGCCCCGGGAACTCCGGCACCTGCACGCTGCGCAGCAGGCCGCGGATGCTCGGCATGCCGGGCAGGGTCGCGGACTCCTCGAGATCCAGCCGCTGCGCTTCCCATCGCATGACACCCATACGAACACGTGTTCGAACGCTTGTCCAGTGGGGAGTCAGGCGCGGTGCTGGAGGCGCATCGCCGCCCTGAGTCCGCTCGCCGCCGGGTGCCGGCTGTGGGCGAGGACGCCGATCGCCCGCGAGGCGAGCTGCACGGCACGCACCCGGGCCGCGCGGGCACGCCGGTAGCGGCCGACGGCTCCGGGGAGGCCCTTCCGCAGCGCGGAGGTCAGGACGGCGGCGTCCTCGATGGCCAGGGCGGCGCCCAGTCCCATGTTGGGGGTCATCGCGTGTGCGGCGTCCCCGAGCAGCGCCACTCCCGAGGTGCCCCACACCGGGCGGTCGACCTCCCACAGCTCGTGCCGCAGCAGCTCGTCCGCCGGCAGTGCACGCAACGCCTGCACCGCCGTCGCCTCCCTGTCCGGGACGTCCTGTGCAGGGGTGAGGACGTTCCCGTCGGACCCGGCGCCGCGCACGACGTAGACGTAGCTGCGGTCGCCGCGCAGCGGGACGACGCCGATCCGTTCCCGACCGGTCCAGAGTTCGGTGGCCGCGTCCCCGAAACGCTCCTCGACGATCCCCCGCCAGCACACCTGGGCGGCGGAGCGCAGCGGCACGTCCGGGGCCAGCGCCCGACGCACGGTCGACCGGATGCCGTCGGCGGCGACGACGAAGTCGAACGGCTGCTCCTGGGCGCCCATCCGGCAGTGGACCCGCCCGGCCTCGTGCCGGACCTCGTGCAGGGCGGTGTCGAAGCGGACGTCGACCAGCCGGTGCAGCCCCTCGCCGAGCGCGGTGACGAGCTCCGGTCGCGCCAGCGCGAACCGGTTCCCCGGACCGCCGCGAGGCCGTCCGTCGGGCCCGGTGACGGAGAGCTTCTCCAGCGGATGCGCGATCGGGTCGACGTCCACGCCACCCGCGGTGAGGGTCCGCACGGCGCCGCCCGAGAGGACCAGGCCGGCGCCCGGTTGCGGAACCCGCGGGCTGCGCTCGACCAGGGTCACCGCGTGCCCCGCCCCTGCCAGCAGGCGAGCGGCGAACGACCCGCCGATCCCGGCGCCCACGACGAGGATCTCGGTCACCAGGGCACGCTATCCGCCCGGGCGCCCCCCTCCCGACCGGGGCGAGCGGGTCAGAGCGGGGGGCGGTCCTCGTAGAGCGTGGAGAGCACGACCGTCGTCCGCGTCGAGACGTTGGCCGTCGCGCGGATCTCGCGCAGCAGCAGTTCCAGGGCGTCGGGCGAGGCGACCCGCACCTTGAGGATGTAGCTCTCCTGCCCCGCCACCGCGTGGCACTCCTCGATGGCGCGCAGGTGGGCCAGCAGCGCCGGCGGGTCCTCGGTCTGGGCGCCGATCGGCGTGATGGAGACGAAGGCGGTCAGCGGGAGGCCGAGCAGCTTCGGGTCGAGGCTCGCCCGGTAGCCGGTGATCAGCCCGCGCTGCTCGAGCCGCCGCACCCGCTGGTGCACGGCCGACACCGACAGCCCCACCTTCTCGGCCAGCTCCGTGTAGCTCGCCCGCCCGTCCCGCGCCAGCGCCGAGAGCAGCATCCGGTCGACGTCGACGGCGGGTGGCCCGGCGACGCCGTCGACGTCAGCCGGGGAGTTCGACGAGCTCACGCGGACCGACGTTCAGGGAGCGGACACCGTCGTCGGTGCACACCACGATGTCCTCGATGCGGGCACCGCAGCGCCCGGCGAGGTAGATCCCCGGTTCGACCGAGAACGCCATGCCGGGCTCGAGCGGGAGGTCGTTGCCCTCGACGAGGTAGGGCGCCTCGTGCGAGTCCAGCCCGATGCCGTGTCCCGTCCGGTGGATGAAGTGCTCGCCCCATCCGGCGTCGGCGATGACTTGTCGCGCCGCGGCGTCCACCTGCTCGGCGGTCACCCCGGGGCGGACGACGGCGACGGCGGCCTGCTGCGCGGCGTGCAGCACGGCGTACCACTCGGCCACGTCGGGAGCGGCGCTGCCGCCGACGACGTACGTGCGGGTGCAGTCGGACCGGTAGCCGGTCGCCGTCTTCCCACCGATGTCGATGACGACGACGTCGCCGGCCACGATCGTCCGGTCCGACAGCTCGTGGTGCGGGCTGGCGCCGTTCGGGCCCGACCCGACGATCGTGAAGTCCACGCCGACGTGCCCCTCCTCGAGGATCGCCGCGGCGATGTCCGCGCCCACGGCCGCCTCGGTCCGGCCGACCGTCAGGAACTCGGCCATCCGGGCGTGCACGCGGTCGATGGCGGCCCCGGCCAGGGCCAGCTCCTCGACCTCGGCCGGCGACTTCACCATCCGCAGCCGGTCCAGCACCGGCCCGGCGAGCTCGAGCGCCGAGCCGGGCAGCGCGCGCTGCACCCCGAGGGCGTGCTCCGCCCAGGTGCGCGCCCCCACGGCGACGCGGGCCGGCGCCGAGCCCAGCCGGGCCGTGGCAGCGCCGGCCAGCAGGGCGAAGGGGTCCTCGGTCTCGTCCCACGCGAGCACCTCGAGGCCGAGCGCGCCCGCGGGGCTCACCTCGACCATCGGTGCCTCGAGCCGCGGGACGACGAGGAAGGGCTCTCCCTGGCGCGGCACGGCGAGCGCGGTCAGCCGCTCCATGGCGTGCGCGTCGTACCCGGTGAGGTAGCGCAGGTCCGAACCCGGCGTGAGGACGAGCAGGTCGGTGCCGGACTCGGCGGCCAGGGAGCGGGCGGCGTGCACCCGGTCCACGGTCACGAGCGGCTCGGTCGGCCGCGGAACGGAAGCGGATGCCACGCGCGCAGACTAACCACGGTCCCGGCCGGACTCCGCACGTCCTGCCCGACGGCTAGCGTGCGCTGGCGTGAGCGAGCTTGCGAGATCACCCGAGAACAGAGCACGAATCGGCACGAGAGTGACGAGCGCCAGCGAGGAGAACTCGTGACGACGATGCTGCTGGACGCCGCCTCGCTCTACTTCCGCGCGTTCTACGGCGTGCCCACCAGCGTGACCACGCCCGACGGCCGACCGATCAACGCGGTGCGGGGCTTCCTGGACATGACCGCCCGGCTGCTCACCGCGCACGGTCCCGACCGGCTCGTCGCCTGCTGGGACGACGACTGGCGGCCGGCGTTCCGGGTGGAGGCGCTGCCTTCGTACAAGGCGCACCGGGTGGCGCCCGAGGGCGGCGAGGAGACCCCGGACGAGCTGGGCCCGCAGGTGCCGATCCTGGTGGAGGTGCTCGCCGCGGCCGGGATCGCCCGGGTCGGCGCCCCCGGGTACGAGGCCGACGACGTCATCGGGACGCTCGCCACCCGCGCCCGCGGTGCGGTCGACGTCGTCACCGGCGACCGCGACCTGTTCCAGCTGGTCGACGACGAACGCGGGGTCCGGGTGCTCTACACCAACCGTGGCATCGCCGACATCGAGAGCGTCGACGAGGCCGCCGTCGCCGCCAAGTACGGCATCCCGGGCCGCGCCTACGCCGACTTCGCGGTGCTCCGCGGCGACCCCAGCGACGGGCTCCCCGGGGTGGCCGGCGTCGGCGCCAAGACCGCGGCCGCCCTGATCAACGAGTTCGGCGACCTGGCCGGCATCCGGGCGGCGGCCGCGCGGACCGTCGTCCCGAAGGCGCCGCTGACCGCGGCCGTGCTCAAGAAGCTGCACGCGGCTACCGACTACCTCGACCGTGCGCCGGTGGTCGTCGCCGTGGCGAAGGACATCGACATGCCCGCCGTCGACGGCGACCTGCCGCGGGTGCCGGCCGACGCGTCGGTCCTGGCGGAGCTCGCCGCCGCGCACGGTCTGGAGTCCTCGCTGCGGCGGCTGGGCGCGGCACTGGGGTGGTCCGCCGACGCCGTGGGCTGAGCTACGACGGCGGCGTCCACCATCGGTAGTCGGACTCCTCGCCGGGATCGGCGATCTGGATCTCGATGTAGACGACGTCACCGTCGGCACGTTCGCCCTCGCAGGCGTAGACCTCACCGCTGTTCGAGGGCATCTCCCCGGGGCAGCTGACCGCGACGACCACCCCGGCGAGGACGAGCCGGGGCCGGCTCAGTCGACGTCCCAGGTGTAGGCGGCGTCGTCCTCGTCGGTGATCGTGATGATGAGCTCGAGGTCCTCGTGGTCGTCGGTCTCGGCGTCGCACTCGTAGTCCTCGCCCTGGACGACCTCCATGCCGTGCGGGCAGTCGACGTCGACGCCGACGTCGTACCGCTCCTCGAACTGCGACGCGACGTCCCGCTGCACCTGCTCGGTGTCGAGCAGCGTGGGGCCCAGGCCGAGCCAGCGGCTCAGCGCGAGCGCCAGCACGATGAGCAGCCCGATCACCAGCACCCCGCCGTAGAACGGGGCGCGGGACCGCCGCCCCGACCGGGTGGGCTCCTCGTGGGCCAGGTCCGGGTCGGTCACGTTCAGCCCCCCACCGCGACGGCGACGACGCCCCGCCGGACCTTGCCGACCGCCGCGCGCGCCACCGACGCCACCGCATCGTCGGCCACCTTGGCCACCTGGTCCAGCAGATCGATCAGCTGGCGCATCCAGCGGACGAAGTCGCCCCCGGACAGCTCGGTGCCGGCCTGCTCCGCGCCCGCGAGCACGCGGTCCAGGCTCTGGCCGTCGGCCCACCGGTAGGCGGCCCACGCGAACCCGAGGTCGAGGTCCCGCGTCACCCGCACGCCGTGCGCGGCCTCGACGTCGGAGAGCCGGGCCTTGACCTGTCGCATCCCGGCCACGGCGGCGGTCACCTTCCCCGAGGGAATGGCGGGCAGCGAGACCAGGTCGCGTCGTGCCTCGAAGACCAGCGTGGAGGCGGCCGCGGCGAGCTCGGTGGCGTTGAGCCCGCGCCACGCGCCCGCGCGCAGGCACTCGGCCACCAGCAGGTCGGCCTCGGACCAGATGCGCGCCAGCCGCCGCCCGTCGTCGGTCACCAGCGGGACGTCGTCGACGGCGCCGATCACCGCGGTGTCGGCGGGGACCAGCGGCGCCGGCTCGGGCACCAGGTAGCCGAGCTCCTCCAGGACGTCGCAGATGGAGTCGAACTGGCGGGTCAGGGAGCCGGTGCGCTCGGCCATCGTGCGGTGCAGCGCCTCGGCCTCCCGGACCGAGCGCAGCCACCGCTCGGCGACGCGCACTCGCTCCTCGCGGTCGGGCAGCGCGTGCACGGGATGACGCCGCACGGCGGCGCGCAGGTCGGCGAGCACCGGGTCGTCGGCGGCCGCCGAACGGCCCTTGCGCACCATCCGGGCGCCGAGGTCGTGCTCGACGCGGGCGTTGCGCAGCGTCGCGGCGAGATCCCGGCGGGCGTGCGGGCTGCGGTGATTGAAGTTCTTGGGCACCCGCACGCGGGCCAGCGCCGTCACCGGCGTCGGGAAGTCGATCGAGGCCAGCCGGCCGGCCCACTTGTCCTCCGTGAGCACCAGCGGGCGCGGGTCGGCGAGGTCGGAGACCCCGGGGTCGAGGACGACGGCCAGCCCCTGGCGGCGGCCCGACGGCACCCGGATGACGTCCCCGGGGCGCAGGGCGGCGAGCGCGTCCGCGGACTCGATCCGGCGCTTGGCCTGCGAGTCGCGGGAGAGCTCCTTCTCGCGGTCGGAGATCTCCCGGCGCAGCTGCGCGTACTCCCCCACGTCGCCCCGGTCGGAGCGCATGTCGGCGGCGAACTTCTCGGCCTCCCGCTCGTGCCGAGCGGCGGACCGGGCCAGCCCGACGACCGAGCGGTCGGCCTGGAATTGGGCGAAGGAGGAGGCGAGCAGCTCACGGGCGCGCGCCCGGCCGAACGAGCCGACCAGGTTGACCGCCATGTTGTAGCTCGGCCGGAAGCTGGACCGCAGCGGATAGGTGCGCGTGCTGGCCAGCCCGGCCACGACCGAGGGATCCATGCCCGGCGCCCAGATGACGACGGCGTGCCCCTCCACGTCGATCCCCCGCCGCCCGGCCCGCCCGGTCAGCTGGGTGTACTCCCCCGCCGTGACGTCGACGTGCGCCTCGCCGTTCCACTTCACCAGCCGCTCGAGGACGACTGTGCGCGCCGGCATGTTGATGCCCAGGGCGAGGGTCTCGGTCGCGAACACCGCCTTGACCAGGCCGCGGACGAAGCACTCCTCGACGGTCTCCTTGAAGGCGGGGACCAGCCCGGCGTGGTGGGCGGCGAGCCCGGCCAGCAGCCCCTCGCGCCACTCCCAGAAGCCGAGGACGTGCAGGTCCTCCTCCGGCAGCGACCCGGTGCGCTCGTCGATGATCGCGGCGATCTCGGCCCGCTCGGCCTCGTCGGTGAGCCGCAGCCCGCTCATCAGGCACTGGTGCACGGCGGCGTCGCAGCCGTTGCGGCTGAACACGAAGGTGATCGCGGGCAGCAGGCCGGCCTTGTCCAGCCGTTCGATGACGTCGGAGCGCGCCGGTGGGCGGTACCGCGGCTTGTGCGAGGACTCCCGCCGGCTCGGACCGCCCCAGCCCTCGATCCGCCGCTCGTGCTCGCGGACGTAGCGCACCAGCTCGGGGTCGACCACGGAGGCGCCGCGCTCGCGGGTGGACAGGGGGCGCGGGCTGTCCCCGTGCTCGGCCGCGTGGGCGGCCGGGCGCAGCGAGAAGAGGTCGAACACGCGGTTGCCGACGAGCATGTGCTGCCAGAGCGGGATCGGCCGGACCTCGCTGACCACCACCTCGGTGTCGCCGCGCACGGTGACCAGCCAGTCGGCGAACTCCTCGGCGTTGCTGACCGTCGCCGACAGCGAGACCAGCGTGACCGACGGCGGGAGGTGGATGATCACCTCCTCCCAGACCGCGCCGCGGAACCGGTCGGCGAGGTAGTGCACCTCGTCCATCACCACGTAGCCGAGCCCGCGCAGCGCCGGCGACTCGGCGTAGAGCATGTTGCGCAGCACCTCGGTGGTCATCACGACCACGGGCGCGTCCCCGTTGACGGCGTTGTCGCCGGTCAGCAGGCCGACGCGGTCCGATCCGTAGCGCTGGACCAGGTCGTTGTACTTCTGGTTGGACAACGCCTTGATCGGCGTCGTGTAGAACGCCTTGCGCCCCTCGGAGAGGGCCTTGTGCACGGCGAACTCGCCGACGACGGTCTTGCCGGCTCCGGTCGGGGCGCACACGAGCACGCCTGAGCCCCGGTCGAGGGCCTCGCACGCCTCGACCTGGAACTCATCGAGGGAGAAGCCGAGTTCGGCGGTGAAGTCCGCCAGCGCCGGATGGGCCGTCCGGCGCCGGGCAGCGGCGTACCGCTCAGCGGGGCTGGACATGGCTCCACGTTAAGCCCGCGATCAGGCCCTCGCCCGAAAGGGCAGAATTGGCCATTTCTGCCCTAGGGGGCAGCGGGGGCGGTGCCGACGACGGCGAGCGCACCGGGCACGCACTCGACGACGACGGGCAGCGGCACCACGGGCTCGCCGTCGGCGTAGGTGGTGACGCCGCGTCCGGCGAGCTCGACCCTCGATGCCCGGAACACCGAGACCGACGGGTGGTCGACGTGCGAGCCGTCGGCCAGCCGGGGACGGGTGCGGATCAGCTCGCGGCGCGTGGTGGGCCCGACGACGGTGACGTCGAACAGACCGTCCGCGGGATCCGCACCCGGGCAGATGTTCAGCCCGCCGCCGTACCAGGCGGTGTTGCCGACGGCGATCATCGTCGCCGGCAGCGTCCGCGGCTCGTCGTCGTCGAGCCGCAGCGTGATCTCGTAGGGCCGTAGCCGGGCGAGCTCGATCAGCACGGCGACGTCGTAGCGGCGGCGGCCCCGCGGCCACGGGAGCCGGTTGGCGCGATCGGTGACCGCGGAGTCGAAGCCGCAGCAGAGCACGGTGGCCCACCAGCGGTCGCCCACCCGGCCGGCGTCGAGGGCCCGCCGCTCCCCCGCGGACAGGTCCGCGG
>JBEPZM010000060.1:0-13415 GCA_041640835.1 Blastococcus sp.
CCCGACCAGCACCAGCACCGCCCCGCCGAAGCGGGTCACGGCCTGCGCGTGCACGCGGAGGAAGGTGGTGGCCCCGACGGCCCAGCGGGCGCCCAGCGCGACCAGCACGAACGGCACGCCCAGGCCCAGGCAGTAGGCCAGCCCGAGCAGCGCGCCCCGGCCGGCGGTGGCCTCGGCGAAGGCGAGGTTCTGCACGGCCGCCAGGGTCGGGCCGAGGCACGGGGTCCAGCCCAGCCCGAAGACGACGCCGAGCAGCGGGGCACCGGCGAGGCCGACGGTGGGCCGCACGGTCATCCGCTTGGTGCGCTGCAGCAGCGGCAGCCAGCCGAGGAAGCCCAGGCCGACCAGCACGGTGATCCCGCCCATCACCTGGGTGATGACCTGGTTGTGCACCAGCAGCAGCCGGCCGAGCCCGCCGAAGGCGGTGGTGATGGTGACGAAGACGGCGGTGAAGCCCAGGACGAACAGCACCGAGCCGAGCACCATGCGCCCGCGCGGGGCGCGCTCGTCGGTGCGCACGGCAGTCGCGGTGCCGCCACCGGAGGGGGCCGGCGCTGCCGTCGTCGTCCGGGCGCCGGAGCCGACCAGGCCGGTGACGTAGGAGAGGTAGCCGGGCACCAGCGGCAGCACGCAGGGCGAGGCGAAGCTGATCAGGCCGACGAGCGCGGCGACCGCGGCGGCGACCAGCAGCGGGCCGTCGGTGACCAGGTCGGCGAAGGTCTCCCCCACGTCAGTCCTCCTCCGCCGTCAGCCGGTCGAGGACCGCGCGGAGGTCCTCCTGCTGCACCGCGCCGGTGTACACGGCGGCGACCTGGCTCTGCCGGTCCAGCACGATGGTGGAGGGGATCGCGCTGGCCGGGTAGTCGCGGAACGCCAGGGCCACCTCGCCGCGCGGGTCGTCCAGCGACGGGAACTCGATGCCGAAGTTCTCCTCGAACGCACGGGCGAGCTGGTCGGTGTCCTTCACGTTGATCCCGAGGAACTGCACGCCCTGGTCGCGGACCTCGGCGTAGACCTCCTGGAACTCCGGTGTCTCGACCCGGCAGGGCGGGCACCACGAGCCCCAGAAATTGATCACGGCGACGTCGCCGGCCAGCTCGCTGGAGGAGAACTCCTCGCCGTCGAGCAGCGTGCCGCCGAACTCGGGCGCCGACGCCCGCTCATCGGGCGGGATGACCTCGCCCCCCGGGGTGCCCTCGACGAACCGGAACTCGCCGCCGTTGTTGACGTCCACTGCGCCGTCGCCGGTGGTGCAGCCGGCCAGCGCCAGCGCTGCCGCGGTCAGGGCGATCAGGAGCCGCTTCATGCGCCCGGCACCGTGTCGGCGGGAGTGGCTCCGGCAGGCTCGGCGTAGGCGACGCCGGCGAACCGGTCGCCGTCGTAGGTCACCGAGGTGACGCTGGCCAGCGCGCACTCGCGACGGCGCGGGTCGTGCAGGTAGCTGCGGCCCTGCAGGTGCAGCCGGACCGTCCAGATGGGCAGCTGGTGGCTGACCAGGACTGCCTCGTGCCCGCGGGCGGCGTCGCGCGCGGCCTCGACGGCGCCGAGCATCCGGGCGGCGATCTCCACGTAGGGCTCGCCCCACGAGGGCTGGAAGGGGTTGCGCAGCTTCCACCAGTTCCGCGGCGCCCGGAAGACGCCTCCGGCCCCGCCGACGACCATGCCCTCGAAGGCGTTACCGGCCTCGATCAGCCGGTCGTCGGTGCCGATCGGCAGGCCGGTCGCCTCCGCGAGCGGGCCGGCGGTCTGCTGGGCGCGCTCGAGCGGGCTGGAGACCAGGTGGGTGAGGTCGCGCCCGGCGAACCACTCCGCCGCCGCGACCGCCATCGCCTCACCGGTGGTCGACAGCCGGAAACCGGGCAGCCGGCCGTAGAGCACCTTGGCCGGGTTGTGCACCTCGCCGTGCCGCAGCAGGTGCACCGTCGTCCGCTCGCTCACGCCCCCACCCCCAGGGCAGAAATGGCCATTTCTGCCCTCATGGGGTGGCCTCGGCGGCCGCGCGGGCGGCGGCGGGCAGCGCCTCGAGCACGCGGTCGAGGGACTCGCCGGAGAGCTGCGCGTTGACGAACCACGACTCGAACGCCGACGGCGGCAGGTAGACGCCGCGGGCGAGCATCGCGTGGAAGAAGGCCGTGTACCGGAAGACGTCCTGGCTGCGGGCGTCGTCGTAGTTGCGGACCTGCCGCTCGTCCGGCACGAAGAAGATCGAGAACATGTTGCCGGCCTGCTGCACCCGGTGCGCCACCCCGGCCGCGAACAGCGCGGCGCTGGCCGCGCCGCGGAGCACGGCGGCGACCTCGTCGCAGTGCGCGTAGACCTCGTCGGTGCAGTGCCGCAGCGTGGTCAGCCCGGCGGCGACGGCGACCGGGTTCCCCGACAGCGTGCCCGCCTGGTAGACCGGCCCCGCCGGCGCGAGGTGCTCCATCAGGTCGGCGCGGCCGCCGAACGCCGCCGCGGGCAGCCCACCGCCCATGACCTTGCCGAAGGTGAACAGGTCGGCGTCGACGGGGTCCAGGCCGTACCAGCCCGACCGCGACACCCGGAAGCCGGTCATGACCTCGTCGAGGATCAGCAGCGACCCGTGCGCGGCGGTGATCCGGCGGAGGGCGGCGTTGAAGCCGGGCTCCGGCGGGACGACACCCATGTTCCCGGCGGCCGCCTCGCTGATGACGCAGGCGACCTGCGCGCCGCGCTCAGCGAAGACTGCCTCGACGGCGGCGACGTCGTTGTACGGGAGCACCACGGTGTCGGCGGCCGCCCCGGTGGTGACGCCGGGGGTGTCGGGCAGGCCGAGGGTGGCCACTCCGGAGCCGGCCGAGGCCAGCAGCGAGTCGACGTGGCCGTGGTAGTTGCCGGCGAACTTCACGACCAGCGGGCGGCCGGTCACGCCGCGCGCCAGGCGGACGGCCGACAGCACCGCCTCGGTGCCGGAGTTGACCAGGCGGACGCGCTGCGCCGGCGCGACCCGCGCGCGGATCTCCTCGGCCAGGTCCAGCTCGCCCTCGGTGGGCGCCCCGAAGGTCAGGCCGCGGCGCGCGGCGGCGGTGACTGCCTCGACGACGGCGGGGTGCGCGTGCCCGAGGAGCAGCGGCCCCCAGGAGCTGACCAGGTCGACGTAGCGCCGACCGTCGGCGTCGGTGATCCACGGGCCGGACCCCTCGACCATGAACCGCGGGGTGCCCCCGACGGCCTGGAAGGCGCGGACCGGTGAGTTCACCCCGCCGGGGGTGACGGCGCGGCCGCGGGCGAAGAGCTCCGCGGAGCGCGGGGCCTCGTAGGGGTAGGGCGAGCTGTCCGGCGAGGTCACGACCCCAGTGTCCCTTCTCTTCCTGGGCGCCCGTCGGAGGCGTCGGACACAGCGGCGAGCAGGGCCGCGCGCAGCGCCGTGGGATCCCGCGTCGGCACCAGCACGGTGCGCCCCTCGCGCAGCCGCAGCGGCAACCCCGACCGGCCGGGCGGCAGCGTCCAGCCGCCGCCCATCACCGGGGCGCCGGCGTCCACCCCGCCCTCGACGGCGGCCAGGTGGGCGGCATCGACATCGGCCAGCGCCACGACCTCGGGACCGACCGCCAGCCCGTCGCCGTCCACCCGCACAGTCCAGATCCGGCGGGCCGAGAGGCATCCCACCCCGACCGCTCCGAGCACGGTGACGACTGTCAGCGCCCACAGCCAGGGCGGGACGTCCGGCCCCGGCAGCGCGAGGTCCAGGACGGCGAAGAGCCCGAGAGCCCCGGCGACGATCCAGAAGGGTCGCCAGGAGCCCCCGGGCTCGACGTAGGTCATGTCAGCCGCGGGCCAGCAAGCGCGCGGCCTCGACCGCCCAGTAGGTGAGCACCTGCCCGGCACCCGCCCGGCGGATGGCGACCAGCGTCTCGAGGATCGCCCGCTCGCGGTCGATCCAGCCGTTGGCCGCGGCCGCCTCGACCATCGCGTACTCGCCGCTGACCTGGTACGCCGAGACCGGCACGGAGACCGCGTCGGCGACCTGGCGGACGATGTCCAGGTAGGGCAGCGCCGGCTTCACCATGACGGCGTCGGCGCCCTCGGCCAGATCCTGCGCCACCTCGCGCAGCGCCTCGGCGGCGTTGGGCGGGTCCATCTGGTAGGTCGAGCGGTCGCCGAACTGCGGCGCGCCCTCGGCCGCCTCGCGGAACGGGCCGTAGAAGCCCGAGGCGTACTTGGCCGCGTAGGCCAGGATCGGGATCTCGGTGAACGCGGCGCTGTCCAGGCCGGCGCGGATGGCCGCGACCTGGCCGTCCATCATCCCGCTGGGCGCGACCAGGTGTGCCCCGGCCTGCGCCTGGGCGATGGCCACCGCCGCGTAGCGGTCCAGGGTCGGGTCGTTGTCGACGACGCCGGCCGGGGTGACGACGCCGCAGTGCCCGTGGTCGGTGTACTCGCACAGGCAGAGGTCGGCCATGAGCACCAGCTCGTCGCCGAGGTCGGCCCGGAGCTGCTGCAGCGCCACGTTGACGATGCCGTCGGCCGCGTCGGCCTGCGAGCCGACCGCGTCCTTCTCGGCCGGGATGCCGAACAGCATCAGCCCGCCGATGCCGGCCTCGGCCGCCTCGTGCGCGGCCTTGCGGAGCGAGTCGAGCGAGTGCTGGACGACACCGGGCATCGAGCCGATCGGCACCGGCTCGGCGATGTCCTGCTTGACGAACACCGGCAGCACCAGGTCCGCCGGGGCCACCCGCGTCTGCGCGGTGAGGCGCCGCAGCGCGGGCGTCGACCGGAGCCGACGCCCGCGCGCGAAACCGGGGTTCGAGCCCCCGACGTCGCTCACTTGCCCTCGCCGTCCTCCGACTCGCGCAGCGACAGGGCGTACTCGGCCAGGGCGTCGACCAGCGGGGCGACGGCGGCCGTCTCGGGCTGCACGTCGACGCGCAGGCCGAACTCCTGCGCGCTGGCGGCCGTCGCGGGGCCGATCACCGCGACCACGGTCTTCGCGTGCGGCTTGCCGGCGATGCCGACGAGGTTGCGCACGGTGCTCGACGAGGTGAAGCAGACGGCGTCGAAGCCGCCACCCTTGATCGCCTCGCGGACCGACGCGGCCGGCGGAGCGGCACGGACGGTGCGGTAGGCGGTGACGTCGTCGACCTCCCAGCCGCGCTCGACCAGCCCGGCGGCGAGCACCTCGGTGGCGATGTCGGCGTGCGGCAGGAGCACCCGGTTGATGGGGTCCAGCACGTCGTCGTACTCGGGGAACTCGGCCAGCAGACCCTGGCTGGACTGCTCACCGACGGGCACCAGCTCGGGCTGGATGCCGAACGCGCGCACGGCGTCGGCGGTCTGCTCGCCCACGCAGCCGACCTTGACGCCGGCGAACGCCCGGGCGTCCAGGCCCAGCTCGGCGAACTTCTCGCGGACGGCCTTCACCGCGTTCACCGAGGTGAAGACGATCCAGCCGTACCGGCCGGTGACCAGGCCCTTGACCGCGCGGTCCATCTGCGCGGGGCTGCGCGGCGGCTCGACGGCGATGGTCGGCACCTCGACCGGCACGGCGCCGTAGGCGCGCAGCCGGTCGCTCATCTCGCCGGCCTGGTCCTTGGTGCGGGGCACCAGCACGCGCCAGCCGAACAGCGGGCGGCTCTCCCACCACGACATCCGGGCGCGCTTGTCGACGGCGGCACCGACGGTCACCACGACCGCGCCGGTGAAGGAGTCCAGCCCCGCCGCCTTCTCCGCCACGGCCGTCAGCTTCGAGACGACGCTCTTCTGCGCCGTCGACGAGCCACCGGTGGTGACGACGACGGGCGTGCTGCCCGACAGGCCGCCCTCGACCAGCCGGGCGGCGGCGTCGGGGAGCTCCTCGACGGTGGCCCGCAGCACCAGGGTGCCGCCGGTCGCCGCGGTGGCCCCGGCCAGCGCGGCCAGGTCCACCCCGCTGCGCAGGTCGGCGGTGAGCGCCGTGCTGCCCGGGGCGACGCCCGCGAAGGCGGGCACGGAGGTGACCGGCGCGACGCCGGGCACCACGTCGAAGCCGATGGAGGTGCGGCCGACGGCGAGCACCTCCTTGACGGCGGCGTCGTCGGTGTACGGGTCGCCGGCGACCAGCCGGACGATCACCGCACCACCCTTGGCGGCCGTGACGGCCTGCTTGGCGATCTCGGCCGGCTCACCGCTCACCGGGACGAGCTCGGCCGCGGGGTTGATCCCGCGGACGGCGTCCTGGACGGCGACCGGTACGTCGACGTCGACGAGGACCTGAGCGGCCTCGGCGATCGCCGCGGTGGCGCGTGCGGTCAGCATGCCGGGGTCGCCCGGTCCGGCGCCGACGAAGACGACCCGGCCGGTGCTGCCGACGGTCTTGCGGAAGCGCGTCATCGCGTGCTCCTGATCCTGGCCCTGAGGGCCTTTGTTGCTGGGTTCATGGAGGCGGTCACTGAGTGATCGCCATGAGCTCGACCGCGCCTCGGTCGAGCAGTTCCTCGGCGAGCGCGCGGCCCAGGGCCGCGGCGTCGGCGAGCGGGCCGGTGCTGGACCCCCGGACGCCGTCGCTGCCGTCGATCGCGGTCACCGAGGCGCGCAGGAACAGCTCGGGGCCGTCCTCGCCCTCGGCCACCTCGGCGTAGGCCGCCACGGGTGCGCTGCAGCCGGCCTCGAGGGTGGCCAGCGTCGTCCGCTCGGCGAGCGCGCAGGCGCGGGTGCGCGAGTCCTCGAGCCGGCCGAGCAGCTCGCGGGTGCGGGCGTCGCTGGTGCGGCACTCGACGGCCAGCGCGCCCTGCGCCGGTGCGGGCAGCACCTGCAGCGGGTCGAGGGTCTCGGTGATCGCGTCGAGGCGGCCGAGCCGGGACAGCCCGGCCCGCGCGAGGACGACGGCGTCGAGGTCGCCCGGGCCCGACGCGGACCCCGCGACGCGGCCCAGGCGGGTGTCGACGTTGCCGCGGATCGGCACGATCTCCAGGCCGAGGCCGAGGGCCCGCAGCTGGGCGACCCGGCGAGGAGCGCCGGTGCCGATCCTCGAGCCCGGGGGGAGCTCGCCGAGGGTGAGGCCGTCGCGGGCGACCAGCGCGTCGCGCGGGTCCTCACGGGGCGGGACAGCGGCGAGGATCAGGCCGGGCTCGGGTGCGGTGGGCAGATCCTTGTAGCTGTGCACGGCCAGGTCGATCTCGCCGGCGAGCAGCGCGTCGCGGAGTGCGGTGACGAAGACGCCCGTGCCGCCCAGCTGCGAGATCGCGGCCTGCGACCGGTCGCCCTCGGTGGTGATGTGCACCAGCTCGACGGGGTGCCCGGTGGCGGCGGTGATGGCGTCGGCCACGCCCTGCGACTGGGTGCGGGCCAGCTCGCTGGCGCGGGTGCCCAGCCGCAGCACCGCGGTGCTGATCAGGTCCGGGGTGCTGACCGCGGTCACGCGGCACCTCCCGTGCGCTCGGGGTCGACGGTGACGGCGTCGGCCAGGCTGGCGACCTCGCTCGCGACGTCGGCGTCGATGCCCAGGCCGAACAGCGCACGCAGCGCGCCGGCGTAGTCGGTGCCGCCGGGCACGGCGGCCAGTTCCTTCACCCGGACCGTCGGCTCGTGCAGCAGCTTGTCCACGACCCGCCGGACGGTGCGCGCGATCTCCTGCCGCGAGCGGGGGTCGAGGTCGGGCAGCCGGGTGGAGAGCCGGAGCAGCTCGGCGTCGACGACGTCGGCGGCCTGGCTGCGCAGGGCGGAGACCGTGGGTGCGACGGCGGCGGCCTGCTGCTCGGCGCGCAGCAGCGCGGCCTCGGCCTCGATCATCGCGTGCGCGGCGGAGATGTCGTCGGCGGCGACCGGGCCGATGGAGCCGTCGCCGGACTCGCGGGCGGCGATCCGCTCGCCCTGGAGCAGGGCGAGGTCGACGACGTGCACGCCCGGCAGCGCCGCCACGCCGGGGTCCACGTCGCGGGGCAGCGCCAGGTCGATGACGGCCAGCGGGCGACCGGCGCGCTGCTGCATGGCCGTGGCCACGGTGTCCGTGCTCACCACGATCCCGGAGGCGCCGGTGCAGGAGACCAGCACGTCGGCGTGCACGAGCTCCTCGTCGGCCTCGGCGAGCTCGATCGCGCGGCCCCCGAGCGTGGTCGCCAGCCGCTGGGCGGAGGCGTGGGTCCGGCTGCCGATGACGACGTCGGCGCCGCGACGGGCCAGCGTGGTCGCGGCCAGCGCGCCCATCGACCCCGCACCGACGACGAGCGCCCGCCGACCGGTGAGGTCGCCGATCCGCGCCTCGGCGCGGTCCAGGGCGACGGAGACCAGCGAGGCGCCGGCCCGGTCGATGCCGGTCTCGGAGTGCACCCGCTTGCCCACGCGCAGGGCGCGCTGGGCGATCGGGTGCAGGGCCCGGCCGACGGTGCCCTCCTCGCGGGCGAGGGCGTACGCGGCGCGCAGCTGGCCGAGCACCTGGGTCTCGCCGACGACCATCGAGTCGAGGCCGGCGGCGACGGTGAACAGGTGGGTGACGGCCTGGTCCTCGTAGTGGACCGTGACGTAGGGGGAGAGCTCCTCGACCGAGGCCCCGGCCTGGCGGGCCAGCACCCGGCTCACGTCGGTGACGCCGCCGTGGAAGCGCTCCACCTCGGCGAAGACCTCGATGCGGTTGCAGGTCGCGAGGACCAGCGCCTCGGCGACGTGGTCGCCGTCGACGAGCTCGTGCAGGGCCTTGACCCGGTCGTCGTCGCTCATGGCGAACTGCTCGAGCAGCGCGACCGGCGCGGTCCGGTGGCTGATGCCGACTGCCAGCAGGCTCACGCTGACTCCCCCACTCCGGCCGGCACCCGCTGCTGGCCCAGGAAGGCCAGCACCTGGAGCTCCACCGACAGGTCGACCTTGCGGACGTCGACCCCGGCGGGGGCCGCGAGCGTGACCGGTGCGAAGTTCAAGATGCTCCTCACCCCGGCGGCGGCCAGCCGGTCGCAGACCGACTGGGCCACCTCGGCCGGTGTCGTGATGACCCCGATGGAGGCGCCGGTCTCGGTGACGACGTCCTCGAGCTCGTCGAGGGCACGCACCTCCAGGTCGCCGACGCGCTGACCGATGCGGGCGGGCGAGGCGTCGAACAGCGCCACGAACTCGAACCCGCGGGTGCCGAAGCCGGCGTAGTCGGCCAGAGCGGAACCCAGGTTGCCGATGCCGACCAGGACGCAGGCGCGGGAGCTCCCGACGCCGAGGACGCCGGTGAGCCGGTCGCGCAGCGCGCCGACGTCGTAGCCCACACCGCGCACGCCGCAGGGGCCCAGGTGGGAGAGGTCCTTGCGCAGGCCGGCGGGGTTGACGCCCGCTGCCGAGGCGAGCTCACCGGAGGAGACGGTGCTCCGACCGCCGTCGGCGAGCGTGGTCAGCACCCGGAGGTACACGGCCAAGCGGGCGACGGTGGCCTCCGGGATGGTCCGGGGCCGCGGCTGCATCAACGGGCTCTCCACAGCGGCCGCACCCGGGAACCCGGTGTGCACCGGGCGGGGCGAAGCACGCAGAATGACGACGACGGCGACAAGGATCGGTGGTTCCTCTGCGCTGGCACCGGAGTGCCTGCGAGGGCCACGGTAGCCGCTTGTGAACGCAGGAACAAAGTCCCGGATGACACGACGACGCGCTGACCGGCCCGAACGGGTGGCGCTGTGGCAGACACCACGTCGACGCCGGCCGTTCAGCCCGCGTTCACCCGATGCCGAGGTCGCGGCGCAGACGCGGGACGTCGACGGTGAAGTAGGAGTGCTCGCGCCCGTCCAGCAGCACCACGGGCACCCGGTCGCCGAACTCGGCCTGCAGCTCGGGGTCGGCGTCCACGTCGACTGCCTCGGTGCGCAGCCCGGCGTCGCCGGCGATCCGCTCGAGCGTCTCGGCGGCCACCTCGCAGAGGTGGCAGCCGGACCGGGTCAGCAGCCGCAGCCGGGGCGCGTCCTCAGTCATCCCCGTCCCCGTCCGCTCCGTCCTCGTCGGTCACGGCCCCGGTGAGGCCGAGCTCGCGCAGCCGGGCGCGGCTGACCTTGCCGGTCAGCGAGTGCGGGAGGCTGGGCAGGAAGTGCACCGAGGTGGGCACCTTGTAGCGGGCCAGCGAGCCGGCGGCGTGCTCGCGCAGCTCCTCGAAGGCGAGCTCCTCCCCCGGCGCCAGGGCCACGACCGCACGCACCGCGGCGCCCGTGCGCGGGTCCGGCACGCCGATGACCGCGCTCTCGGCGACCGCCGGATGGGCGTCGAGCACCCGCTCGACCTCGGCCGGGTAGACGTTGAAGCCGCTGACCAGGATCAGGTCGCTGCGCCGGTCGACCAGGTGCAGGTCGCCGTCGGCGTCCCGGTAGGCGAGGTCACCGGTGCCCAGCCAGCCGTCGGCGTCGGGCCCGTCCGCGCCGTCCGGCCAGTAGCCGGAGAAGAGGTTCGGCCCGCGGATCCAGAGCTCGCCCGGCCCCTCGCCCGGTCCGTCGTCGGCGCCCTCCTCCTCGGCCCCTTCCCGGGTCTCGGCGGGGGCGGAGGTGTCGGTGTCGGCCGGGTCCGCGGAGTCCGCGGTGTCGCGCAGCGCCACCTCGATGCCGGGGAGCGGCCCGCCGATGCAGTCCGGCTTGGGCCGGCCGCTGGCCAGGGTGCTGGCGACGACGGGCGCGGCCTCGGTCAGCCCGTAGCCCTCCCAGACGGTGACGGCCGCTCGCTCGCGCATCGCCGTCCACACCTCCTCGGGCAGCGGCGCGGCGCCGGAGGAGGCCACCCGGACCGCGGCGAACGCCCGGCGCAGGGAGGTATCGCTGCCGGCTGCGTCGGCCACGGCGAGCCACGCCTGGTACATCGGCGGGGCACCGGGCACGGCCGAGATGTGCTCCTCGGCCATGACCGTCAGCGTGGCGCGCGGGTCGAAGCTCTCCTCGAGCACCGCGCACGCCCCGGTGGCGGCGACCAGGCCGAAGCCGGCGTTCAGCCCGTAGACGTGGAACAGCGGGAGCACGAGCAGGACGCGGTCGTCGGCGCGCACCGGCGGGGGCTCCATCGCCAGGCACTGCTCCTGGTTGGCACGCAGCGCGCCGGAGGTCAGCATCGCGCCGCGGGGGCGGCCGGTCGTGCCGCTGGTGTAGCAGAGGAACGCCAGCGCGCCGGGATCGTCGGCCACCGCCGGCGGGGGGCCGTCGCCCTCCGGAGCGCCCGGACAGACCGGCACGCCGGCGATCTCGTCGCGGTCCGCCGGGGCGACCAGCAACGCGGCACCCGCGTCGGTGAGCACGTACTCGAGCTCGGGCTCGGTGTACGCGGTGTTGACCGGCACGACGACCAGGCCGGCGCGCAGCGCGCCCAGCACGGCGCGCAGCCAGGGCAGCCCGTTGGGCAGCTGGACCGCGACCCGGTCACCGACCGCCAGGCCACGGGCGGCGTACCCCGCGGCGGCGACGTCGGCGGCCGCGTCGAGCTCCGCCCAGGTCAGCCGCTCATCGCGCGTGACGACGGCCGGCGCGTCGGGGCGCTGACGGGCCGCGGCGCGCACGAGCGCGGCCAGCGACCTTCCTGCCTCCAGGTCGGACACTTCTCCTCCGGTGGCGCGGGCCTCGCGCTCCCGCCGGATCCCGGTGGTGCGTCCGGCGGGCTGGCGTGGACGGGCTGGGGCGATGTTGTCACCATGGGACGATCCCCGCAGCTCGCACGCCGGATCGTGCCGTGCCGCGCCGGGGACGAGACGGTCCAGCATCGCGGGCCGACGAGGAGGTCATCGCCCGCATGCCCCAGCCCCTGGACGCCGAGCAGCCGGCACCCGCCGCTGTCCGGCGGCCGCGGCCGTCGCCGCGTCCGCGGCCCACGCCGCATCCTCGGGCGAGTGCGGAGGTGCTCGCGGCCGAGGTCGCCGAGCCGAACATCGCGGCGGAGACCGCTCCCGCGGCGGAGGCCGCGCCCGCCGACGTCCCGACCGTCGAGGACGACGCGCCCGTCGAGGTCCCGGCGGCGGCGGACGGGCCGGACGTGTGGGAGTGGGTGCGGCGCACCCAGGAGGGCGACCCCGAGGCCTTCGGGCAGCTGTACGACCACTACGTCACGCTGGTCTTCCGGTACGTCTACAACCGGGTGGGCGACCGGGCCACCGCCGAGGACGTCACCAGCGAGACCTTCGTGCGGGCGCTGCGCCGCATCGACTCGCTGAGCTACCAGGGCCGCGACGTCGGCGCCTGGCTGGTCACGATCGCCCGCAACATCGTCCTGGACCACGTGAAGAGCAGCCGGTACCGGCTGGAGGTGTCCACCGCGGACATGCGCGACGCCGACCGGGCCACCGACGGGCCCGAGGACGCGGTGGTCGCGCACCTGACCAACCGCGAGCTGCTGGCCTGCGTGCAGCAGCTCGGCAGCGAGCAGCAGGAGTGCATCGTGCTGCGCTTCATCCACGGTCTCTCGGTGTCCGAGACCGCCGAGATCATGGGGAAGAAGGACGGGGCGATCAAGGCGCTGCAGCACCGGGCCGTGCGGCGCCTGGCCGTTCTCGTGCCGGACGGGTTGCGGTGACTCCGATTATCAGGTATCTGCCCGTAACCTCGCGCCTCCTGGCGTCGTTGGGTCGTGTGCGAGGCAGCGTGCCGCCCCCCGGACCCCTCGCTCGGACGACCGGAGGAGCGCCGTGACCACCCACGAGAGCAACGCGGCGCAGTCCCGCCGTGCTGCCCGTCGCGGGGACGAGCCGGACGCGGGGGTCGTCACGATGCTGCAGGAACTCGCACCCCAGCTCGAGGTGGAGCCCGATCCGGAGTTCCGCGCGGCCACGCGGCAGCGGCTGGTCGCGATGGCCGCCGTCCGGACGCCCGAGCCGGTCCGCCCCTCGCGGCTGCGCCGGCTCCTGGCCGCGCGCGCGTCCGACGCCCCCGCCGCTCGCTGGCGCACCCGGGCCACGGCCGGGCTGGCCGGTGCGGCCCTGACGGTGACCTCGCTGGCGACGCTGGCCGCGCTCTCCACCGGAGCCCAGCCGGGTGACGTCCTCTACGGCCTCAAGCGCGGCACTGAGCAGACCCAGCTGGCGCTGGCCGGCGACTCCCGCGGACAGGTGCTGCTGGACCTCGCACGCACCCGCCTCGGCGAGCTCGACGACCTCGACGGCGATGCCGGCCGGGCCGAGTCGACGCTCGCGACGATGGACGAGCAGACCCGGGAGGGTGCCGCCTGGCTCGCCTCGCGGGCGCTCGACACCGCCAGCACCGCACCCCTGGACGACCTGTCCGGGTGGGCCGCCGAGCAGTCGGCGCAGTTGAGCGCGGTGCGCGGCGAGGTGCCCGCCCCGGCCGCCGACGACGTCGACGGGTCGCTGGCGCTGCTCGGCGAGATCACCCAGCGCGCCGAGGCCCTGCGGACCGACCTCACCTGCCCGAACGGCCCGGTCACCGCCGGGGCCGACCGGCTCGGCCCGGTGACCGCGGGCTGCCTGCCCGCCGCCTCGGAGCCGGGCGATTCTCCTGCGCCGGTACAGCCGGCGCCCGGTGGCACCGCGCCGGACG
>JBEPZM010000061.1:0-13306 GCA_041640835.1 Blastococcus sp.
GCAGCACGGCGGGCGAGCCGTCGCGGAGCACCAGCAGCGCGCCGCGGGCGCCGAGGGTCACCACCAGGACCGGGCCGACGACGCGCTTCGCCAGGGCGACCAGTTCGGCGGGCGTCCGCTCGCCGGGCGACGCCCCGGTCAGCTGCACCAGCTCGTGCTCGTTGGGCACCAGCACGTGGACCAGGGCCAGCAGCTCCTCGGACAAGGGCTGCGGAGGCGCGGGGGTGAGCACGACCCGTCCGCCGGCCGCCGCGGCGGCTTCGTACACGGTGTCCATGGGCACCTCGAGCTGGAGCAGCAGCACGTCGGCGCGGTGCACCGGCTCGACGTCGACGTCCTCGCGGGTGAGCGCCTCGTTGGCACCCGGCTGCACGACGATGAGGTTCTCCCCGCTGCCGTCCTCGACCGGGATGGTGGCCGTGCCGGTGGGCAGCCCCGGGGTGCGGTGCACCCGGCTCACGTTGACCCGCGAGCCGGCCAGCGCCGCCAGCTGCCGGTCGCCGGCGGCGTCCTCGCCGACCCGGCCGACCATGTGCACCCCGGGGCCGAGCAGCCCCGCGGCCGCGGCCTGGTTGGCGCCCTTGCCGCCGGGCGCGCGGGTGACCGACCGGCCGACCACGGTCTCGCCACGGCCGGGCAGCCGGTCGACGGCGACGAGCACGTCCTCGTTGACGCTGCCGACGACGGTGACGGACACGTGGACCTCCAGGGGACGGGATGGGAGGTGATCAGCAGTACCAGACCGCGGTTTCCCCGCCCCGGGGGAGCGGTACCGGAGGACGACGACTCGAGCGGAGGACCGATGGCAGCCGAGGACCCCGACACGACCCGGCACGAGTTCGCCGAGGCGGTGAACATGACCGCCGGGGAGCTCGAGAAGTGGCTCGACACCGAGGAGTCCCGCGCCGTGGGGCAGAAGGACGGCGGCGGCGAGTCCACCGGGCACGCGTCGGGCCGCCGGATCGTCGACCTGCTGCGCACGAAGAAGGACGACCTCACCGACGACGACCTCGCGCACATGCGGAAGGTCCACGGCTACGTGCGCCGCCATCTGGCCCAGGAGCCCGCCAAGGAGGACGTCGAGACCTCCAACTGGCGCTACTCCCTGATGAACTGGGGCCACGACCCGCTGAAGAAGGGCTGACCCCGTCCCCGTGACGACCCTGAGCCGCAACGACCCCGCCCAGTACGACCAGCTGGTCGACCACTGGTGGCGGCACGACGGCGAGTTCGCGGCCCTGCACTGGCTGGCCGCGTCGCGCGCCGAGCGCATCCCGCCGGCACCGTCCCCCGACGCGGTGCTGGTCGACCTCGCCTGTGGCGGTGGGCTCATGGGGCCGCACGTCGCCCGCCGCGGCTACCGGCACGTCGGGGTGGACATCGGCCTCAGCGGGCTGCTGCTCGCCCGCGGCCACGGGGTGACGCCGGTGCTGGGGTCGGTCCTCGCGGTGCCCCTGGCCGACGGATGCGCGGACGTCGTGGTGGCGGGGGAGATCCTCGAGCACGTCGAGGACCACGTCGGCGTCCTCGCCGAGTGCGCGCGGCTGCTGAAGCCCGGAGGCACGCTGATCCTGGACGCGCTGGCGGCCGGCCGGCTGTCGGTCCTGATCAACGTGCACCTGCTCGAGCGGCTGCCGGGAGGACCGCCCAGGGGCCTGCACGATCCGGCGCTCTTCGTCGACCGGAAGCTGCTCCTGGCCGCGGCGGACCGGCTCGGCCTCGACCTGGAGCTGGTGGGGCTGCGCCCGTCGATCCGCGAGGCGATCGCCTGGAAGCTGGGCCGCCGGAAGCTGGTGCGGATGAAGCCGATGCGCAGCACCGCCGTGGTCTTCGCCGGGTACGGGCACAAGCGCCGTGAGACCGGGGCTCCGCCGGACGGGCACGGGGCCCGCGCCGCACGTACCGTCGAGGGCATGACGCCGAGCCCGCGCGCCGCCCAGGCCCAGCCGTGAGCGACGCCGTCCTCACCGGGGCCGGATCGGCCCTGCCCGCCGCGCTGGAGCAGCAGGCGGCCTGGGACGGCTTCTTCGCCGCCCACTACGAGGGCGTGCGCGCCGCCAAGCGGATCTTCCTCGGCGCCGGAGTGCGCCAGCGGCACGCCGTGGCCAACCCGCTGGACGAGGACCTCAGCAGCTGGGGCACGGGCGCCCGCATGGAGCGCTACGTCCAGGAGGCACTTCCGCTGGGCAAGCAGGCCGTCGCCGGCGCCCTGGACGCGGCGGGGCTGGCGCCCGGCGACGTCGGGCTGTTCGCCGTCGCCACCTGCACGGGGTATGCCACCCCGGGCCTGGACATCCGGCTGGCCAGCGACCTCGGCATGCCCCCGGGGCTGCAGCGGCTGCTGATCGGGCACATGGGGTGCTACGCGGCCATCCCCGGCCTGGCGGCGGTGGGCGACTTCGTCGCCGCCCGCTCCCGGCCGGCGGTGCTGCTCTGCTGCGAGCTGACCAGCCTGCACGTGCAGCCGGCGGCGCGGGATCTCGAGCAGGTGGTGGCGCACGCGCTGTTCTCCGACGCGGCGGCCGCCGTCGTCGTGGAGCCCGGCGCGGGCCGGGGTCGCCGGCTGGCCGGCGTGGTCGCCCGCACCGACGCCTCCACCGCCGACCTGATGACCTGGGACGTCACCGACCTCGGCTTCCGCATGGGGCTGTCCCCGCGGGTGCCCGACGTGCTCTCGAAGCACGTCGGCGAGGTCGTCGACGAGCTGCTCACCAGCGCCGGCCTGCGGGTCGAGGACGTGGCCGGCTGGGCGGTCCACCCGGGTGGGCCGCGGATCATCGACGTCGTCCGCGACGAGCTCGGCCTGACCGACGAGCAGGTGGCGGCTTCGCGCCGGGTGCTCTCCGAGCACGGGAACTGCTCGTCGGCCACGGTGCTGCTGGTCCTCCAGGAGATGGCCGACATCGAGGGTCCGGTGGTGGCCATGGCGTTCGGTCCGGGCCTCACGCTGTACGCGGCGCTGTTGCTCCCCGCCTGATACCGCCTACCCTCTGTGTCCCGGGTCACAACGGGCTGGGAGGTGGGTCGTGGGGGAGCAGCGAACCACCGTGCGCGTGTTCCTCGTCGACGACCACGAGGTGGTCCGCCGGGGCGTCGCCGAGGTGCTCGAGGACGATCCGCACCTGGTCGTGGCCGGTGAGGCCGGGTCGGTCGCCGAGGCCCTGGCCCGCGTGCCCGCCGTCCGTCCTGACGTCGTGGTCCTGGACATGCGGCTGCCCGACGGCAGCGGCGCGGACCTCTGCCGCTCCCTGCGGCAGCGGATCCCCGGGTTGCCCTGCCTGGTGCTGACCAGCTTCTCCGAGCCGGAGGCGCGCGATGCCGCGGTGCTGGCCGGGGCGACGGGGTTCCTGCTGAAGCAGGTGCGCGGCCCCGCCCTGGTCTCTGCCGTCCTCACGGTGGCCGCGGGCGGGACGCTGCTGGAGGAGGTCGGGCCTGCCCGTCCCCGCCCGCGCGCCCCCGCGCCCGCGGGCGCCGAACGGCTGGGGCTGCTCACCGACCAGGAGCGGATCGTGCTCCGGCTGATCGGGGAGGGGCTGACCAACCGGCAGATCGGCGACCGCATGGGCCTGGCCGAGAAGACGGTCAAGAACTACACCAGCCACCTGCTGGCCAAGCTCGGGCTCGAGCGGCGGACGCAGGCGGCGATCCTCGCCACGCAGCTGCGGGACGCGCCGGCCGGATGAGCGCGCCGGTCAGCGCGGGATCGGGACCGTCCACTCGACCTCGCTGCCGGCCGGGCCGCCGGAGGCGACCAGCCGCCCGCCGCGTCGTTCGGCGCGGTCGGCCAGGTTGGCCAGCCCGCTGCGCACGGTGATGGCCGGGAGGCCGCAGCCGTCGTCGGCGACGTGCACGCGGACCTCGTCGGTGACCGTGACGGCGACGGTGACCCGTTCGGCGGAGGCGTGCCGGACCACGTTGGTGACCAGCTCGCGCACCGCCGCGACGACGTCGTGCACGAGCTCCGACGGCAGCTCCTCGACCTCGCCGTGCACCCGGAGATCGGGCCGCAGGCCGTGCCCGTCGACCACGGAGCGGACGACGTCGACCAGCCGGTGCCGCACGCCCTCGGGCGAGGCGTCCTGGTGCTGCAGCTCGAAGATCGAGGTGCGGATGCGGGAGATGGTGCCGTCGAGCTCGTCGACCCGCTCGGCGAGCCCTGCGGCCAGCTCGGGTGACTCGGCCTCGACGGAGCGGCCGATCCGGTCGAGCGCCAGGGCGGTGGCGAAGATCCGCTGCACCACGTGGTCGTGCAGGTCGCGGGCGATGCGGTCCCGGTCGGCCTGCACCTGCAGGCGGCGCTCCCTGTGCTGGCTGCGGACCAGTTCCAGGGCCACCGTGGCCTGCGCGGCGAAGGCGGCGGCGAGGGCGAGCAGCTCCGCCTCGAACGGGTCGCTCTCCCGGCGACGCAGCACCGCGAGGGTGCCCAGCGCCGGAGGGCCGCCCACGGGGATCAGCATGGCGGGCCCGTACTCGTGGCTGAACTGCTCGACGAGCGCGGGAGCGGTGCCCGCCAGCCGCTGGAACTCCTCGTCGGTGACCAGCCTCGGGGCGCCGGACCGGTGCACCTCGCGCAGGATCGGGTCGATCAGGGGCACGCGCACGCCCTCGGTGTCGGCGCCCCGCGGGCCGAAGGCCACCACGATGCGCAGCGCTTCGTCGTCCCCCGGGACCGGGACCAGGACGCCGCCGGCCTCGGCCTGCGAGAGCTCGGCGATCCGTGTCGTCGCGGTGCGCATCACGTCGTCGGGGTCGGCACCGGCCAGCAGCGCCGTCGAGATGTCCATGCCGACCTGGGCCCAGGCGCGCCGCAGCTCCGCCCGCTCCAGCAACCGCGCGTTCTCGATGGCCAGCCCGGCGACGGCGGCCAGGGACTGGGTGACCTCGACGTCTGCGTCGGTGAAGGGGCCACCGGAGCGCTTCTCGGTCAGGTAGAGGTTGCCGAAGACCGCCTCCCCCACGCAGACCGGCACGCCCAGGAACGACCGCATCGGCGGATGCCCGTCGGGGAAGCCGCGGAAGGCGGGATGGTCGGCCAGGTCGTCCAGGCGCAGCGCGACCGGCTCCGCGACGAGCAGCCCGAGCAGCCCCTCGCCGGCCGGCGGTGTGCCGATGCGCTGCCGGTCCTCGTCGTCCATGCCCTCGATGACGAACCTGTCCAGCCGCCGGCCGTCGTCGCTCAGCACGCCCAGCGCGCCGTACGTCGCGTCCACGTGGTGGACGGCGGCGCGGACCACCTCGTGCAGCGTCGCCTCGAGGTGGCTGCCGGAGGCGGCCGCCAGGACCGCAGCGGCGAACTCGGCCGAACCGCGCGGGGGTTCGTTCACGGGCCCACCGCCCCGTCGGGCGGGGTCACGGCCCGACGGTAGGGGTGCCCGCCCGTGGCGGGTAGGGGGTGCGGCGTGGTGTCCGGCCCCCGGTCAGGCGCCACGCGCGACGCGGCGGAGGGGCTGGCGGGGGATGGCCGGGCGCAGCAGCCGCTTGCCACCGGCGCCGACCATGACCAGGTCCGCGCCGTGCATGGCCGCGTCCAGGGCCTCGAAGACGGGGCGCTCGAGCACCGCGGTGCGGGTGCGGCCACGGATGCCGGTCTCGGCGACGGCGCGCAGGACGTGTGCCTCCACGTGGTCGCGGGCGGCCTCCTGGGTGCGCGGCGAGATCCGGGCGGTGCCGTCCAGGGGGTCGCCCTCCGGGACGTCGAGGACGGCCACGGCCACGACGGTGGCCTCCCGGCGGGCGGCCTCCCGCACCGCCCACACCAGGGCGCGGTGGCCTTCAGGGGTGTCGTCGACCTCCACGAGGAGCCACGGGCTCTGCCGGCGGGGGACGAGGGGGATCAGCTGGAGGTGCTCGACCGCGGGCTGGGTGCCGGCGGGAGCGGGGGTGGGGAGGGAGTCGGAGTCGGGGGCCTGGACCTCGGGGCGCTCGGTGGCGGCCGGGAACCGGTGCTGGCTCATACCCGGATCGTGACGTTCCCGGAACCGCTGCCCCAGGGACCAAGGGCCCGCGGCCGGGAACTCCGTGCCCGGTGGCCCCGTAGGGGCACCCCGTCCTGGGCGTGCCCGCACGTTGCGTGACGACGTGTTCACCGCGCTGCGATGCGGGCTCGAGCAGCACTGAAGGAGAAGGAGAGCGGGTGACGAGAATCGAACTCGCACTGTCAGCTTGGGAAGCTGATGTTCTACCATTGAACTACACCCGCGTACCGCTCTGACCTGCACGTTCACCGTGCAGCTCCTCGGCGTGACGCCGAGCGAGCGATCGTCGCGAGACTACACGGCGCCTGCGTGGCGTCGGCACCAGCCCGCCTCGGCCCTGCCGGATGAGAGCGCTCTCATCCGGGGCTCTCACGCGGTCGACACCCGGGCACGGCAGGGTGGGCGCGTGCGCATCCGCCTGGCCCTCGTCGCCGCCTCGGCGGTCGTCCTCCTCGCAGTCCTGGTCGGTGGCTGGCTGCTGGTGCGGCCGGTGGACCCGGCGGGCGGCGCGGTCCCGGCGCCGATCACGGTCCCGGAGCGGTCGCCGGAGCTCTCCCCGCCTCCACCCGGACCCTCTGCGACTCCCCTTCCGCCGAGCAGCGGTCCCACGGACGTCGTCCCGCCGCCCCCGATCGACGACGACGATGACGGCGACGACGGGCCCGACGACGATGACGACTGACCGCCGAGCGCCGCGGCGGTGGATGCCCCGCGCCGCCCGCACGCGGATCATCGGCTGGGTCCTGCTGCTGGTGCTGCTCGCGGTCGCCCTGGTCACCTTCGTGACCTGGCGGTTGCTCGTGCGCAGCGTGGACGAGCGCATGGACGCCGCGCTGCGGGCCGAGGTGGAGGAGTTCACCGCGATCGCGTCCGCCGACGTCGACCCGCGGACCGGGCAGCCGTTCGCGTCGGCCGCCGACGTCCTGGAGACCATGATCACGTACAACCTGGCCCGGCCGAACGAGAAGTTCCTGGGCTACGTCGACGGGCGCTACCGCTTCCAGAGCCGGATCGAGGCGCCCGTGCTGCTCAGCCGCGATGCCACGTTCACCGAGCTGGTCGGATCGGTCAGCGGCACCGAGGCGGGTCGCTACGACAGCGCCGCCGGGGAGGTCCGCTACCTCGCCGTCCCGGTGACGCTCGAGGGCGACGCATCCCGGGGCGTCGCCGTCGTCGCCTACTTCGCGGACCAGGAGCGCGGGTCCGCCGACGAGTCCGCCCGGATCATGCTGCTCGTCGGGGCTGCCACGATGCTGCTCGCCGCGGCCGGCGCCTGGGTCGTGGCCGGCCGGGTGCTGCAGCCGGTCCGTGCCGTCGCGGAGACCGCCCAGGGGATCACCGAGACCGATCTCTCCGGCCGGATCCCGGTCGAGGGCCGGCCCGGTGACGAGCTCACCGAGCTGGCCCTGACGGTCAACGCGATGCTGGACCGCGTGGAGCGCGGCGCGGCTGCCCAGCGACGCTTCCTCGACGACGCCGGGCACGAGCTCAGGACGCCGATCACCATCGTGCGCGGGCACCTCGACGTGCTCGACCCGGTCGATCCGGACGACGTCCGCGAGACCGTCGCCCTCGTCGACGACGAGCTGGACCGGATGAACCGCCTGGTGTCCGACCTGCTGTTGCTCACCCGCGCCGAGCAACCCGAGTTCGTCCGCCCGCAGCCGGTCGACGTCGCGGCGCTGACCGCGGACGTCTTCGGCAAGGTGCGCCGTCTCGCGGACCGCGAGTGGGTGCTCGAGACGGCGGCCGACGCCGACGTGTCCCTCGACCCCCAGCGGCTCACCCAGGCGCTCGTGGCCCTCGCCGACAACGCCGCCCGCTACACCGCGCCCGGTGACCGGATCGCCCTCGGCAGTCAGGTCTCGGGCGGGGAGCTGCGGTTCTGGGTCGCGGACACGGGGCCGGGAATCGCCGAGGAGGACCGGGCCCGGGTCTTCGAGCGCTTCGCCCGTGGCGCCGCCGGAGCCCGCCGCTCCGACGGCGCGGGTCTGGGGCTCTCGATCGTCCAGGCGATCGCGGCGGCGCACGGCGGCCGCGTCCTGCTCGACAGCCGGCCCGGCGCCGGCGCCACGTTCACCGTCGTCCTGCCGGCCGACGTGCAGCTCCCCGAGGAGGACGCATGAGCCGCGTGCTGATCGCCGAGGACGAGCCTCGCATCGCCTCGTTCATCGAGAAGGGCCTGCGGGCCAACGGGTTCACCACCGCGGTCGCGGCCGACGGCGGCACCGCCCGCGCCCAGGCCGCCAGCGGGGAGTTCGACCTGCTGGTGCTCGACATCGGCCTGCCGGTCATGGACGGGTTCGAGGTGCTGCGGCGCCTCCGGGCCGAGCGCGTCGCCATCCCGGTGATCATCCTGACCGCGCGCGACAGCGTGCAGGACACCGTGGCGGGGCTCGAGGGTGGCGCGGACGACTACATGCCCAAGCCGTTCCGGTTCGAGGAGCTCCTCGCCCGCGTGCGGCTGCGCCTGGCCACCGACCGGACGGCCGAGCTCACCGTGCTGACCTGCGGCGACCTCGCGCTGGACCTGCGCACCCGCCGCGCGCGGGTGGGCGGGGCGACCGTCGACCTCTCCGCCCGCGAGTTCGCGCTCGCCGAGACGTTCCTGCGGCACCCGGGGCAGGTGCTGGCCCGCGAGCAGCTGCTCAGCCACGTGTGGGGCTACGACTTCGACCCGGGATCCAACGTGGTCGACGTCTACGTGCGGTACCTGCGCAGGAAGATCGGCGCCGACCGGATCGAGACAGTGCGGGGGATGGGTTACCGCCTGGCGGAGGGCTGACGCGTCTTCCCCCCACACGGCGAGATCGCCGATCTCGCACACCTTCGTAGGGCAAGGCGTGCGAGATCGGCGATCTCGCCGGGGTGGGCGGGAGGTCAGGCGTCGGGGGAGGCGGCGGACTGTGCCGACTGCGCGCTCTGGACGTCGTCGGGGGTGGCGTCGTCGGGGCTCGCGTCGTCCGGCGTGGCGGTGTCGGGCGAGGCATCGTCGGCGCTGTCGGTGGCGCTCTCGTTCGGGGAGTCGGCGCTCTCCGGGGAGGCGTCCGCGGGCGCACCGGCGGGGGCATCGGCCGGGTTCTCGGCTGCGGCGACGGAGATGCCGCCGGGCAGCGAGCCGTCGCGGTCGTCGTCCGCGGTGGCGACGCCGATGCCGGTGGCGCCGAGGCCGGTGAGGGCGGCGCCGAAGGTCACGATCTTCCAGGTGGCGGGGCGGTGGGTCATCTCGGTCTCCTCCAGGTGGTGCTTCTCTCGGACGACTCCAGGTTCGCCGCGGGAGGTGAGGGTTCCGGGAGACGCCGATGAGGGCTCTCTCATCCGCGAGCCGGGGCCGCCCACCGCTCGGCCAGCGTGATCCGGGCCTCGGTCCGCTCTGCCCAGTCCCGCTGCAGCACCCGGAAGGGGCCCGTCGCCAGCCCTAGCAGGACGGCGGCCACCCGCGGTCGCAGCTGTGCCGCGGGCCAGCGCCGCAGCGCCGCCTGCTCCAGCTCCGCGCGGTACCGGGTGGCCGTGGCCGGCGCGGGCAGGATCGTCTCCAGCAGCACCAGGTGCCCGAGGAGGGTTGCCCAGTCGTCGATGCGGTGACCGAGCCCCACGGTGTCGACGTCGAGCAGCCCGGCCACCGCGCCGTCGGCGACGAGGAGCTGGGACTCGTAGAAGTCCCCGTGCACCGGCACCCCGGGGTGATCCCCCCGCTGGGCCGACCCGAGGACGGCCACCAGCCGGTCCAGCCGCGGGGACAGCTCCGGCGCGACCATCGACAGGACGGTGGCGTGGTCGCCCGCCCGGCCGTGCGCGTCGCCCGGACGGCTGCGGCTGACCGCGGTCACCCCTGCGGCCGCCGCCGGTAGCGCGTCGAGCAGTGCGTCCAGGGCAGCGGCGCCGGGCAGCCCGGCGCCGTCGCCGGCGATCAGCTCGCGCATCGGCGTCCCGGAGAGGCCGGGGAGGACGACCACGCCGTCATCCGTGGCCCCGAGCACCGGCGGCACCGGCACCGCTCCGTCGAGGACGGCGTGCCGCTCGACCAGCCGTGCGACGGCGGACGGCCGGACCACCTTGAGGAAGAGCGTCCCGGAGCCGCTCGTCGCCTCGACCACGGCGCGGCGGCCAGGCCGGTACGAGCGCAGCCGGAGCCGCACCGCCCCGTCGGTCAGCCCGAGTTCCCCGAGCCGCACGGAGGCGGTGGAGGCCCGGGTGGCCCAGGCCAGCGCGGGCAGGGCCGGGTCGAGCGGCCAGCGCCAGACGCCCACCCGTACGGCCTCGCCGTCGGCCGCGCCCTCGAGCACGGTGGCACCGGCCGGGATCCGGGCGCCCGTGCTGGCGGCGAGCGACTCGCGGGTCCGCCGTCCGTCGGCCCAGTCGACCTCCGCGGCGTACTGCACGGTCGCGGCGCCGCTGGGCTGCACCGTCGTGCCGGTGGGGCGCAATCCCGCGAGCCGTCCGCCGGCCGGCTCCAGGGCGGCGTTCCAGAGCGGGCCGGCCTCCTCGCCGAGCAGCAGGTGGAGGGCCGGGGGCCAGCCGGGGCGCAGTGCCGCAGGTGCCGGCGGGTCGAGGAGGGGAGGCACCCGGCCACGCTAGAGGCGGCGCATGGCAGGCGGATGAGAAGGCGATGAGCGGCCCGGGCGCCTAGCGGCGCATCTGCGCCAGGAAGTCGATCGCCTCGGTGCGCAGTCGCTCGGCCATCTGCGACAGGCCCATCGGCTCGGCTCCGCCGACGAGCGAGGAGCCGTCGACCGCGGTGGCGATGCCGTCGACCAGACCGTTCATGTCGTCCACCGTCGCCCCCACCGTGCTCATGCCGCCGGCGACGTCCTCGCAGGCCTGCCGGATCTGCTCCACCTGGGCGGTGACCCGCTCGGTGGCCCGGCCGGTCTGGTCGGCGAGGTCCTTGACCTCCGACGCGACGACGGCGAAGCCCTTGCCGGCCTCCCCCGCGCGCGCCGCCTCGATCGTGGCGTTGAGCGCCAGGAGCCGGGTCTGGGCGGCGACCGAGTCGATCAGCGCGATGATCTCCTTGATCTCGGCCGAGGAACGGGTCAGCGAGCCGATCGTCTCCCGCGCGGTGCCCACCTCGCTGCTGGCGGCCGAGGCCGCCCGCGTCAGGCTCGAGGCGGACGCGCTCATCTCCGTCGACGCCGTCGCCACCTGCTCGGACATGGCCAGCACCACCGACTCGAACTCGTCGGCCAGCCGCAGCCGCGAGGTCTGCGCCTCGGTGACGCGGCCCGCGGTCTCCTGCATCGCGCCGCGGGCGGTGTTGATGTCGGTGGCGCCCTTCCGGAACGCCCCCCGCAGGCCGGTGAGCAGCAGCCGGCGGTGGAAGCGGCCCTCGGCCGCCGTGCTCAGCGCCGCCGACGCCTCGCGGACGTAGGCGTCCGAGACGTCCAGCACGCGGTTGAGGCCGTGGTGCAGCGCCATCAGCTCCGGGACGTCGGCCATGCCGGGCACCGGTGCGCTGCGCGCCTCCAGGTCGCCGCGAGCGGCGGCGTCGCAGGTCTCGGTCAGCCGGCGCACGAACGCGCGGTGGATCTCGAGCTCCTCGGCGTCGGTCCGGCGTCGGTCGTCCCGGCGGGCGAAACGGCCGGCCATCTCAGCTCTCCTCGCGGTTGATGATCGACCAGACGAAGTCCTCGTAGGAGTCGGCCTGCGCGGCGACCAGCTCGGTCAGCAGCCGGGACGACGCCTCGACCGCGGCCCTGGCCGTGGGGTGGCGCCGCTCCTCGTCGAGCAGCTGCCGGTACAGCGGGGTCACGCGGGCGACGGCCGACGGGGAGGGGCGGCGGCGGTTGGAGTGGTAGCCGACGACCGAGCCGTTCGCGCCGTAGGAGGGCGTGACGTGCGCGAGCACCCAGTAGTGGCCGCCGTCGGAGGCGAGGTTGTCGATGTAGGCGAAGATCTCGCGGCCCGCGGCCAGGGTCTCCCAGAGCAGCGCGAACACCGCGCGCGGCATGTCGGGGTGGCGGATCAGGTTGTGCGGCTGTCCGAGCACCTCGTCGAGGTCGTACCCGCTCACCCGCAGGAAGACGTCGTTGGCGTAGGTGATCAGGCCCCGCCGGTCGGTCTTGGAGACGATCAGGTCCTCGGCGGGGAACGTGCGCTCCACCCCGGTCGGCCGGATGGGCCGACGGGCGCCTGGCGTGCCGACGGGCGCCGCCTGGGTGTCCAGCACGCTCGAGCCTCCTCCGTGTCCGAGCCGGATCGTCCGATCCGGTTCCTCATTCCTCCATCGGCACCCGGCGGGCCGGGCGGGACCGTGGCGGACGACACCGCGCCCCGTCCGCATGGGGAAGTCGGACGGGGCGTGGTGGCTCGGGGCGCCGGTCAGGCGCGGGTCGGGATCAGATCGCGACGCCGGTGCAGGAGGACGAGCAGTCCACCGACCAGATGCCGCGGAGGGCGTCGAAGGACGCCGACCGCACCAACCGTTCACCGTTCGGACCGGTGCGCTCGACAGGCGTGCTGCCGGTGCCCGGGGTTCCCGGCGTGGGCACGGCCGGCGGGACCACCGGGGTGGGCGTCGTGCCCGATCCGGGGTCGGTCCCGGGATCCGGCGTGCTGCCGCTCCCGGGAGTCGGCCCGGCTGCGGGGGGCGTGGTCGCCGGAGCGTCGGACCGGTAGGTCAGTGCGTCGTCGAGCACCGTGCTCCGGCCGCCGGGGGCGAACACCGTCACGTCGTAGACGCCGGCCGTGCGGGCCGGCACCCGGAGCTGGAGCCGCGTCGTCGTCGCCCCGACGATCGTCGCCCGGGCGCTGGCGCCGATGAGGACGGACGGCGTCGTCGGGAGCGCCGTGCCGGTGATGGTGACCAGCGTGCCGCCCTCGACCGAGACCGTGTTCGGGCTCAGCGACGTGATCCCGAAGTCGCCGATCGAGGGGTAGGTGGTGGTGTTCTCGCCCGGCGTCGTCGGCGTCGTCGGCGTGGTGGTGCCGCCGGAGCCCGGGGTCGGGGTGGTCACCGGCGAGGGGCCGGAGGACGTGGGCTTCGTCCCGGGGCCGGGCCGTGGCGTGCTGGGCATGGGGATGCCCGGCACCGGGTTGACGGGGGTCGGCTGGGACACCGGGCTCGGCCGCGGCGCCGTCGTGGTCGGTCGCGTCGTGGTCGGTCGCGTCGTGGTTGTCGGCGTCGGCGTCGAGGGGGTCGGCCGCGGCGTCGTCGTCGCCCTCGGCGTGGAGGGTGCGGGCGTGCTGGGCGCCGAGCCGCTACCGGGGGTGGGGGCGGTGCCCGTCCCGGGGCCGACCGGGGTCGGGCTCACCGGCGTCGTCGTGCCGGGGGCCGGCGTGGTGCCGCCACCGGTGCCGCCGGAGCCGCCCGGGGTCGTGCCGCCGGCGGG
>JBEPZM010000062.1:0-13191 GCA_041640835.1 Blastococcus sp.
TCGACCAGCTCGAGGGCCGCACCGAGATGCTGGAGACCGGCATCAAGGTCATCGACCTGCTCACGCCCTACGTGGCCGGCGGGAAGATCGGTCTGTTCGGTGGTGCCGGCGTCGGCAAGACCGTGCTCATCCAGGAGATGATCCGCCGGGTCGCCCAGGAGTTCGGTGGCGTGTCGGTGTTCGCCGGTGTCGGCGAGCGCACCCGTGAGGGCAACGACCTCATCACCGAGATGACCGAGTCCGGCGTCATCAACTCGACCGCCCTGGTGTTCGGCCAGATGGACGAGCCGCCGGGCACGCGCCTCCGGGTCGCGCTCTCCGCGCTGACGATGGCGGAGTACTTCCGCGACGAGCAGAACCAGGACGTGCTGCTCTTCATCGACAACATCTTCCGGTTCACCCAGGCCGGCTCCGAGGTCTCCACGCTGCTGGGCCGCATGCCCTCGGCCGTGGGTTACCAGCCGACCCTGGCCGACGAGATGGGCGAGCTGCAGGAGCGGATCACCTCGACGCGGGGCCGCTCCATCACCTCGCTGCAGGCGATCTACGTGCCCGCCGACGACATCACCGACCCGGCACCGCACACCACGTTCGCCCACCTCGACGCGACGACCGTGCTCTCGCGGCCGATCTCGGAGAAGGGCATCTACCCGGCCGTGGACCCGCTGGACTCCACCAGCCGGATCCTCGACCCGCAGTACGTGGGCCAGGAGCACTACGACACCGCGCAGCGGGTGAAGCAGGTGCTGCAGCGCTACCAGGAGCTGCAGGACATCATCGCGATCCTCGGCATCGACGAGCTCGGTGAAGAGGACAAGGTCACCGTCCAGCGGGCCCGTCGCGTCGAGCGCTTCCTCTCGCAGAACATGTTCGTCGCCGAGGCCTTCACCGGTCAGCCCGGCTCGTTCGTGCCGCTGTCGGAGACGCTGCAGGCGTTCAAGGCGATCACCGAGGGCGAGTACGACAACGTCCCGGAGCAGGCCTTCTTCATGTGCGGTGGGCTCGAGGACCTCGAGCGCAACGCGGACAAGCTCAAGAAGGCCTGACACCCGCTCAGCCCTGACCGACGGCCGGGTCTCCCTTCGGGGAGGCCCGGCCGTCGGCGTTCAGTCACCCGTCCGTGTGCTCTTCTCCGGGCGGTGCTCCAGTTCGGTCGCCGCAGTGCCGACGATCAGGACAGAGCGCCCGGTCGGCGGGTGCCGTGGCAGAGGTTCGGCGTGGACGCGATCAGCAGACTGGACGGGCGCACCGGCGACGCCGGCGACCCTGGGTGGACCTGGGCGCCGTTCGCGCCCGAGGAGCCGGTGGACATCGCCCGCTTCCGCATCGAGGAGTGGGCGCCGGCGTCCACGGTCCGGCACCCGTGGGTGCGGGTCGGCCGGTTCACGCTGCTCTACCGCCGCGCCGCCTGACGAAGGGCCCCCTGGCAGGGGGGCCGGGACGACCGCCCTCGCCTCGACGCTAGGCTGGGGGCCCGTCCGGACTACCCGAGGAGTGTCGTGGCGACCCTGCAGGTCGAGTTGGTGGCCGTCGAGCGCAAGATCTGGTCCGGCGAGGCAACGATGGTCATCGCCCGCACGACCGAGGGCGAGCTCGGCGTCCTGCCCGGTCACGCACCCCTGCTGGGCCAGCTGGCCCCCGGCGGTGTCGTCACCATCCGCACCGAGTCCGGTGAGGACCTCACGGTCGCCGCGCACGGTGGCTTCCTCTCGGTGAGCGAGAGGGGCGTCTCCATCCTGGCCGAGACGGCGGAGATCTCCACGGAGATCGACGTGGAGCGCGCCCGCGAGGCGCTGTCCCGCGCCGAGGGCGCCGGCGACGACCCCGAGGCGCTGGACGCCGCCCGCCGGGCGCAGTCGCGGCTGCGCGCGGCCGGCGAGACCGTCTGACGTCCTCGGCACCTCCCGCGCAGCGCCCGGCCCTCCCGTGACCACGGCCCTGCTGGTCCTCCTGGGACTGCTCCTGGTCGTGCTGGCCGTCGTCTTCCTGCTGCGCCGCCGGTTCCTGCTCTCCGGGCTGGGCGCGGTCACCATGTGGCTGCGCACCCCGGCCTCGTCGCGATGGTCCGTGGGCGTGGCCTGGTACGGCGGCGACGCGCTGCTCTGGTACCGGGCCCTGTCGCTGTCCGTGCGGCCGCAGCACCGGCTGACCCGGTCGGGCTTCGCCGTGGAGTCGCAGCGCCGGGCCGGCCGGGACGACCTCGCCCTGCCCGAGGACGTCGTCGTCCTCTCCTGCTCCACTGCCGAGGGGCACCGCGACCTGGCGATGGACCCCTCGACGGTGACCGGCTTCCTGTCCTGGCTGGAGTCGGCCCCGCCGGGTCGCTGACCCGGGCTAGCCGGCCGTCGGGCCGCCGGGCACCCAGAGGATGTCGCCGCCCGGGTTGGCCACCCGGGACAGGATGAACAGCAGGTCCGAGAGCCGGTTGAGGTAGCGCGCGGTCTCGGTGTTGGTGACCCCGGTCCGCCCGCTCGCCTCGTCCGCCTCGAGCAGCGCCCACACGCTGCGCTCGGCCCGGCGGGCCACCACCCGGGACTGGTGCAGCAGCGCGGCCAGCGGCGTGCCGCCCGGCAGGATGAAGCTGTTCAGCTTCGGCAGCGTCTCGTTGTACTCGTCGCAGGCCGCCTCGAGCCGCTCGGTGTAGGCCGCGGTGATCCGCAGCGGCGGGTACTCCGGGTCCGGCGTGATCGGCGTGCAGAGGTCGGCGCCGACGTCGAACAGGTCGTTCTGGATGCTGCGCAGCAGGTCGGCGAGCGCGGGCTCGGGGGAGCCCAGGGCCACCGCCGTCCCCAGCACGCTGTTGGTCTCGTCCACGTCGGCGTAGGCGACCAGCCGCGGGTCGGTCTTGGCCACCCGGCTCATGTCGCCCAGGTGGGTCTGACCGGCGTCGCCGGTCTTCGTGTAGATGCGGGTCAGCCGGACGGTCATGCCGTGCAGCCTAGAGCCGTCGACGGAGAGTCCCCGGCCGCCGCCGTAGGGTGTTCCGGTGGAGTGCTTCGAGGTGTCCGGTGGAGCGGCGTTGTCCGGCCGGGTGCGGGTGACCGGGGCCAAGAACAGTGCGCTGAAGCTCATGGCCGCCGCCCTGCTGGCGCCGGGGCGCACCGCCATCGACGAGGTGCCCGACATCCTCGACGTCTCGATCATGAGCGAAGTGCTCCGCCGGCTGGGGTGCGGGGTCACGTACACGCCCACGCCCGGCAGCGGCGGTGGTGGCCGGGTCGTGGTCGACGTCCCCGAGCAGCCCTCGACCGAGACCGACTACGACCTCGTGCGCCGCATGCGCGCCTCGATCAGCGTGCTCGGCCCGCTGGTCGCGCGCTGCGGCAGTGCCCGGGTCGCCCTGCCCGGTGGGGACGCCATCGGCTCCCGCGGGCTGGACATGCACATCGCCGGCCTGGAGCGGCTCGGCGCCACGATCATCAGCGAGCACGGCTTCCTCGTCGCCACCGCGCCGCGGCTGCGAGGCACCTCCATCTGGCTGGACTTCCCGTCGGTGGGAGCGACCGAGAACCTCGTCATGGCCGCGGTCCTGGCCGAGGGGACGACGGTGATCGACAACGCGGCCCGCGAGCCGGAGATCGTCGACCTCTGCGCGATGCTCACCGCGATGGGCGCGCGGATCGACGGCGCTGGCACCTCCACCCTGACCGTGGACGGCGTGGAGAACCTCTCGCCGGTCACCTACACGACCGTGCCGGACCGGATCGTGGCCGGCACGTGGGCGATCGGGGCGGTCATGACGCGCGGCGACGTGGTCATCGAGCGCGCGGTCGCCGGTCACCTGCGGGTGGCGCTGGACAAGCTCGTCGACGCCGGCGCCACGGTCGAGGAGCTGCCCGACGGGTTGCGCGTCGCGATGGCCGACCGGCCGCGCGCCGTCGACGTCGTGACCCTGCCCTTCCCCGGCTTCCCGACCGACCTGCAGCCGATGGCGGTGGCGCTGGCGGCGGTCTCCACGGGCACCGCGCTGATCACGGAGAACGTCTTCGAGGGCCGGTTCATGTTCGTCAACGAGCTCGTCCGCCTGGGTGCCGACGTGCGCATCGACGGCCACCACGCCGTCGTCCGCGGGCGGAAGCGGCTCTCCAGCGCGCCCGTCGTCGCCACGGACATCCGGGCCGGCGCCGGCCTGGTCCTGGCCGGCCTGCTCTCCGACGGCGTGACCGAGGTGCAGGAGGTGCACCACGTCGACCGCGGCTACCCGCACTTCGTCGAGCAGTTGCGCGGCCTGGGTGCCCAGGTCGAGCGCACGCAGCGGCCGGGCTGACTCAGCCGGAGAAGGACGCCGCCAGCATCCGGGCGCGGGGCGCGTCGTCGGGGAAGACCAGCACGTCGGTGCGGTGCGGCGCCGGTGAGCGCTGGGTGGACCGGATGCCGGCGTCGGACAGCACGGCCCGCAGCGCCCGGGCGGTCTGCGGCGCGGTCACGGTGGCCACGAGCACGAGCAGCCCGTCGTCGGCGGACGCGGCGGGGGTGGCCGTCCGGCCGTAACCGGGACCGAAGGCCCACCGCGTCACGAGTGCCAGCAGGCCCACGACGAACAGGATGACCACGATCGGTCCGAGCCCTCCGGACACCGGCGTCCCCCTTCGGTACGACCCGTTCGAGTGTGCCACCGGACCCCGTTGCCCGGGCGGGGCTGCTGCTGTACCTGGACCGCCCTAGACTCCGCCGGTATGCCGTTCCCGTCATCGCCGGAGGAGCGTGACCGCCCCTGGGTCATGCGCACCTACGCCGGCCACTCCTCGCCGGCCGAGTCCAACGCGCTGTACCGGCGCAACCTGGCCAAGGGCCAGACAGGCCTCTCGGTGGCCTTCGACCTGCCGACGCAGACCGGGTACGACCCCGACGACGAGCTGGCCGTCGGCGAGGTCGGCAAGGTCGGCGTCCCGGTCACCCACATCGGCGACATGCGCGCCCTCTTCGACGGCATCCCGCTCGACGAGATGAACACGTCGATGACGATCAACGCCACCGCGATGTGGCTGCTCGCGCTCTACCAGGCGGTCGCCGAGGAGCACGGGCACGACGTCAGCAAGCTGGCCGGCACGACGCAGAACGACATCATCAAGGAGTACCTGTCGCGGGGGACGTACGTCTTCCCGCCGGCTCCGTCGATGCGGCTGATCACCGACATGGTCGCCTACACGGTGACGACCATGCCGAAGTGGAACCCGATCAACATCTGCAGCTACCACCTGCAGGAGGCCGGGGCGACGCCGGAGCAGGAGATCGCCTATGCCATCAGCACCGCCATCGCGGTCCTGGACTCGGTGCGTGACTCGGGCCAGGTGCCGCAGGAGAAGTTCGGCGAGGTCGTCGCCCGCATCTCCTTCTTCGTCAACGCGGGTGTCCGCTTCGTCGAGGAGATGTGCAAGATGCGCGCCTTCACCCAGCTCTGGGACGAGCTGACGAAGGAGCGCTACGGCGTCCAGGACGCCAAGCAGCGCCGCTTCCGCTACGGCGTGCAGGTCAACTCGCTCGGCCTGACCGAGGCCCAGCCGGAGAACAACGTCCAGCGCATCGTGCTGGAGATGCTCGCGGTGACGCTGTCCCGTGACTCCCGCGCCCGCGCGGTGCAGCTGCCGGCGTGGAACGAGGCGCTGGGCCTGCCCCGCCCGTGGGACCAGCAGTGGTCGCTGCGGCTGCAGCAGGTGCTGGCCTACGAGACCGACCTGCTCGAGTACGAGGACCTGTTCACCGGCTCGGTCGTCGTGGAGAAGAAGGTCGCCGACCTGGTCGAGGGCGCGAAGGCCGAGATGGCCCGCGTCGAGGAGCTCGGGGGAGCGGTCGCCGCCGTCGAGTCCGGCTACATGAAGAGCGCGATGGTGGGTTCGCTCGCCGAGCGCCGCCGCCGGATCGAGAGCGGCGAGGACGTCGTCGTCGGCGTCAACAAGTTCGAGACCACCGAGCCCAACCCGCTCACCGCCGACCTCGACGCCGCGATCATGGTCGTCGACCCGGCCGTGGAGGCGTCCGCCCAGAAGGCCGTCGAGAAGTGGCGGGCCGAGCGCGACCAGGCCGCCGCCGACAAGGCCCTCGACGCCCTCCGCGCGGCGGCGGCGACCGACGTCAACCTGATGGCCGCCACCCTCGACTGCGCCCGTGCGGGGGTGACCACGGGGGAGTGGGCCGGGGTGCTGCGCGAGGTGTTCGGCGAGTACCGCGCACCCACCGGCGTGGCCGCGGCCAGCAGCGGCGGCGAGGCCGACGCGACGCTGATCGACATCCGCGAGCGGGTGCGGGCCACGGGCGAGGAGCTCGGCGGACGGCTGCGCTTCCTGGTCGGCAAGCCGGGCCTGGACGGTCACTCCAACGGCGCCGAGCAGATCGCCGTGCGGGCGCGCGACGCCGGCTTCGAGGTCATCTACCAGGGCATCCGCCTGACCCCGGCGCAGATCGTCTCGGCCGCGGTCGAGGAGGACGTCCACGTCGTCGGTCTGTCGGTGCTCTCCGGCTCCCACCTGCAGGTGGTGCCGGCGGTGCTCCGCGGGCTCAAGGAGGCCGGATTGGACGACGTCCCGGTGGTCGTCGGCGGGATCATCCCCGACAGCGACGCGCGACGGCTGCGCGACCAGGGCGTGGCCCGCGTCTTCACCCCGAAGGACTTCGGCCTGACCGAGATCATGGGGTCGGTGGTCGACGTGATCCGCGAGGCGAACGACCTGGACACGAAGGTGCCCGAGCCCGCCTGATCGGGGCTAGCGTCGCGGCATGACCGACGGCGCACCCCGGGTCGAACGCGACGGCGACGTCGTCCGCATCACGATGGTGCGGGCGGCGCGCCGCAACGCGCTGTCCCGGGAACACCTGACCCAGCTCCTGGCGGCGGTCACCGAGGCCGGCTCGAGCGACGCGACAGGTCTCGTCCTGGCGGGCGAGGGGCCGGTGTTCAGCGCCGGCCACGACTTCGCCGACGTGGCCGGGAAGCCGATCGGTGAGGTGCGCAGCCTCCTGCAGCTGTGCACCGAGCTGATGCGGACGATCCAGGACGTGCCGCAGGTGGTCGTGGCCAGGGTGCACGCCCTCGCGACCGCCGCGGGCTGCCAGCTGGTGGCCTCGTGCGACCTCGCGGTCGCCGCGGAGTCCGCCGGGTTCGCCGCACCCGGGGGCAAGGGCGGGTGGTTCTGCCACACGCCGATGGTCGCGATCGCGCGCAACGTCGGACGCAAGCGGGCGATGGAGCTCGCGCTCACCGGCGACGTCATCGACGCCCGCACCGCGCTGGACTGGGGGCTGGTCAACCGGGTGGTCCCGGACGACGAGCTCGACGCGGCGGTCGCCGACCTGATGGCCCGGGCCACCCGCGGCTCGCGGGCCAGCAAGGCGTGGGGCAAGCAGACGATGTACGCCCAGCTCGACCGGCCGGAGCGCGACGCCTACGCGACGGCTCTGGAGGTCATGGCCGCGGCCAGCCAGCTGGACGGCGCGCGCGAGGGCATGACGGCGTTCCTCGAGAAGCGCCCGCCGGTCTGGACGGACTGACCGCACTCACCCCACCAGCGTCCCAGTGATCCGGCTCTCACCGGGATGACCGGGCCCGGTCCGGGCCTTGTCCTCCCCGTGCAGAACGTATGGGGCCTGACGCGCAGGCGCGCCCTGGACTACGGGCGGATGACGACCGCGAGCTGTTGACGCTCGCCGCTCCCGCCGTCGTCCCTCTCCTCCCGTAGATCGGTATCCCCCCGTGCTCGCTCGTCTCCGTCGCGTGCCCTTCGGCGCGCAGGTACTCCTCGCCCTCGTGATCGGCGTGGCCCTCGGCTTCGTCGCCCGTGAGATGGGCACCGTCTCCGACGGCTCGCCCAACTGGCTGACCAGCACCCTGCAGACCATCGGCAGCAGCTTCGTCTCGCTGCTCAAGGCCCTGGTGCCCCCGCTGATCGTCACCGCGGTCATCGTCTCCATCGCGAACCTCAAGCAGGTCTCGAACGCGGCGCGCCTGGCCGCCCAGACCCTGCTCTGGTTCGCCATCACCGCGCTCATCGCCGTCGCGATCGGCATCGGCCTGGGCCTGCTGACCCAGCCCGGCAGCAACAGCTCCGTCGACGCCGCGAGCGCGCAGGACGTCGGCACGAGCGGCGGGTGGTGGGACTTCCTCACCGGCCTGGTGCCCGGCAACATCCTCGGCCTGCAGGCCTCCGCCGGCGCCGACGGCTCGATCGGCCTGTCGTTCAACGTGCTGCAGCTGATCGTCATCTCGGTCGCGATCGGTGTCGCCGCCCTCAAGGTGGGCGCCGCCGCCGAGCCCTTCCTGAACCTCACCCGCTCCGCCCTGGCGATCGTCCAGAAGGTGCTGTGGTGGGTCATCCTGCTGGCGCCGATCGGCACCGTCGGCCTCATCGGCAACGCCGTCGCCAGCTACGGCTGGGACTCCCTCGGCTCGCTCGGCGTCTTCGCCGGCGCGGTCTACGCGGGTCTGGCCCTGGTGCTGTTCGTCGTCTACCCGGTGCTGCTCAAGGCGCACGGCCTCTCGCCGCTGCGGTACTTCGCCGGTGCGTGGCCCGCGATCCAGCTGGCCTTCGTCTCCCGCTCCTCGATCGGCACCCTGCCGGTGACCGAGCGGGTGACCGAGCAGAACCTCGGCGTCCCGCGGTCCTACGCCTCGTTCGCCGTGCCGCTGGGCGCGACGACGAAGATGGACGGCTGCGCCGCGATCTACCCGGCCCTGGCGGCGATCTTCGTCGCCCAGTTCTTCGGCGTGGACCTGGGCATCACCGACTACCTGCTCATCGCCCTGGTCTCGGTCATCGGCTCCGCCGCCACCGCCGGTGTCACCGGCGCGGTGGTCATGCTGACCCTCACGCTGTCGACCCTGGGCCTGCCGCTGGCCGGCGTCGGCCTGCTGCTGGCGATCGACCCGATCCTCGACATGGGCCGCACCGCGGTGAACGTGGCCGGCCAGGCGCTGGTGCCGACGATCGTCGCCAAGCGCGAGGGCATCCTCGACCTCGAGCGGTACAACTCGACCTCGCCGGTCGAGCCGCTGGCGAAGGCCGACGAGCACGGCGGCGTGGACGCCGACCTGCGGCAGCCCGCCACCGTCTGAGAAAGGACCCCGTCCTCCCCACCCTTCGCACGCTCAGGGCGGGCCCCTGGACGGGGCCGCGAGCCGGGCCCGGTCCTCTCCTCGAGGACCGGGCCCGTCGTCGTCTCAGTCCTGGAGGTCGACGCAACCGGTCTCGTCCGGCAGCAGCGGCCGGAAGGACACCGACCACAGCGCGCCGTCGGGCGTGGCCCAGGGGGTGAGCATGTTCGCGCCCCGAGCCGCCGTGACGACGGCGCCGGCCACCTCGCCGGTGGCGACGACGCAGCTGATCCCCGGGCCGATCGGCTCGCCGGGCAGCGGCGGCCCCGGCCACGGCAGGGGCTCGGGGGACAGGCCCTGGGCGGTGTCCTCCTCCCGCGCCGTCCACGGCTCGACGACGGCGGCCACCGCGCCAGGCGTCCACGACTCCGGGACCTCCTCGGGGGTGGAGGCGGACGACAGGTCCTGGACCTCCGTGAGCAGTTCCCGCAACCTCTCCCGGGCAGCCATCTGGTCCTCGGTGAGGCCCGTGCCGGTGGTCTGGGTGAGGGCGTAGACCTCCCGGACGTGCGTCCCCTCGGCCGTGCGCAGGGTGAACCGGGTGGAGGGCATGTCGGTCACGTGTGGGGAGCCCAGGTCGCCCTGCTCGGCGACGCCGGCCGCCAGTGCGTGGTCGACCAGCTCCTGCACGCCGTCGGCACCGAGGTCGAGCACCTGGATGTTCGGCCAGGCGAAGGACGGATAGATGGCCGGCACCGGCCCCTGGAGGATCGCCTGCCCGTCCGCGTAGACGCTGACCACCGGGAGGCGCGCGGCGAGCTCCTGCGGCGTGGTGTACCCGCCGACCTGCTCGACCCGGAGCACCAGGGCGTCCGGATCGGCCGGCGGCTGCGCGGGCGGCGGGGGAGCGCTTCCGGGGGACGGTTCGGCGCACGCGGCCACCAGGAGGACGGCCAACAGGACTGAGGCGGTGCGGACGGGACCCACGGGCCGCATGCTCCCAGCCCGACGGGGGCGCCGGGGCGGTTGCCGCGCCGGGTACCGTCGGCGCCCGTGCGCCTGGTCATTGCCCGCTGTTCCGTGGACTACATCGGGCGGCTCACCGCCCACCTGCCGATGGCGACCAGGTTGCTGCTGGTGAAGGCCGACGGGTCGGTGTCCATCCACGCCGACGACCGCGCCTACAAGCCGCTGAACTGGATGAGCCCGCCCTGCTCGCTGCGCGAGGAGCTCACCGACGGCTCGGGCACCTGGACGGTCACCAACAAGGCCGGCGAGCAGCTGATCATCACCATCGAGTCCGTGGAGCACGACCACGCCCACGAGCTCGGCGTGGACCCCGGCCTGCAGAAGGACGGCGTCGAGGCCGAGCTGCAGCGGCTGCTGGCGATGCACGTGGAGACCTTCGGTGCGGGCTGGTCGCTGGTGCGGCGCGAGTACCCCACGGCGATCGGCCCGGTGGACCTGCTCTGCCGGGACGCCACCGGGACCACCGTCGCGGTGGAGATCAAGCGGCGCGGCGAGATCGACGGCGTCGAGCAGCTGACCCGCTACCTGGAGCTGCTCAACCGCGACCCGCTGCTCGCCCCGGTGAAGGGCGTCTTCGCCGCCCAGGAGATCAAGCCGCAGGCGCGGGTGCTCGCCGCCGACCGGGGCATCGACTGCGTCACGGTGGACTACGCCGTCCTCAAGGGGACCGACGACCCCTCCCAGCGTCTGTTCTGAGCGGTCACCTCCGGGTGACCGAATCGCGGATGAGAGACTCCCCACGATCACCGACGGTGGAGGGATGGCAACGTGGCCAGGGAATTGAACGAGGTCGGCATCGTGGGGCTGGGCACCGCGGGTGCCGCCATCGCGGAAGCATTCGCCCGGGCGGGCCTGTCGGTCACGGCCGTCGAGGTCAGCGACGAGGCGGCCGCGCGCGGCCGCGCCGCGATCGAGCGCTCGGTCTCCGCCGGTGAGGCCGACGACGCCGCACTCGGCCGCATCCGGTACACCACCGCGCTGGAGGACCTGGCCGCGGCGGAGCTCGTCGTCGAGGCCGTGCCCGAGCGCCTCGCGCTGAAGGCGGAGATCTTCGCCCAGCTCGACAAGATCCTCGGCCCGGACGCGATCCTGGCGACGAACACCTCGAGCCTCTCGGTCACCGAGCTCGCGGTGGGCACCGGCCGGCCCAGCAAGGTCGTCGGGCTGCACGTCGCCAACGCCGTGCCGACGGCGACGCTGGTCCAGGTCGCGCGCACCGCCGTCACCGACCCCACGGTCGTCGAGGACGCGGTGGCCCTGGTCGAGCGCCTGGGCAAGGTCGCGGTGACCGTGGGCGACAACCCCGGCTTCATCACCGACGCGCTGCTCTTCGGCTACCTCAACCACGCCGTCTCCATGTTCGAGAACGGCTACGCCAGCCGCGAGGACATCGACGCCGCCATGCGGTTCGGCTGCGGCCTGCCCATGGGCCCGCTGCAGGTCCTGGACCTCATCGGCATCGACACCGCCTACGACGTGCTCGACGCGCTGCACGCGGTCTCGGGCAAGCGGCTGCACGCGCCCAGCCCGGTGCTCAAGCAGATGCGGACCGCCGGCCTGCTCGGCCGGAAGTCCGGCCGTGGCTTCTACACCTACGCCGAGGCCGGCTCGGGCGAGGTCGTGGCCGACGCCTCGACCCCGACCCCCGGCGGCGCCGCCGAGGGTGCCCGCCCGGTGCAGACCGTCGGCGTCGTCGGCTCGGGCACGATGGCCACCGGCATCATCGAGGTCGTCGCCAAGGCCGGTTACGACGTCACCTTCATCGCCCGCTCGGACGAGAAGGTCGCCGGCGTCGAGAAGGCCCTGGCGAAGTCGCTGGACAAGCAGGTCGAGCGCGGCCGGCTCGAGCAGTCCGTCCGTGACGAGGTCCTCGGCCGGGTCACCGGCGCCAGCTCCGTCGAGGCGCTGGGCGACGTCGACCTGGTCATCGAGGCCGTCGTCGAGTCGCTCCCGGTCAAGGAGGCCCTCTTCGCCGACCTGGGCCGGATCGCCAAGCCGGGCGCGGTGCTCGCCACCACGACCTCCAGCCTGCCGGTCATCAAGTGCGCCCTGGCCAGTGGCCGCCCGGCCGACGTCGTGGGCATGCACTTCTTCAACCCCGCCACGGTCATGAAGCTGGTCGAGGTGGTCTCCACCGTCTCCACCGCGCCGGACGTCGCCGCCACGGTGCACGCGGTGACGGCGAAGCTCAAGAAGGTCGCGGTGTCCTGCAGCGACCGGGCCGGCTTCATCGTCAACGCCCTGCTCTTCCCGTACCTGAACGACGCGGTGAGCATGCTGGCGGCGCACTACGCCTCGACGACCGAGATCGACACGGCCGTCAAGGCGGGCCTGGGCTACCCGATGGGCCCGTTCGAGCTGCTGGACGTGGTCGGCAACGACGTGTCGCTGGCCATCGAGCAGGAGCTGCACACCGAGTTCCGCGACCCGGCCCTGGCGCCGGCTCCGCTGCTCGAGCACCTGGTGACCGCCGGCTACCTGGGCCGCAAGACCGGTCGTGGCTTCCACGACTACGCCCGCCGCTGACGATTGCCCCGTAGGCGCCCACGGCCCGTCCCCCGATCCACGGATCGGGGGACGGGCCGTCGCGCTGAGCAGGTCGAGGAGGCCGGGGACGGCGACTGGGTGGTCCGGCCCCTCACGGGGGCGAGCACGGGCAAGACCTACCGCTGCCCCGGCTGCGACCAGGAGATCCGCCCCGGGACGCCGCACGTGGTCACCTGGCCGGCCTACGCGCGGGACTCCGACCTGGAGCCCTGGGACACCGACTCGGCGGCCGACCGGCGGCGGCACTGGCACACCACGTGCTGGCGGGCCCGCGACCGGCGCCGCTAGCCGATCAGCCGGGCGAACACCACGACGTTGTCGGCATAGCTGCCCGCGACGGGGTCGAACGCGCCACCGCAGGTGATCAGCCGGAGCTCGGACCCCGGCACCGGCCCGTAGACCTCCGCGGTCGGGAACGCGCCCTTCGGCACCCGCACCACCCGGTCGACGGCGAACCGGTCGCTCGTGCCGTCGGCGCGCCCGACCACGACCTCGTCGCCGGGGGTGAGGCGGTGCAGCCCGGCGAACACCCCGGGGCGACCCGCCCAGTCCACGTGCCCGGCGAGGACGGCCGGCCCAGGCTGCCCGGG
>JBEPZM010000063.1:0-12957 GCA_041640835.1 Blastococcus sp.
GGACAGCACCGGCGTGGGCAGCGCCCGGGGGAGCACCTGCACCGCGAACCCGGCCGCGGCGAGCACGGACGCGGAGATCCGGGCGAACTCGTCGGAGCGGCGGCGGGCGTCGAAGCCGATGACCACGCCGCCACCGCCGGACCCGGAACCCTGCAGCCAGCCGGCCAGCCCGGCGGCGGCGCGGGTGACGACGGCGGCGTTCATGCCGGCCGGCCCGGCGCGCAGCGGCCCGCGCAGCCCCGCCGTCCCGAAGGTCAGCGGGCCGGCGAACCGGCTGTCGAGCTCGGCCCGGTTCTCCGCCTCGATGAGCGCCTCGATCTCGGCCCGGTCGCCGTCGTGCGGATCGGCGTCGGCCCAGGCGCGGGCGGTGGCGAAGAGGTCGTGGGTCATGCCGGGCAGTGGTCCCTCACGCGTCGAAGTGCTCGGAGTCGAAGGCGGCCGTCGTGAACTCCCCGCCCACGCGGCCGTGCACCGGGTCGGACAGGTCGGGCTCGCCGTGCACGGCGATCAGCGCCGCGGCGTAGGACTCGGCGTCGTCGGCCGGCTCGTAGCCGAGCGCGCGGCCGGCGGTCAGGTCCCACCAGTTGCGGGTGTTCGCCGAGACGCCCCAGACGACGGCGAAACCGGGCGAGGGCGCCCGCAGCGCGGCGTCCACCAGCCGCACCGTGTCGCCGGGGGAGAGCCAGGTGGACAGCTGCCGGGTGGTCGTCGGCTCGGGGAAGGCGCTGCCGATCCGCAGGCAGACGACGTCCATGCCGTAGCGGTCCGCGTAGAGCGAGCCGAGCGCCTCCATCGTCACCTTCGAGACGCCGTAGTAGGTGTCCGGCCGGGGCGGGGCGTCCACCTCGCGCAGCAGGCCGCCGTCGGGGCGCGGCGTGTAGCCGGTGGCGTGGTTGCTGCTGGCCAGCACCACCCGGCCGACGCCGGCCCGGCGCGCGGCCTCGAGCGCGCAGTACGTGCCGTCGATGTTGGTGTGCGCGATCGCCGGCCAGGTCGACTCGGTGGCGATGCCGGCGAGGTGGACGACGGCGGACGCACCGCGGCTCGCCTCGGTCATGGCCTCGAGGTCGGTGGTGTCGGCGACCAGGTGCTCCTCGCCCGGACGGGGCTCGGGCACCGGGACGACGTCCAGGCTGCGGACGGACCAGCCGGCCTCGGGCATCCCGCCGCGCAGGACGGTGCCGATCAGCCCCGCCGCACCGGTCACCAGCACCGGACCGCTCACGACGGCAGCTGCCCGATGAAGCGGACCAGGAACTCCCCGAGCCGGCCGGCGGCCTCGCGGCCGGCGGCGATGACCTCGTCGCCGTCGAGCTTCTCGCCGGTGACCCCCGCCGCGGCGTTGGTGACCAGCGACAGCCCGAACACCTCCAGGCCCTCGGCCTGCGCGGCGATCGCCTCGAGCGCCGTGGACATGCCCACCAGGTCCGCGCCCATCGTGCGCAGCATCCGGATCTCGGCCGGCGTCTCGTAGTGCGGGCCGGGCAGCGCGGCGTAGACGCCCTCGACCAGGGTCGGGTCCAGCTCGCGGGCCAGGGCGCGCAGCCGGGACGAGTAGAGGTCGGTGAGGTCGACGAAGCGCCCGCCCACCAGCGGGGAGCGCGCGGTGAGGTTCAGGTGGTCGGAGATGATCACGGCCTGGCCGACCCGGTGCTCGGGTGCCAGCCCGCCGGCGGCGTTGGTGAGCAGGACCGTCTTCACGCCGGCGGCCGCCGCGGTGCGCACCCCGTGCACGACCGGCTCCACGCCGCGGCCCTCGTACAGGTGCGTCCGGCCGAGGAAGAGCAGCACCTTGCGGTCGCCGACCCGCACCGAGCGCACCTCGCCGCCGTGGCCCATCGCCGTCGGGGCGGCGAACCCGGGCAGCTCGCCGATGGCGACGCTGTACTCCGCGGGGCCGAAGGCATCGGCCGCGGGAGCCCAGCCGGAGCCCATCACGACGGCGACGTCGTGCGGCCCGCCGAGCGCCGTCGTGAGGTCGTCGGCCGCGAGCGCGGCGATGGACTGGGGGTCGGTGCCGGGGTGCTGGTCCACGTAGGGACGCTAACGGGTGACGGTGCTCCGTCGCCGGGTGGCCGCCGCCGCGGCTCCCTAGACTCCGGCAGGTGGAGATCCCCTTCCGGTCGTCCGAGCGGTCCAGCCTCGGCGTGGAGTGGGAGCTGCAGCTCGTCGACCTGGCGAGCCGGGAACTGGTGCCCGGCGCCGTGGAGATCCTCGAGGAGCTGCGCCCCGACGGCGCCGAGGAGCACCCCAAGGCCAAGCACGAGCTGCTGCAGTCGACCGTCGAGATCATCACCGGCATCTGCACCACCGTCGCGGAGGCGAAGGCCGACCTGGCCGGCACCCTCGCCGAGGTCGCCGCTGCTGCCGAGCGGCGCGGCCTGGGCCTGATGTGCGCGGGCACGCACCCGTTCACCGACTGGCAGAGCCAGCTGATCTCGCCCAAGGAGCGCTACCTCGAGCTGGTCGAGCGGATGCAGTGGATGGCCCGCCGGATGCAGATCTTCGGCGTCCACGTGCACGTCGGGGTGCGGGCGCCGGAGAAGGCGATCCCCATCGTCAACGCGCTGTGCCAGTACATCCCGCACTTCCTGGCGCTCTCGTCGTCGTCGCCGTACTGGGTCGGCTGCGACACCGGGCTCGCGTCGTCCCGCACCAAGATCTTCGAGGGCATGCCGACGGCGGGGCTGCCGTACCAGCTGGCGGACTGGTCGGAGTTCGAGGAGTACATGGAGACGCTGATCTCCACGAAGTCGATCGAGAGCGTGCGCGAGGTGTGGTGGGACGTCCGCCCGCACCCGGACTTCGGCACCGTCGAGCTGCGCATCTGCGACGGCCTGCCCACGCTCGACGAGATCGGCGCGGTGGCCGCCCTGGCGCAGTGCCTCGTCGAGCAGTTCGACACCCAGCTCGACCGCGGCTACACGCTGCCGACGCCGGCCTCGTGGGTGCTGCGGGAGAACAAGTGGCGCGCCTCCCGGTACGGCCTGGACGCCGACATCGTCGTCGACGACAAGGGCACCGTCCGCCCGGTGCGGCAGGCGATCCGGGAGCTGGTCGAGGAGCTGATGCCCACCGCCAAGCGGCTGGGCTGCGAGGCCGAGCTGGCCGACGTGCTCCGGGTGCTCGACGTCGGGGCCTCCTACCAGCGGCAGCGCGCGGTCGCGGCCGCCTCGGGCGGCGACCTGAAGCCGGTGGTCGACAGCCTGCTCGCCGAGATGCGGGACGGGTTGCCCGGATGACCCCCGTCGTCGAGAAGCTCGGCGCCGCGGTGGACGAGTGGGTGGCGGCCCACGCACCGCAGCTGGTCGCCGTCCGCCGGCACCTGCACGCGCACCCCGAGATCGCCTACCAGGAGGTCGGGACGACGTCCTTCCTGGAGCAGCGGCTGCGCGATGCCGGGCTGTCGCCGGTGCGGCTGCCCGGCGGCACCGGGCTGGTCGTCGAGGTGGGGGAGGGGCCCGGGCCGACGGTCGTGCTGCGCGGCGACATCGACGCGCTGCCGCTGGCCGACCTCAAGGACGTCCCGTACGCCTCCACGACGCCGGGCATGTGCCACGCCTGCGGCCACGACGTGCACACCACCGTGGTGCTCGGGGTCGCCCTGGCGCTGGCGACCGTCGACGGGCTGCCCGGCCGGGTGCGCTGCATCTTCCAGCCCGCGGAGGAGACCGTGCCCGGCGGCGCGACGCAGGTGGTCGCCTCCGGCGTGCTCGACGGCGCCACCCGGGCGTTCGCCCTGCACTGCGACCCCTCGGTCCCGGTGGGGCAGGTCGGGCTGCGCACCGGCGCGATCACCGCGGCCTGCGACCGCATCGACGTCACGCTCACCGGCCCCGGCGGGCACACCGCGCGCCCGCACCTGACCGTCGATCTCGTCGACGCCCTCGGCCGGCTGATCACCGAGCTGCCGGGGCTCCTCTCCCGGCAGGTCGACCCGCGCGCCGGGATGTCGCTGGTCTGGGGCTCGGTGGACGCCGGCGTCGCGGCCAACGCCATCCCGCAGCGGGGCACGCTGCGCGGCACCGTCCGGGTGCTCGACCGGGACGCCTGGCAGGGCGCGGAGGAGATCATCCGCGCGCTCGTGGCCAAGGTCGCGGCCGCCACCGGCGCCGCCGTCGAGGTCGACTACGTCCGGGGCGTGCCGCCCGTGGTCAACGACCCGCGCTCGGTCGCGCTGCTGCGCTCCGCCGCCCTGGAGACGGTGGGCGCCGACGGCGTCGTCCTCTCCCCGCAGAGCATGGGCGGGGAGGACTTCGGCTGGTTCGCCGACGTCCTGCCGATCGCGCTGGCCCGGCTCGGCACGCACGGCGGGGGAGCGGAACTGGACCTGCACCGCGGCACCTTCGACGTGGACGAGCGGGCGCTCGAGGTGGGTGTCCGGCTGCTCGCCCGCGCCGCGCTGCACGCCCTCGAGGCCGATGCCGCCTCCCCCTCGGGGGACGGCCTCCCGGCACCCGGCCGCACGGGGCGGCACGCTCCCGGAGACACTGCTGCGCGACGAGCCGACGAGGAGCCACACCGAGCATGAGTTCCACCGAGCAGCACAGCAGCGACGCGGCGCCGGCGCCGGCGGACGTGCAGGTCCCCAGCGAGCACGAGGTGCCCGAGGACCTCGGTCTCGCCGCCGAGTTCCCCGCGGTGACCCGCGACCAGTGGCGCGACCTGGTCGCCGGTGTCCTGCGGAAGGCCGGCCGGGAGGACCTGCCCGAGCCGGTCGAGGAGGCCCTGCGCCGTCCCGTCGCCCCGGGCGTCACCGTCGCCCCGCTGTACACCGCCGAGGACGCGGCGGACCTGCCCACGGCCGTCGGCGTGCCCGGGCTCCCGCTCTTCGTGCGCGGCTCCCGGGCCGGCGCGACCGGCGCCGCCGGCGGTCCGGACGGCGACGTGCCCGCCGGCTGGGACGTCCGCCAGCGGCACGCCCACCCCGACGCCGCCGTGACCAAGGAGGCGATCGCCGCCGACCTGGAGAACGGCGTCACCTCGCTGTGGCTGGTCGTCGGTGAGGGCGCGGTGCCGGCCGACCGGCTGGGCGACGTGCTCGCCGACGTCTACCTCGACCTCGCACCCGTCAGCGTCTCGGGCGTCGGGGCCGGCGGGGGAGTCGCCGCCGCCGAGGCGTTCCTCGACCTCCTCGACGCACGCAGCGACACCGACGAGCCGATCGCGCCCGGCGGCTCGCTCGGCCTCGACCCGCTCGGCGCGCACGCCGCCTCGGGGCAGGCGCAGGACCTCTCCGGGCTGGCCGCCCTCGCCCGCCGGGCCGCGGCGTACCCGGACCTGCGCAGCGTCGTCGTCGACGGCACGGTCTTCGCCGACGCCGGGGCCTCCGCCGTCGAGGAGCTCGGCTGCTCGCTGGCCGCGGGTGTCGCCTACCTGCGCGCGCTCACCGATGGCGGGCTCGGCGTCGACGAGGCGTTCCGCCAGCTCGAGTTCCGCTACAGCGCCACCGCCGACCAGTTCACGACCATCGCCGCGCTCCGTGCCGCCCGCCGGCTGTGGGACCGCGTCGGCGAGGTGAGCGGCGCCGCCCCGGAGGCGCGCGGCCAGCGCCAGCACGTCGTCACCTCCTCGGTGATGACGACGAGGCGCGACCCGTGGGTCAACATGCTGCGCACCACCGTCGCCTGCTTCGCCGCGGGCGTGGGTGGCGCCGACTCCGTCACCGTGCAGCCCTTCGACGCCGCGCTCGGCCTGCCGGACTCCTTCGCCCGGCGGATCGCCCGCAACACCCAGAGCCTGCTCGTGGAGGAGGGGCACCTGGCCCGCGTCCTCGACCCGGCCGGCGGCTCCTGGTACGTCGAGTCGCTGACCGACGAGCTGGCCCGGGCCGCCTGGGACTGGTTCACCGAGATCGAGCGCGCCGGCGGCCTGGCCGCGGCCCTGGACTCCGGCCTCGTCCGCGACCGCATCGCCACCGCCTGGGACGCCCGCGCCAAGCGCCTGGCCACCCGGGCCGACGCGATCACCGGCGTCAGCGAGTTCCCGAACCTCACCGAGAAGCTGCCCGAGCGGCAGCCCGCAGCGGACCTGCACCCGACCGGCGGGCTGCCCCGCGTCCGCGCCGCGCAGGAGTTCGAGGCGCTGCGCGACGCGGCGGACGCCGCGGGCCGGCGGCCCACCGTCTACCTGGCCACGATCGGCCCGATCGCCCGGCACACCGCGCGGGCGGGCTTCGCCGGCAACCTGTTCCAGGCCGGCGGGCTGGCGACGTCGGCCGCCGACCTGGCCGAGGGCCTCCGCGAGGCGGGCACGACCGTCGCCTGCATCTGCGGGACCGACAAGGACTACGCCGAGCAGGCGGCCGGGCTGGCCGCCGCGCTCAAGGACGCCGGCGCCACGCAGGTGTGGCTGGCCGGCAAGCCCGACCTCGCCGTCGACGGCGTCGACGGCTACGTGTACGCCGGATGCGACGCCCTGGACGTGCTCCGCACCGTCCACGCGCAGCTGGGCCTCGAAGGAGTGCAGGCATGACCGCCATCCCCGATTTCAGCGGCGTCGAGCTGGGCCGCCCGGCCGGTGCCGGCTCGGCAGACGAGTGGGCCAAGGCGTTCGAGGAGACGACCGGGCGCAGCGTCGAGGAGGCGACCTGGGAGACCCCCGAGGGCATCGCCGTGCCGCCGCTGTTCACGCCGGCCGACCTCGACGGGCTGGACTTCCTCGAGACCCTCCCGGGTCTCCCGCCGTTCCTGCGCGGGCCCTACCCGACGATGTACACGACCCAGCCGTGGACGGTCCGGCAGTACGCCGGGTTCTCCACCGCCGCGGAGTCCAACGCCTTCTACCGGCGGAACCTGGCCGCCGGCCAGAAGGGGCTGAGCGTCGCCTTCGACCTGCCCACCCACCGCGGCTACGACTCCGACCACCCGCGCGTGGTCGGCGACGTCGGCATGGCCGGCGTCGCGATCGACTCGATCCTGGACATGCGGCAGCTGTTCGACGGCATCCCGCTGGACAAGATGAGCGTGTCGATGACGATGAACGGCGCGGTGCTGCCCGTGCTGGCGCTCTACATCGTCGCGGCCGAGGAGCAGGGCGTGACGCCCGCGCAGCTCACCGGCACGATCCAGAACGACATCCTCAAAGAGTTCATGGTGCGGAACACCTACATCTATCCGCCCAAGCCCTCGATGCAGATCATCAGCGACATCTTCTCCTTCACCTCGAAGGAGATGCCGCGCTACAACTCCATCTCGATCTCCGGGTACCACATCCAGGAGGCCGGGGCGACGGCCGACCTCGAGCTGGCCTACACGCTCGCCGACGGCGTCGAGTACCTGAAGGCGGGCAAGGACGCCGGGATCGACGTCGACGCGTTCGCGCCGCGGTTGTCCTTCTTCTGGGCCATCGGCATGAACTTCTTCATGGAGGTCGCCAAGCTCCGCGCCGGGCGGCTGCTGTGGGCCCGGCTGGTCAAGGAGGCCGGCGCGCAGAACCCGAAGTCCCTGGCGCTGCGCACCCACTCGCAGACCTCGGGCTGGTCGCTGACCGCGCAGGACGTCTACAACAACGTCGTCCGCACCTGCCTGGAGGCCATGGCCGCCACCCAGGGGCACACCCAGTCGCTGCACACCAACGCCCTGGACGAGGCGCTGGCGCTGCCGACCGACTTCTCCGCCCGGATCGCCCGCAACACCCAGCTGCTGCTCCAGCAGGAGTCGGGCACCACGCGGGTCATCGACCCGTGGGGCGGCTCGGCCTACGTCGAGAAGCTGACCTACGACCTGGCCCGGCGCGCGTGGGCGCACATCCAGGAGGTCACCGAGGCCGGCGGCATGGCGCAGGCCATCGACGAGGGCATCCCGAAGCTGCGCATCGAGGAGGCCGCGGCCCGCACGCAGGCCCGCATCGACTCCGGCCGCCAGCCGGTCATCGGCGTGAACAAGTACCGGGTCGACGCCGACGAGGCCATCGACGTGCTCAAGGTGGACAACGCCGACGTGCTGGCCCAGCAGAAGGCCAAGCTCGAGCAGCTCCGGGCCTCCCGCGACGCGGGGGCGGTGCAGGACGCGCTGCGCCGGCTCACCGGCGCCGCCCGCGCCGCGGCCGAGGGACGGCGGGAGAGCGGGCTGGAGCACAACCTGCTCAAGCTCGCCGTCGACGCCGCCCGCGCCCAGGCCACCGTCGGCGAGATCTCCGACGCCCTCGAGGAGGTCTACGGCCGACACGCCGGGCAGGTGCGCACCATCTCCGGCGTCTACCGCGACGAGGCGATGGTCGGGCGCAAGGCCGGAGAGGACAGCCCCATGGAGGAGACCCGCCGCATGGCGGAGGCGTTCGAGGAGGCCGAGGGGCGTCGTCCCCGCATCCTGGTCGCCAAGATGGGCCAGGACGGCCACGACCGCGGCCAGAAGGTCATCGCCACCGCCTTCGCCGACCTCGGCTTCGACGTCGACGTGGGCCCGCTGTTCCAGACGCCCGACGAGGTCGCCCGCCAGGCGGTGGAGGCCGACGTGCACGTCGTCGGCGTCTCCTCGCTCGCGGCCGGGCACCTCACGCTCGTCCCGGCGCTGAAGACGGCGCTGGCCGAGCTCGGTGCCGACGACGTGCTGATCGTCGTCGGCGGCGTCATCCCGCCCGACGACGTCCCCACGCTCAAGGAGATGGGTGCCGCGGCGGTCTTCCCGCCCGGCACCGTCATCGCCGAGGCGGCGCAGGAGCTGCTGCGGACCCTGTCGCAGCGTCTCGGTCACTGATGGGCCCCGAGGGAGGGGCAGAAATGGCCAGTTCTGCCCCCCGGGGGCGGCCGGTCGACGTCCCCGCGCTCGTCGAGGGGGTGCTCGCGGGCGACCGGCGGGTGATGGCGCGCGCCATCACCCTGGTCGAGTCGCGCCGCGGGGACCACCGCGAGCGGGCGCAGGAGCTGCTCGTCGAGCTGCTGCCGCACGCCGGGGGAGCGCGCCGCGTGGGCATCAGCGGCGTCCCCGGCGTGGGCAAGTCGACGTTCATCGACCAGCTCGGGGTGACGCTCACCGCCGCGGGCTCGAAGGTGGCGGTGCTCGCCGTCGACCCGTCGTCGGCCCGGTCGGGCGGGTCGATCCTCGGTGACAAGACCCGCATGTCCCGGCTCTCGGTCGACCCGGCCGCCTTCATCCGTCCGTCGCCGACGTCGGGGACGCTCGGCGGCGTCGCGCAGGCGACCCGCGAGTCGATGGTCGTCGTGGAGGCCGCCGGCTACGACGTCGTCCTCGTGGAGACCGTCGGCGTCGGCCAGTCGGAGATCACCGTCGCCGAGATGGTCGACTCCTTCCTCTTCCTCACCCTGGCCCGCACCGGCGACCAGCTGCAGGGCATCAAGCGCGGCATCCTCGAGATCGCCGACGTCATCGCCGTGAACAAGGCCGACGGCGAGGGCGCGCCGGGGGCGCGCAAGGCTGCCCGCGAGCTGGCGCAGGCGATCCGGATGCTGCGCGGCCACGGCGAGACCTGGGACGTGCCGGTGCTCACCTGCGCCGGCCTCACCGGGGACGGCCTGGACGAGGTCTGGGCCAAGCTGGTCGAGCACCAGGACCGGATGAAGGCCTCGGGGGAGTTCGACGAGAAGCGCCGCAGCCAGCAGGTGCGCTGGACCTGGCAGCTGGTCCGGGACGGCCTGGAGCACGCGTTGCGGGCGCACCCGGGCGTCCGGGCGATGGCGCCGACGCTGGAGAAGGCGGTGCTCGCCGGCGAGCTCACGCCCGCGCTGGCCGCCCGGCAGCTCCGCGAGACGTTCCTGGCGGCACCCGGCGAGTAGCCGGCCGGCCCACCCCGCCGCCGTGCCCGGAAGAGCCGAGGTCCGTGTCGACTCTTCGGCACATCTCGCCCAGTAAAGCTGCGGTGACACGCAGTTCCGAGGGTGACCGTTCCGTCTCGCCGCTGGTACTTTCTGCACCTAGAACGTAGCGCTGAGTAACGCTTTCTCGTGCGCCACTCCGGTGCTCCGTTCCGTCGCCACACGAGTCACAGGCCCGCGTGTCCGGCCCTCGGAACGAAACAGTTCTGGCAATCATTACGGCGGGCAACGGCGCCGCTACACACAACAACACCGGCGGCCCGCACTGCGGTCGGTCGGGCAAGGGGGACATGTGGGTCACAGCGAGCGCGAGCTCCCCGACCTCAGCGTCGTGATCCCGTCCTACAACTCCGCCGAGTGGCTGCCGTCCACCCTGGAGGCCTGTGCCACCGCACTCTCGGCCACCTCGTGGACCGCCGAGGTCGTCGTCGTGGACGACGGGTCGACCGACGGCACCGCGGAGCTGATCACCTCCCTCGCCGCCACCTTCCCGGTCGCGCTGCGGGTCGTGCGCCAGGAGAACAAGGGCCGGTTCCTCGCCCGCTGGGCCGGTCTCCAGGAGGTCCGGGCCGAGCAGGTGCTCCTCCTGGACAGCCGCGTCCTCCTCGGCCCGGGCAGCCTCGCCCACGTCGAGGCAGTGATGGCCACCGACCCGCGGAAGACCGTCTGGAACGGCCACTGCGTCACCGATCCCGAGGCGCCCCTGGTCGGGCACTTCTGGGAGGTCCTCACGCACGTCTTCTGGGGCAGCTACCTGGGTGCCCCGGAGCCGGTCGAGTTCGGCCTCGAGACCTTCAACCAGCACCCGAAGGGCACGGGCGTCTTCATCGCCCCGCGGCAGCTCCTCGTCGACGCCTGCCGCGTGGCGTGGCCGACCGGCGACGCCGCCCTGGCCAGCGACGACACCAAGCTGATCCGCCACATCGCGGTGCAGATCCCGATCCGCCTGGACCCCGGCTTCCTGGCCGTCTACCGGCCGCGCGGCAACGTCCGGGACTTCGTGCGGCACAGCTTCGGCCGCGGCACCTTCCTGGTGGACAGCTTCGCCGGCACGTCGGCGGGCTGGAACGCCGCCCTCGTGGGACTGGCCGCTGCCCCGGTCGTCGGGCTGGCGCTGCTCGCGGTGCTGGTGACCGCGCAGGCGTGGACCGTGCTGGGCGCGCTCGCCGGCATCGCCGTCGTCGGCCTCGCCGCGCCGGCCGCCCTGGCGGCGCGCAGGCACTGCCCCGCGAAGGGGCTCCGGGCCTACCTCACCTACGTGCCGGTCTTCGCCGCCCCGTACTGGGCCGGGCTGCTGCGCGGCCTGGCCGTGCACGGGCACCTGCTGCGCTCGACCCGCCGCAACCTGCCCGTCGTGTCGGAGGTGGCGGCGTGATCGTCTTCGTCTACGGCACCACCGCCGAGGCCATCAAGCTGGCTCCGGTCGCCCGGCGGCTCGCCGCCCAGGGCGTGGACTACGAGCAGTGGCTGACCCTCCAGCAGTCCGACACCGTCCTGCGCGCGCTGCCCGGCCTCGGGCTGCCGGCGCCGGACCACGTGCTGGCCAACGGCCGGGGCGGCAAGCCCCTCGCCGGGCCCGCCGACGTGGTCGTCTGGCTCGGCCAGATCCTCGCCTGGGTGCTGCGCCACGGGTGGTCCGCCCGGCGGCGGCTGCGCAGCGGCGGGCGCAGCGTGCTCGTCGTCCACGGCGACACGATGACCAGCGTCGTCGGCGCCGTCCTGGCCAAGCTGCTCGGTGCCGACTGCGCGCACGTCGAGGCCGGGCTCCGCTCGGGCAACTGGCGGCACCCGTTCCCCGAGGAGCTGGACCGGCGCATCGTCGGCCGGCTCGCCGACGTCCACTACGCCCCGTCCGACGCCGCGGCCGCGGTGCTCGCCGGCCGCGACGGTGTCGTCCCCACCGGTGCCAACACCGTCGTCGACGCCGTCCTGGACCGGGCCCCCTCCGCCCGGCCGTCGGAGACCGACCCCTACGGCCTGGTCCTGCTGCACCGGTTCGAGTTCCTGACCGCCGCCGGGCTGGCGGACCGGACGCTCGCCGCGCTCCAGCAGCACGCGCCGCACCGGATGGTCCTCGTGGCCGACGACCAGGCGCGGCACGTCCTGGGCAGCCGGCTCGACGCGCTGCCCGCGGAGCTCTTCACCGTCCTGGACAAGGTCCCGCACGCGGAGTTCACCGACCTGCTCGCCGGCGCCTCGTTCGTCGTCACCGACAGCGGCGGCGTCCAGGAGGAGGCCGCGCTGCTCGGCGTCCCCACGCTGGTGCACCGCAAGGAGACCGAGCGCCAGGACGGGCTGGGCGAGAACGCCGAGCTCTCCGGGTGGGACGTCGACGCCCTCCAGCGCTTCCTGCGGTCCCACGCCGAACGGCGCCGCCCGCCCCAGACCCTGCGCATCTCACCGTCGGACATCGTCGTGAAGGACCTGATGACCCGTGAATACCACTGAGCTCACGGCGGTCTCCGTCGTCGTCCCCGCCTACCAGGAGTCCGCCAGCATCGGCGCCGCGGTGACGCGCCTGGCCGAGGTCCTCGACGGCACCGGCCGGCCCTACGAGATCCTCGTCGTGTCCGACGGGAGCACCGACGGGACGGCGGAGGAGGCCCGCGCGCTGGGCCTGCCGCAGGTCACCGTGCTGGAGTACTTCCCCAACCAGGGCAAGGGCTACGCGCTCCGGTACGGCTTCCGGCACGCGACCAACCCGCTGGTCGCGTTCATGGACGGCGACCTGGACCTGCACCCCTCGGTGCTCCCCGGCTTCTTCGACCGGCTGGACGCCGACGTCGCCGACGTCGTCGTCGGCTCGAAGGTGCACCCGGAGTCGGCCGTCAGCTACCCGCTCGTGCGACGCGTGGCCAGCCGCACCTTCCGCCTGCTCACCCGCCTGGCGCTCGGTGTGAACCTGGGCGACACCCAGACCGGGATCAAGGCGATGCGCCGGTCGGTCGCCGCGCCGGTCATGGCCGACCTCCGGGTCTCCGGCTTCGCCTTCGACCTCGAGATGATGTGCATGCTCGTCGAGACCGGCGCCCGCATCCAGGAGGCGCCGGTGGTGCTGGACTACGAGTTCACCAGCCGGATCGGCGCCGGTTCGATGTGGGAGGCGCTGCGCGACCTGCGCACCGTCGCGGCGCACAGCCGGGCCCGCCGCCAGGCCGCCCCCCGCGTCGCCGCGGCACCCGCAC
>JBEPZM010000064.1:0-12944 GCA_041640835.1 Blastococcus sp.
CGGGTGCGCGTGCTCGACGGCGGCTTGCGTCAAAGGCAGGCGGATCAGCGCGCCCTGTCGACCGATGTCCCCGTCGTCGAGCCGGCGAACTTCACGCCTCGCGTGCGCCCGGGGTGGATCGCTTCGAAGCAGGACGTTGTCGCCGCCCTCGGGCAGCGCGGAACCGTCATCGTCGACTGCCTGACGCCCGAGCTCTACCGCGGCGGCGGCGAGCGTCACGGCCACCCCGATGCCGGCGGTCAGGTCCATGCCGGCGGTGAACGCCTCCCGGGCGCTGTCGGTGAGCGCCGTCGCGGTGTCCGGGGGCAGCCGGTCGGCGACGTCGAAGGCGCCGCCGAGGGTGCCCGCGGCCTCCCGTTCCCCGGCGTCCAGACCCGCGGGCAGCACCAGGTCCGCGGTGTAGACCGCGCCCAGGACGCTGCCGAGCACCGCGACGCCCAGGCCGGTGCCCAGCTCGTAGGCAGTCTCGCTGACCGCGCTGGCCTGGCCGGCGCGCTCCGGGGGAGCGGCGGTCAGGATGGCGTCGTTGGTCAGCGTCTCGGCCAGCCCGGCCCCGGTTGCGACCAGGCCGAACGCCACGACGACGAGCGCGGCCGAGGTGCCGGTGCCCAGCCGGGTCGCGACGACGTAGCCGACGGCGGCGAGCAGCAGGCCGGCGAGCACCAGCCGGCGCACCGGGAACCGCCGCGCCAGGGGCACCGCGGCCAGCCCGCCGGCGACCGAGGCGAGCAGCCCCGGGACGAGCAGCAGGCCGGCGTCCATCGGGCTGCGGCCGAGCACCAGCTGCAGGTACTGCGAGGCGAGCAGCAGCAGGCCGGAGAGCGCGGCGATGATGAGCAGGTTGGCGCTGATCGCCGCGGTGACGACCCGGTCGCGGAAGAGCCGGAGGTCCAGCAGCGGGGCCCGACGGGTGAGCTGGCGGCGGACGAAGGCGACGCCGCTGCCGAGGCCGAGGACGGCGGCCGCCGCCGCGAGCGGGCCGGGCGATCCGCCGGCGAGGGTCTTGATGGCGTAGACCAGCGGCAGCATCGTGGTCAGCGACAGGGCGACGCTCACGAGGTCCAGCGGCCCGGGTGCGGGATCCCGCGACTCCGGCAGCAGGCGGCCGGCCGAGAGGAGGAACGCCAGCACCGGCACGTTCACCAGGAACACCGAGCCCCACCAGAAGCGCTCGAGCAGTGCCCCGCCGAGGACCGGGCCCAGCGCCGCGCCGCCGGCGAAGCCCGACGCCCAGACGGCGATCGCCAGCCGGCGCTGCTGCTGGTCCAGGAACAGGTTGCGCAGCAGGGAGAGCGTCGAGGGCATGAGCGCCGCGCCGAAGACGCCCTGCAGGGCGCGCGCGGCGATCAGCCACCGGATGTCCGGCGCGTAGGCGGCGAGCACGGAGGCGGCGCCGAAACCGGCCGAGCCCAGCAGCAGCATGCGTCGGCGGCCGAAGCGGTCGCCGAGGCTGCCGGCGGTGACCAGCAGGCCGGCCAGCAGCAGCGGGTAGATGTCGACGGCCCAGAGCAGCTCGGTGCCGCTCGGTGCCAGGGCCCGGGTGATCGACGGGACGGCGAAGGTGAGCACCGTGTTGTCCACGGAGACCAGCAGCACGGGGAGCATCAGGACCGCGAGCCCCAGCCATTCCCGTCGCCCGGCGAGGGGGATGGTGCGGTGGTCGGCCCCGTGCGCCGGAGGGGCGGTGCTCATGTCGTTCTCGTCCCGTCGTCGTTGCAATACCGTCCAGACGGTACAGTAACTCGCATGGCCCGACCCTCACAGCGCGCCCAGATCCTCGACGCTTTCGAGCACCTGCTGGTGGACGACGTCGGCGTGGCGGCGACGCTGGACGCGGTGGCCGCGGCCGCCGGGGTCTCCAAGGGTGGGTTGCTCTACCACTTCCCGAGCAAGGAGGCGCTGGTCGACGGCCTCGCCGACCGGCTGCGCGCACAGGTCGCCGAGGACGTCGAGGCGCTGCGCACCGCGACGGAGGGACCGGTGGCCTACTGGCTCAGCTCGTCGTCCTCCGGGACGCCGGCGGCGCTGACCCGCACCAGCCAGGCCGTCCTGAGGCTCGCCGGCGCCGGTCAGCCCGCCGCCCGTGCGGTGCTTGAGGAGGCCGACCAGGCCTGGGCCGGGGCGCTCGGGGAGCGCATCCCCGACCCTGTGCTCGCCCGCCTCGTGGTGCTGGTCGGGAACGGGTTGTGGCTGGAGACGCTGACCGGGCTGCCGCCCCGCGAGGACCTGCGGCCGCTCCGGGAGCTGCTCGAAGGGCTCGTCGACGGCGGCTGAGCCGCCTACAGGCCGATGGGGTGCCAGACCGTCTTGGTCTCCAGGAACGGCGTCATCCGCGCCAGACCGGGGTCGGCGGCCCAGTCCGGTTCGGCCGCCGGGGCGCGCAGGACGCGCTTGATGGTGCCGGCGGCCTCCCGCTCGAACTCCATGGCCCGGTTCGCCGGAGCGCCCGTGAGGTCGATGGCGTCGACGTCGGCGTGCTCGGCCAGCCAGGTGCCGAGCTCCTCGGCGTCGCCGGTGAGCAGGTTCACCACACCGCCGGGGACGTCGCTGGTCGCGAGCACCTCGCCGAGGGTGACCGCGGGGAGCGGGCGCTCCTTCGAGGTGACGACGACGGCGGTGTTGCCGGTCGCGAGCACGGGGGCCAGGACGCTGACCAGGCCGAGCAGCGAGGACTGCTGCGGGGCGAGGACGGCGACGACACCGGTCGGCTCCGGCATCGAGAAGTCGAAGTACGGACCGGCGACCGGGTTCGCCCCACCGAGGACGGCGGCGAGCTTGTCGGTCCAGCCGGCGTACCAGACCCATCGGTCGATGGCGGCGTCCACGGCGGCGCGGGCCTTCGAGGCGCTGAGCCCCTCGCCGGCCGCGACCTCCTCGCAGAACTGGACGTGCCGGCCCTCCATGACCTCGGCCACGCGGTAGAGCACCTGGCCGCGGTTGTAGGCGGTGGCTGCCGACCACTTCGCGAAGGCGCCGCGGGCGGCGACGACGGCGTCGCGGGCGTCCTTGCGGCTGGCCCACGCGGCGTTGGCGAGGAAGTGACCCTTGGCGTCGGTGACCTCGTAGGTGCGGCCGGACTCCGACCGCGGGAAGGCGCCGTTCACGTAGAGCTTGTAGGTCTTGCGCACGGCGAGGCGGTCGTTCCCGATCACTGGTCGGCACCCTTCAGGTAGGCGGCCAGCCCGTGCCGGCCGCCCTCGCGGCCGTAGCCGGACTGCTTGTAGCCGCCGAAGGGCGACGTGGGATCGAACTTGTTGAACGTGTTGGCCCACACCACGCCGGCGCGCAACTGGTTGGCGATCTTCAGGATCCGGGAGCCCTTCTCCGACCAGATCCCGGCCGACAGGCCGTAGGTGGAGTTGTTCGCCTTGGCGACCGCCTCGTCCGGCGTCCGGAAGGTGAGGACGCTGAGCACCGGGCCGAAGACCTCGTCGCGGGCGATGCGGTGGGCGGGCGAGACGCCGGTGAAGACGGTGGGGGGGAACCAGAAGCCGCGCTCGGGCAGCTCGCCGGCCGGCTGCCAGCGCTGCGCGCCCTCGGCCTCGCCGATGTCGGACAGCTCGCGGATCCGGTCCAGCTGCTCGCGTGAGTTGATCGCGCCGATGTCGGTGTTCTTGTCCAGCGGGTCGCCGACGCGCAGCGTGCCGATGCGCCGCTGCAGGCTCGCGACGACCTCGTCGTGGATCGACTCCTGCACCAGCAGGCGGCTGCCCGCGCAGCAGACGTGGCCCTGGTTGAAGAAGATGCCCTGGACGATGCCCTCGACGGCCTGGTCGATCGGGGCGTCGTCGAAGACGATGTTCGCCGCCTTGCCGCCGAGCTCGAGGGTGAGCTTCTTCTGCGTGCCGGCGACGGCCCGGGCGATCGAGCGGCCGACGTCCGTGGAGCCGGTGAACGCGACCTTGTCGACGTCGGCGTGCTCGACCACCGCGCGGCCCGTGTCGCCGGCGCCGGTGACGATGTTGACGACGCCGGCGGGCAGGTCGGCCTGCCGGCAGATCTCGGCGAAGAGCAGCGCGGTCAGCGGGGTGGTCTCGGCCGGCTTGAGGACGACGGTGTTGCCGGCGGCCAGCGCGGGGGCGACCTTCCAGGCCAGCATCATCAGCGGGAAGTTCCACGGGATGACCTGGCCGGCGACGCCGAGCGGGCGGGGCCGGGTGCCGAGGCCGACGTGCTCGAGCTTGTCGGCCCAGCCGGCGTAGTAGAAGAAGTGCGCCGCGGCGAGGGGGACGTCGACGTCGCGGGACTCGCGGATCGGCTTGCCGTTGTCCAGGGACTCCAGGACGGCGAACTCGCGGGCGCGCTCCTGCAGCAGCCGGGCGATGCGGAAGAGGTACTTGCCGCGGTCGGCCGGGCGCATCGGGCCCCAGGTCTTCTCGAACGCGCGGCGGGCGGCGCGGACCGCCCGGTCGACGTCGGCCTCGCTGCCGGCGGAGACCTCGCTGAGGACCTCCTCGGTGGCCGGGTTGACAGTGGTGAAGGGCTCGCCGGTGCCGTCGACGAACTCGCCGTCGATGAAGAGGCCGTAGGACGGCGCGATGGTGACGATCGACCGGGACTCGGGGGCGGGGGCGTACTCGAACGCGGTGCTCATCGTGGTCAGTCCACCGTCACGTGATCGGGGCCGGAGTAGTGGCCGGTGCGCAGCTTCTGGCGCTGGAGCAGGAGGTCGTTGAGCAGGCTGGAGGCGCCGAAGCGGAACCAGTCGGCGTGCAGCCAGTCCGGGCCGACGGTCTCGTTGATCAGCACGAGGTGCTTGATCGCGTCCTTCGTCGTCCGGATGCCGCCGGCGGGCTTGAACCCGATCTGCCGGCCGGTGGCGGCGCGGAAGTCGCGGACCGCCTCGAGCATCACCAGGCCGACCGGGAGGGTGGCGGCGGGGCTGACCTTGCCGGTGGAGGTCTTGATGAAGTCGCCGCCGGCGAGCATCGCGATCCAGCTCGCGCGGCGGACGTTGTCGAGCGTGACCAGCTCGCCGGTCTCGAGGATGACCTTGAGGTGGGCGTCCCCGCAGGCGTCCTTGACCGCGACGATCTCCTCGTAGACCTCGAGGTAGCGGCCGGACAGGAAGGCACCGCGGTCGATGACCATGTCGATCTCGTCGGCGCCGTTCTGCACGGCGTCGCGCACGTCGGCGAGCTTGACCGCGCGGCTGGCCCGGCCGCTGGGGAAGGCGGTGGCGACGGCCGCGACGTGGACGCCGCTGTCGCCCAGCGCCTCGCGGGCGACACCGGCGAGGTCGCCGTAGACGCAGACCGCGGCGACCCGCGGGCAGGCGGGATCGGTCGGGTCGGGACTCTTCGCCTTGGCGGCGAGGCTGCGCACCTTGCCGGGGGTGTCGGCGCCCTCGAGCGTGGTGAGGTCGACCATCGAGATGGCGGTGTCGATCGCCCACGCCTTGGACGTGGTCTTGATCGAGCGGGTGCCGAGCTGGGCCACGCGGGCCTCGGCGCCGACCTGGTCGACTCCGGGGAGGCCGTGCAGGAAGGCGCGAAAGGCGGAGTCGGAGCGGGTGACGTCGCGGTACGGGGGCAGCGGCACGGACAGCGCCCGGGCGTCGTCCGACAGTGCGTCGGGGTCGAGCACGTGGGTCATGCCGGCCATTCTCCCCTGTGCTGCGACAGGTGTTCGCTCCTGTCCACCCCGATCGGGTGCGTGCGGTCGCCCACTGTCGGTCCCACGTGGCTGCTCGATGCGCTCCCGCGGGAGCGTCGATGTCGTTGCTGGGGGCGCGCTCGGGGTCTTTTCCGGGAGAGCAGGGGTCCGGGCGCTCCCGCGGGAGCGTCCCGTCGACGTCCCCCGAGCGAGCGCTTCGGAGCCGCCCGGATCTGTCAGACCCGCTCGCTACCTTCGATCACACGTTCGAAGGAGGTCGTCATGCCCGAGAGACCACTGCCCGAGCTGGCGAGTGAGATCACCGCCGGCGCCGTCCGGCTCGCCGCCGCGACCGCGGCCTGGCTCCAGCTCGTCGTCGAGTTCGATCGCCGCGAAGGGTGGGCCGCACACGGGATCACGTCCTGCGCGCACTGGCTCGCCTGGCAGTGCGGCATGTCGCCGGTCACCGCCAGGGAGCACGTCCGCGTAGCCCGGGCGCTGGTCGACCTGCCGCTGCTGTCGGCCGCCTTCGCCGAGGGGCGGCTCTCGTACTCCAAGATCCGAGCGGTCACCCGGGTCGCGGAACCCGAGACCGAGCAGGTGCTCCTGGAGTCGGCTGTCGAGGCGACTGCCTCGCAGCTCGACCGCGTGGTCCGGGCCTGGCGGCGCAGCGACCGGGTGGACGAGGGCGTCGTGGCCGAGAAGCGGCAGTTCCAGCACTGGTGGGACGACGACGGCATGCTCGTCGTCCGCATGCGTCTCGGGCCGGAGGAGGGCGCCGACTTCCTCGCGGCTGTGGATTCGCGGACCGAGGCGGAGGCCCGACGCGATCGGGCGGAGGCGAAGCGCACGGCCGCGGCCGCAGCGCCCCCGGGTGCGGGTGGACAGGACCCGGATGAAGGGGGCCCGGACGACGAGGCGGTCGAGCGCGAACAGATCGCCTGCGCTCGGGAGCGCACGTCGGCCCGGCGCTGTACGGCCGTGGCCGCCCTGGCCCGTGCGGGTCGCGGCGCCGACCGCCGACCGGGGGATCCGCCGCTGCGCGAGGTGGTCGTGCACGTCGACGCCGCCGTGCTGGCCGACGACGGGGCGGCCGGGCGGGCCTACCTCGAGGGTGGTCCGGCCCTGCACCCGGCGCAGGTGCGGCGGATGCTCTGCGGCGCGACCGTCCTCACGATGCTCGGGCGGGACCGGGAGGTTCTCGGGGTGGGGCGTACGCGGCGGCTCGCCACTCGAGCGCAGCGGCGCGCGCTGCTGCGACGGGACGGCGGATGTGCGCGACCGGGCTGCACCGAGACCCGGATCGAGCGGCTGCACGCCCATCACATGCGGCACTGGCTGTTCGGTGGCGGGACAGACATCGACAACCTGGTGCTGCTCTGCGACGTCGACCACGGGCTGGTCCACGACCAGGATCTCGTCATGTCCCGCCGGAACGGGCGGCTGATCGTCCTCACCCGGGACGGACGTCGTGTGTGGGGCGCCGGCGACGCTGCCTTCGCCGGAGGTCTGGCCGGCCTGCCGGTCCCCGGCGAGTCGGTGGACGGCGTCTTCGTCGGTGTCCAGCCGATCGACGAGCTCGCCGCTCGGAGGCCCACGAGCGCGCCGGGTGCTCGGGCCGGGGTCGGCGCCGCTCCAGGGGCGGTCCAGGACCCGTTGGACGGGAACCTGGCGGGGTTGCTGTTCCCCGGCGGGCAGCCCGAGCTGCCGGAGGCGATGCACGTGAACGGTGAGCGGATGGATCTCGATCACGTCGTCTGGGTGCTCCTGCACCAGCGGGACCTCCAGCGGCGCCTGGCGGCCGAGGCGCGCGGTCGTCCGCTCGCCGCCGCGTGAGCGGTGACAGCGCGGGGCGGGCGGGCGTGTGGCCGGTCCGGGCGGGGCCGCTACCGTTCTGGCGTGCAGCTGACCGTCGTCGACCATCCGCTGGCCCGAGCCCGGCTGAGCCGGATGCGCGACGAGCGCACCGACAACGCCGCCTTCCGCGCCGCCCTCCGCGAGCTGACCCAGATGCTCGTCTACGAGGCCACGCGTGAGCTCGCCGTCGCCGAGGAGACGATCCGCACGCCGGTCGTCGAGACCACCGGCTACAAGCTGGCGGCCCCGCCGCTGATCGTGCCGGTGCTGCGCGCGGGCCTGGGCATGGCCGACACCGCGCACGGCATGCTGCCCGAGTCGCAGATGGGCTTCGTGGGCCTCGCGCGCAACGAGGAGACGTTCCAGCCCGAGGCCTACATGGCCTCCCTGCCGGAGTCGCTGGTCGACCGGCACGTCTTCGTGCTCGACCCGATGCTCGCCACCGGCGGCTCGCTGGTGCACTGCTGCGGCCTGCTCACCGCCCGCGGCGCCACGCAGATCACCGTGCTGTGCGCGCTCGCCGCCCCCGAGGGCATCCGCCGCCTCGAGCAGAGCGGGCTGCCGCTGCGGGTGTTCACCGCCAGCGTCGACGAGGGGCTCAACGAGAACGCGTACATCGTCCCGGGCCTCGGCGACGCCGGCGATCGCCAGTTCGGCTCGGTCTGAGGGTGCGCTTCGGGCTGCTCGGCACCGGCCCGTGGGCGCGGGGCGTGCACGCCCCGGCGCTCGCCGAACACCCGGCTGCGGAGTTCGTCGGCGTCTGGGGACGCGACCTGGCCAAGGCCAAGGCGGTGGGCGCCCGGTTCGAGGTGCCGGGCTTCGCCGACCTCGACGAACTGCTCGACCAGGTCGATGCGGTCGCGATCGCACTGCCACCCGACGTCCAGGCGCCGCTCGCCGAGCGGGCCGCCGCGGCGGGCAAGCACCTGCTGCTGGAGAAGCCGGTCGCGCTCACCGCGGCCGCGGCCGACCGCGTCGTCGACGCGGTCGCAGCAGCGGGCGTGGCGTCGGTCGTCTTCCTCAAGTTCCGCTTCCAGGTCGCGACCTCCACCTGGCTCACCCAGGCCGGTCGCACCCAGCTCGCCGGCGGTGCCGCGTCATGGCTGGCATCGGTGGCCGGGACGCCGTTCGCCGGCTCGGCCTGGCGGCAGGAGCACGGCGCGCTGTGGGACCTCGGCCCGCACGTCCTCTCGGTGCTCGTGCCCGCGCTGGGGCCGGTCGTGGCGGTGCAGGCCACAGCGGGCCGCGGTGACACCGTGCACCTGGCGCTCGTCCACGAGTCCGGCGCCGCGTCGACGGTCACGCTCTCGCTGACGGTGGCGCCGATGTCGGCCGGCACCGAGATCTTCGTGCACGGCGACGCCGGAAGGCTGGTGCTGCTGCCCGAGGGCGACCGGCCGGTGGACGACTTCACGGTCGCCATCGACGAACTGCAGGCCGCCGCCCTCACCGGCGGCACGCACCCCTGCGACGTCGGCTTCGGGCGCGACATCGTCGTCGTGCTGGAGACCGCCGCGCGGGCCCTGGTCTCGGGTTGCCGGGAGACCGTGCCGCGCTGACCGCTCCGGTCAGCGCTCCACCTCGTACCGCAGCATGACGACGCCGTTGCCGAAGACCCTCGTCTCGACCAGCCGCAGGTCGGCGGGCGGGCCGTCCTCGAACAGCCGACGTCCCTTCCCCAGCAGGACCGGGGTCACGAAGATCCGGTACTCGTCGATCAGGCCGTGCCGGCGGAACGACTCGGCCAGCACGGGGCCGCCGACCACCATGTCCCCGCCGGGCTGCGCCTGCAGCGCCCGCACCTCCTCGGGGACGACGTCGCGCACCACCGTGGCGTTGGGCCCCGGGGTGTCGAGGGTGCGGGAGTAGACGACCTTCGGCATGCGCCGCCAGATGGCGGCGAACTCCGCCACGGACGGCTCGACGTCGGGGGCCTGGTCGGCCTCGGGCCAGAACGCCTCCATCAGCTCGTAGGTCACCCGGCCCTCGAGGAAGGCGCTGCTCTCGGCGAGCAGCTTGTTGAAGAAGGTGTGCAGCTCGTCGTCGACCCGGTGCCAGCTGATGTCGGCGTCCGGGCCCTCGAAGTAGCCGTCCAGCGAGATCCCCAGGTGCAGCACGATCCTGCGCATGGCCGTCCTCTCATGGGCCCGGTGGCCCTCGGGTCTGTGACCGCGGCCGGTCGCCGCACTCATCGGTCAGTCGAACGGATTCGTCAGGACCGGGCGGGCCTGGAGGACGTCGAAGGTGACCGGGGTGCCGTCGGTGGTGGTGCTGCCGGGCACGGGGGCGGTGAGGCCGCCGTCGACGCTGAAGGTCGCGGTCCACGTCGTGGTGAGCGCGGCGGTGTACGTGCCGGTGGCGTAGTCGTGGCTGATCGTGTGGCGGGGGTAGGGGGCGCCGGGGGTCGTGGTGGTGAGGTCGGTGCCGTCGCCCGTGTGCCAGGTGAAGCCGGTCGCGGTGGCGGTGATGTCGACGGTGAAGCCGCGGATGTCGAGGGTGTACGTCTGGGTGGTCGGACCGTCGGTGAAGAAGATGACGGGGAGCCCGACCAGGGCGTTGCCGGGTGGCTGCTGCTTGGTGGGGAGCTGGGGGAGGGGCAGCGTCTGGAAGTAGCGGAACACCTCACCGGGCGACGGCGGCGGGTTGAGCGCCGTGATGTCGACGCAGCCGCGCTCGAGCCGTTCCCAGGGGCCGACGGGGGAACCGACGGGCGTTCCCGCGGGAACGCCGAGATCTCCAGCAGTTCCGTCTGGCTGGACCAATCGTTGCCGTTCGATGACTAGGTCTTGTACTACGCGGTCGGGCGGCGCAGGGCACGAGTCGAAGTCGAGTCGCTGGCAAGCGCCTGTTTCTCGGTCATCGACGACGCACGGGTGTGAGAGCTGATAGCGAAAGGCGGGGATGGGGGATGTCCCGTCGCCTAGGTTGCTAGCGACCCACCCTGACGGCGTCTGGTCTACATGGGACGCCGTCAAAGTCCCCGGCGCGTAGTCAACGACGGGGCAGAAGATCTCGCAGGCAGACTCGGCGAGGGCCAGCGCCGGCGTCATCAGGGATCCGACCAGGACTGCCACGAAGGCGAGTGCCCGGGTAAATCGGGGAGCCGTCATCCGAAGGTCAGATTCGAGACGATCCATGTGTGCCGGTCGGGGGCCCAGCTGAGCGCTGCTCCGCCAGTTAGGCCGGTGAATGCCTCAGAACCTCGACCCAGCACGGGGAGGCCGGCTCCATCGAGGACGCGAAGCGAGGACTGGTCCACCACTATGGCCATCCGGCCGGACCCGCCTTCGACGCTTGGGTCGCCGAAGCCAGTGACCGTCAACTGACCGCCGTCACGGTGAAGCCCAGCGGCGGCATCGGTCTCGACGTTGTCAGCGATACGGTCGCAGTCGCGGCAGCCGTCGCTGAGGTCGCGGAGGGGCTGGGCGTCCATGACCGTCGACGTCCGGTTGATGAGCTCGATGTAGTAGCGGATGAACGCCTCGGCGCCGGCGGCGTCCTGGGTTCGGGCCTCGGGAGGCATCGGCATGTCGGCCGGCCCCAGCGGCGGGAGTTCGTCGTCCTCGGTGGGCGCGGCGCTGCTGTTCGTCGGCAGGGTCTGCGCGGCTTCCTGCTTCTCCGAGCACCCGGTGAGCACCGCCGCCCCGGCGACGAGGCACGCCGCCAGGCGCAGGGTCCAGCGTCGCCTCACCCGTCGTCCCTCCTCCGGTCAACCGTCGCCGGAGACTATGCAGACCAGCAACCGACCGGCACCCCTGCCCTGTGGATAACCCACCTGCACAGCCCGAGGTTCATGCCAGCGTGTGACTCCCGTGATGAGCACGACCCGAGGAGCAGGCATGACCGTGTGGGACTGGTACGTACGACGAGGCCGCATCTCGCGCGCCGCCGGGCTGCTCCACTACGTGCTGCCGGGCGTACTGGCCACGGTCGCAGCGGGCTGGCTCGACGAGGCATGGAACCTGCCCCAGGCCGCGATGGTGACGGAGAGCGGCGGATTCATCCTGCCGCCGGCGGGCCTGCTCGAGCAGACGGTGGCCGTCCTCCTGATAGTCCCGCTCCTCACCAGCGCAGTGGCGCGGCTGCACGACTGCAACAGGTCCGCGTGGTGGTTGCTGCTGCTGGTCATCCCGATCGTCGGCGTTCTGCTGCTCAGCCTCGCGGTCCTCTTCTTCCGCGGCGACAGGACGGCCAACGACTACGGGCCGCCTCCGACGTCCCTGTGGCGGAACCGGTGGGCAGCCGTGCTGCGCCGCACGCGCGTTCCCGCCTGACCGCCCGGTGAGCGCGCCCTACAGCCCGAGCGCCGCCGACATCTCCGCGCGCAGCTGGTCCAGCTCGTCCTCGCCGCGGCCGCGCGCGGCGATCAACCCGGCGTCCTGGTGCACCGGCACCACGGTCTCCAGGTAGGCCTTCAGCTTCGGCTCGGTCCCGCTCGGCCGCACGATCACCCGCACGCCGTCACCGAGCAGCCGCACCGCGTCCACCGGCGGCGACTCCAGCGCCAGGTCGGCGAACGTCACCGGGCGGTCCAGCAGGGTCGTCGGCGGCGCGGCGCGCACCCGCGCCATCGCGTCGGAGATGACCGTCAGATCCTCCACGCGCACCGAGAGCTGCCCCGTCACGAACAGCCCGTGCTCGCGCGCGAGCTCGTCGAGCCGGTCCAGCAGCGTCCGGCCCGAATCCTTCAGCTCCGCGGCGAGCAGGGCCACCGCCAGCGCGGCGGAGATGCCGTCCTTGTCCCGCGCCACGGACGGCGACACCGAGTACCCGAGCGCCTCCTCGTAGCCGTACACCAGCGGCGCCGCGTCCGACCCGGCCCGCATGATCCACTTGAACCCGGTCGGCGTCTCCTCCGACGGCACCCCGTGCGCAGCGGCGATCACGTGCATCAGCGAGCCGCTCACCAGCGACGACGCGTACGTGCCGCGCACCCCCCGGCGCAGCAGCCAGTCGGCCAGCAGCGCACCGACCTCGTCGCCGGTCAGCTGCCGGCCGTCGCAGACCACGGCGCAGCGGTCGGCGTCGGGGTCCTCGGCGATCGCCACGTCCGCGCCGGTCCGCGCCGCCAGGGCCTTCAGCAGGTCGGTCGCCCCCGGCTCCTCCGGGTTGGGAAAGGCCACCGTGCGGAACGTCGGGTCCGGCTCGTCCTGCTCGGGCACGCTCACCGGCTCGGCCAGCCCCGCGGCGGCGAACACCGCCCGCGTCGTCTCCGCTCCCACGCCGTGCATGGCGGTGTAGGCCACCCGCAGCGAGCCGCGCGAGGCCACGCGGGAAGGCTCCAGCGCCGCCACCACCGCGGCCACGTAGTCGGCGGCGACGTCGTCGCCGAGGGTGAGCCACTCGTCCGACAGCGGCACCTCGCGGGCCGGGCCGACCGCGGCGATCGCGGTCTCGATCTCGTGGTCGGCCGGCGGCACCAGCTGCGCGCCGTCGCCCAGGTAGACCTTGTAGCCGTTGTCGTCGGGCGGGTTGTGGCTGGCGGTCACCAT
>JBEPZM010000065.1:0-12892 GCA_041640835.1 Blastococcus sp.
CCAGAGCTGCCACAAGCGGTTCCGGGCCGACCACCTCGAGGAGGCCTTCGAGGAGAAGAAGGGCCGCGCTCCGGAGAACGGCCTGGCCGACATCACCTGCCCGAACTGCGGCACGAAGGGCGCGTGGACCGAGCCGCGCGACTTCAACATGATGCTCAAGACCTACCTGGGCCCGGTCGAGGACGAGTCGGGGCTGCACTACCTGCGCCCGGAGACCGCGCAGGGCATCTTCGTGAACTTCGCCAACGTCATGGGCGCCGCGCGGAAGAAGCCGCCGTTCGGCATCGGCCAGATCGGCAAGTCCTTCCGCAACGAGATCACCCCGGGCAACTTCATCTTCCGCACCCGCGAGTTCGAGCAGATGGAGATGGAGTTCTTCGTCGAGCCGGGCACCGACGAGGAGTGGCACCAGTACTGGATCGACCAGCGCACGTCCTGGTACACCGACCTCGGCATCGACCCGGACAACCTGCGGCACTACGAGCACGCGAAGGAGAAGCTGTCGCACTACTCGAAGCGCACCGTCGACATCGAGTACCGCTTCGGTTTCCAGGGCTCCGAGTGGGGCGAGCTCGAGGGCATCGCCAACCGCACCGACTTCGACCTGAAGACGCACACCGAGCACTCGGGCACCGACCTGTCCTACTTCGACCAGGCGACCAACACGCGCTGGACGCCGTACGTCATCGAGCCCGCGGCCGGCCTCACCCGCTCGCTGATGGCCTTCCTCATCGAGGCCTACACCGAGGACGAGGCGCCCAACGCCAAGGGGGGCGTCGACGTCCGCACGGTGCTCCGGCTCGACCCGCGGCTGGCTCCGGTGAAGGCCGCCGTCCTGCCGCTGTCGCGCAACGCCGACCTCTCGCCCAAGGCGAAGGACCTGGCGACGGCGCTGCGGCGGAACTGGAACGTCGACTTCGACGACGCCGGCGCGATCGGCCGCCGGTACCGCCGGCAGGACGAGGTCGGGACGCCGTTCTGCATCACGGTGGACTTCGACACCCTCGAGGACCAGGCCGTCACCATCCGCGAGCGCGACTCCATGAGCCAGGAGCGCGTCGGCCTGGACCAGGTCGAGTCCTACCTCGCCGCACGCCTCGTCGGCAGCTGAGCGCTCGGCCCGGCGCCCGCCCCCGCGAGGGCGGGCGTCAGGCCGGCTTCTGCCAGACCAGCAGGTAGCGGAAGAACAGCAGCCGCCGGACGCGGACGCCGGGGAGCACCGCCCCGGCCGCCGCTCGGGTCTCCCGGGTGGTCAGCGTGCCGTCGGCCACCGGCATGACGTCGTGGGTGTCCTCCTGCCGGTGCAGCTCGGCCCCGGTGACCGGTCGGGCCGCGGCGAACACCAGGCCCAGCGCGTGGTGGGCGGCCGCGGCGGTCACGTCCACGGGCAGCTCGCGGCGCAGGTCACCGCGGGGGAGCGCCACCGCGGCCAGGACGCCGCCGGGCCGGAGCCAGCCCGCCATCCGGGGCAGCGCCTCGGCCAGCGGCAGGTGGTGCAGCACCGCCGAGCTGACGACGGCGTCGTAGCTGCCCGGCGCGACGTCGAGGGTCAGCGCGTCACCGACGCTGAAGGTGACGTTCGGCGGTGCCTCGCGCCGGGCGGCCTCGATCATCCCGGGCGAGACATCGATGCCGGCGACGTGTGGGACCGACCCCGCCAGCTTCCGGGCCAGCGCGCCGGCGCCGCAGCCGACATCGAGCACCCGCTGCGCTCCGTCGGGCACCTGGGAGAGCAGCAGTCGGTGGTACCAGCTGTTGTGGCTCCAGTCCGTGATCATCGGGGCAGAGTGTCAGAGGGCCTCGTCCGCCAGCGCCGGCCGATGTCCAGCCGCGCCGTGTGACCTCCCGCCACGCCGCAGCGCGGCTGAACCGCGATTCGAGCGGCTGGACCCTGCTCACGCCGGCCCCACCCGGTCGTCGGTGAGAGCCAGCCACCCGTCGTCGCCGGTGACGCCCCCGCGCCAGCGGCCCTCGGTGCGCGGCACCTCGCGGAACGCACGCGCGCCCGGGCCCGCCGCCGACAGCTGACGTCGGACGAGCCGGTCGAGCTCCGTCCGCCGGGTGGGTGCCAGATCCTCGGCGACCACCCGGACGAAGCGGACGCCCAGCGAGCGCAGCAGATCCTCGCTCCGCTTCTCCCGCCACAGCTCCTCCTCCGGAGTGCGGCCGAAGCCGGGGCGCCGGTACTTGATCCGCCCGTCGAACTCGACCGCCAGCGCGGCGTCCGCGTACCAGCCGTCGACGACCTTGACGAGGCGTCCGTCGACCCACAGCTCCACCTGCGGCACGAAGGGCGGGAGCCCCAGGGCGTCGAAGGTCAGCCGCCCCCGCGTCTCCAGCCAGGTCTCCGCCCGACCGTCTGCCAGCGCGACCGCGCGCACCGACCGCGGGATCCCGGGAACGCTCGCCTGCCGGGTCAGCACCTGCCCGAGTTCGTGCCGCGTGGTCAGCCGGCGCAGCAGGGCGGCGTCGATGGCGGCCACGGCGTCGACCTCGGGCCACTCGCGCGACAGGTCGACCACGGTGCGGGCGGCAGTCGTCACCCGGTAGGCGCCCCGCACGGTCACCTCCTCGTCGGGGAGACGGGCGTGCGCCATCGACCAGCCCCGTCCCCGACGCCACCGGTGGGGATCGGTGAGCTGCACGATCCGCGGCTGCCCGCTCGGCCGGGGCAGTCCCCACACCCAGGCGGCGGTGGCCCCGCTGAACACGGCGGACGCCCGACCCGTGCTCGCCGCGACGGCCAGTGCGTCCAGGCCCGGTCGACGTCCGGTCCGCTCCACCTCGGCCAGGTCGACGGCGCTGACGAAGACGCCGGGCCGGAGGCGCACCCAGGCGCCGGCGCGCACGGCCGTCGCGACCTCGCGTTGGCTCACCCCCCGGGCCAGGAGATCGGCGCTGGTGAAGATCCCGAGCCGGCGACGGGCGGGTTCGCGGACAGCGAGCGGCGGGGTCGGGGCGGTGCTCATGGCCTGACGGTGCGGCACCAGGAACGGCTCGGCGGCGGCCGGCTGGATCTGTGGACCTTCCGGCCGGCTGGGGATGGAGGCCTCCGCCCGGGGCCCAGCCGCGGCACTCGACGTCCAGCCGCACCACAGGCCGGCTGGACGTCGAGCCGTGCGGCTGCACGTCGGCAGGGGGTGACGTGGCTCGCCGCCTACCCTGGGTGCCGTGACCGCCACCCTCGAGCCGACGACGACGGCGCTCCCGCCGTTGCGGCTCGGGGCGCTGTCGGTCGACCCCGCCGTGGTGCTCGCGCCGATGGCCGGCATCACCAACCCGGCGTTCCGGACGCTGTGCCGCGAGTTCGGGGCCGGGCTCTACGTCTGCGAGATGATCACCACGCGGGCGCTGGTCGAGCGCAACGACAAGACGCTGCGGATGATCCGCGCGACCGCCGACGAGAAGGACGCCTTCTCCGTCCAGCTCTACGGCGTCGACCCGGCGACCGTGGGACGCGCCGTCGAGATGCTGGTCGACGAGGGCGTGGCCGGCACCCGCCCCGCGCACATCGACCTCAACTTCGGCTGCCCGGTGCCCAAGGTGACCCGCAAGGGCGGCGGCTCGGCGCTGCCGTGGCACCGCGTCCTGCTGGCGAACATCGTCCGCGAGGCGGTGCGCGCGGCCAAGGACGTCCCGGTCACCATCAAGACCCGCATCGGCATCGACGCCGACCACGTCACCTACCTCGACGCCGGGCGGATCGCGCAGGACGAGGGCGCCGCCGCGATCACCCTGCACGGGCGCACCGCCGACCAGCTCTACAGCGGCACCGCCGACTGGGCGCCGATCGCGCGGCTGGTCGAGACTGTCGACATCCCGGTGCTGGGCAACGGCGACGTCTGGGAGGCCGACGACGCCCTGCGGATGGTCGCCGAGACCGGCTGCGCGGGCGTGGTCATCGGCCGCGGCTGCCTGGGCCGGCCGTGGCTCTTCGGCGACCTCGCCGCCGCGTTCGCGGGCCGGGCCCAGCGCGCGCTGCCCACCATGGCCGAGGTGGCTGCGGTCATGCACCGGCACGCCACGCTGCTGGCCGAGCACCACGGCGAGCGGCACGGCTGCAGCGACTTCCGCAAGCACGTCGCCTGGTACCTCAAGGGCTTCTCGGTGGGCTCGGACGTGCGGCGCGCGCTGGCGATGGTGAGCGGCCTCGACGAGCTGGCCGAGCTGCTGGCGCGGATCCCCGACCAGCCCTATCCCACCGCCGTCCTCGGGGCTCCCCGGGGGCGGACCACCCCTCCCCGCCCCGTCGCGCTGCCCGAGGGCTGGCTCACCGACCGGGACGACCCGAGGCCGCCGGCCGGCGCCGAACTGGAAGTGAGTGGCGGATGACGAGCACCCAGGGGCCTTTCCTCTACGACGACGGACCGGCGCCGCTGCACACCGGCGCCCCACAGCGGTCGGGGAAGATCCTCGTCCTCATCCTCGGCGGCACCGTGCTCGTCGCCGGTCTCGTCGTGTACCTCGGGCTCCTCCTCCGCGGTTCGGGCAGCGAGCAGGCGACCGAGGTGAGCGGCGTCTTCCTGACGGCGCTCGCCGCGGGCGACACCGAGACGGCGCACGCGCTGCTCTGCGAGGACGAGCGCGCGCGGCTCCAGCCGGCCGAGGTGGCCGCCGCCTACCTGGGCGAGGGCGACCCCGAGCTCGGGAAGGTGGGCCGGGACGGCGACGCACGCCTGGTGCCGGTGCGGTGGTCCGACGGGGCGACGTCCGAGCTGACCGTCATCGGCCAGGACGGTCTCCGCATCTGCGGCATCGACTGATCCGGCCGCGCGCCGCCCGGTACGGCACGATCGCCTTCCAGGCGGTAGCCGCCGGTCGAGCGCGGAGGTGCGGACGATGTCCAGCGGGGACACGTGGGTCTACGACTTCAGCCAGGGCAACAAGGACCAGAAGGACCTGCTCGGCGGCAAGGGCGCCAACCTCGCCGAGATGACCAACCTGGGGCTGCCCGTCCCCCCGGGGTTCACGATCACCACCGACGCGTGCCGGTACTACCTCGAGCACGGTGGCACCCCCGACGAGCTCGACGCGCAGGTCGGCGAGCACCTGGCCGCGCTCGAGCAGGCCATGGGCAAGACGCTGGGCGACCCGGCCGACCCGCTGCTGGTCTCGGTCCGCTCCGGGGCTGCGGCGTCGATGCCCGGGATGATGGAGACAGTCCTCAACGTCGGCCTCAACGACGAGTCGGTGCACGGGCTGGCCGAGCAGGCCGGCAGCGAGCGGTTCGCCTGGGACTCCTACCGCCGGCTGATCCAGATGTTCGGCAAGACCGTGCTGGGCATCGACGGCGAGCGGTTCGACGAGGCGTTCGACGAGGTGAAGCGCGAGCAGGGGACGGAGTCCGACCTCGACCTGGACGCCGAGCACCTGCGCGACGTCGTCGCCCGGTTCAAGGCCATCGTGCGGGAGCAGTGCGACCGCGACTTCCCGATGGACCCGCGCGAGCAGATGGACCTGGCGATCAACGCGGTCTTCGACTCGTGGAACTCCGACCGGGCGGTCATCTACCGCCGGCGCGAGCGCATCCCCAGCGACGCCGGCACCGCGGTGAACGTCTGCGCGATGGTCTTCGGCAACCTCGGCATGGACTCCGGCACCGGCGTCGCGTTCACCCGCGACCCGGGCAGCGGCGCGCAGGGCGTGTACGGCGACTACCTGCAGAACGCGCAGGGCGAGGACGTCGTCGCCGGCATCCGCAACACCGTCCCGCTCGCCGACCTCCGCGGGATCGACGAGGGCGCCTACGACGAGCTCATGGAGATCATGAGCCGGCTCGAGTCGCACTACCGGGACCTGTGCGACATCGAGTTCACCGTCGAGCGGAACAAGCTCTGGATGCTGCAGACCCGGGTCGGCAAGCGCACCGCGGGGGCGGCGTTCGTCATCGCCACCCAGCTGGTCGACGAGGGCCTCATCGATCTGGACGAGGCGGTCCGGCGGGTGACCGGCGACCAGCTCGCCCAGCTGATGTTCCCGCGGTTCGTCGCCGGCGGGAACGCCCGGCAGCTCACCCAGGGCATGAACGCCTCGCCGGGGGCCGCCGTCGGCAAGGCGGTGTTCTCGTCCGAGGTCGCGGTCGAGTGGGAGCAGCGGGGCGAGCAGGTGATCCTGGTCCGGCGGGAGACCAACCCCGACGACCTCTCCGGGATGATCGCCGCGCAGGGCGTGCTGACCAGCCGGGGCGGCAAGACCTCGCACGCGGCCGTCGTCGCGCGCGGGATGGGCAAGACCTGCGTCTGCGGTGCCGAGGAGCTCCAGGTGGACACCAAGGCGCGGCGGTTCACCGCCCCCGACGGCACCGTCGTCGAGGAGGGCGACGTCCTGTCGATCGACGGGTCGACCGGCCGGGTGTGGCTGGGGGAGGTGCCGGTCGAGCCGTCGTCCGTCGTCCGCTACTTCGAGGGCGAGCTCGACCCGGGGTCCGACGACGCCGACGAACTGGTGCGCAGCGTCCACCGCATCCTGGGCCACGCCGACGAGGTGCGGCGGCTCGACGTCCGCGCCAACGCCGACACACCCGAGGACTCCGCGCGGGCCCGGCGCTTCGGGGCCCGCGGCGTCGGTCTGTGCCGCACCGAGCACATGTTCCTGGGGGACCGGCGCCGGCACGTCGAGAAGCTGATCCTCGCCGAGAGCGACGACGACCGGCAGGCAGCGCTCGACGCGCTGGAGCCGCTGCAGAAGCAGGACTTCCTGGAGATCTTCGAGGCGATGGACGGGCTGCCGGTCACCGTGCGGCTGCTCGACCCGCCGTTGCACGAGTTCCTCCCCGACCTCACCGAGCTGTCGGTGCGCGTCGCGGTGGCCGAGGCGGAGGGCCATCACGACGAGGGGCAGCTCCGGTTGCTGGCCGCGGTGCGGCGCATGCACGAGGAGAACCCGATGCTGGGACTGCGGGGTGTGCGGCTGGGCCTGGTCGTGCCCGGTCTGTTCGCGATGCAGGTGCGGGCGATCGCGGAGGCGGCCTGCCAGCGCAAGAAGGCCGGCGGGGACCCGCGCCCGGAGATCATGATCCCGCTGGTGGGTGCCGTCCAGGAGCTGGAGGCGATCCGCGAGGAGTCGGTGCGGGTGCTCACCGAGGTCTTCGAGCGGGAGGGCTGCGAGGTGCCGGGCCTCCTCGGCACGATGATCGAGGTGCCGCGCGCCGCGCTGACCGCGGGCGAGATCGCCGGGTCCGCGGAGTTCTTTTCCTTCGGCACGAACGACCTCACCCAGATGACGTGGGGCTTCTCCCGGGACGACGTCGAGGCGGCGTTCTTCCACGCCTACCTGGACAAGGGGATCTTCGGCGTCTCCCCGTTCGAGTCGATCGACCGTGACGGGGTCGGGCGGCTGGTCGAGATCGCCGTCGAGGCGGGCCGTGCGGCCCGCCCCGACCTCAAGCTGGGCGTCTGCGGTGAGCACGGCGGCGACCCGGACTCGGTGCACTTCTTCCACGACGTCGGCCTGGACTACGTGTCCTGCTCGCCGTTCCGGGTGCCGGTGGCCAGGCTCGAGGCCGGCCGTGCCGCACTGGGAGTCAGCCGCAGCTGAGCCCCCTGCGCAGCGCGGCCAGGTTCGCCTCCATGAGCTCCGGATAGGTGTCGTCCTCCGCGACGCGCTCGATCGGGTGCAGCACGTCGGTGGCGAGGTCGAGCTCGGCGGCCAGCGTCTCCGCCACGCCCAGCCCGGCCGCGGCCTCGAAGAAGACCGTGCGTGCCCCGCTGTCCCGTACCTCGTCGGCCACCCGGCGCAGCCGCGTGGGTGAGACCTCGACGTGCGGGTCGAGCCCGGCCACCCCGACCTGGCGGAGGCCGTAGCGGTCGGCGAGGTAGCCGAACGCCTCGTGGGAGGCGAGGAGCGTGGCCCCCCGGCAGGGCGCCAGCTCGGCTGCGTACCGCTCGTCGAGCTCCTCGAGCGACGCGCGCAGACCTTCGGCCCGCTCCGCGTACTCCTCGGCGTGGTCGGGATCGACCGCCGCCAGCTCGTCCGCGACGTCCGTCGCGAGCCGGGCGACGCGCACCGGGTCGAGCCAGAAGTGCGGGTCGGCGCCCTGGTCGGCCAGGGGGGCGGCGTCCACCAGGTGCTCGGGCTCCTGCTGCTCGACGAGCTCGTCGACCGAGGGCTGGAGTCCGCCCGAGAGGTGGACGACGACGTCGGCCGCGGTCAGCGTCGTGACCTCACGCGGCGACAGCTCCAGCCCGTGGCTGTCCCCGCCGGCCGGGGTGAGGTTGGTGACCTCCACCAGGTCCCCGCCCACCTCGCCGGCGACGTACTCCAACAGGTAGGAGGTGGCGACCACGGTCAGCAGGCCGTCGCCGGCCGCGGCCGGGCTGCCGTCGCACGCGGTGAGCCCGCAGGCGAGGCAGCCGGCCAGCGCGACCGCGCCGAGGGCTCCTCCACGGGTCACTCGGTCGTCTCGTCGTCGTGCGCGTCCTCGTCGCCGTGCTCGCCCTCGTGCTCGTGCTCGGCGTGCTCCTCGACGTCCCCGCTGACGCCGGCGAGCTCGTTGGGCGTCACCTCCAGCTGCGCGCTCTTCCACACCGTGCCGCTCTCGATGTCGACGGCGTGGATCGTCCGGGTGGCCGGCTCGGTCACGTAGGCGATGCCGTCCACGACGACGACCTGCGGGTGCGGGTCCTGCCAGTCGTCCGACTCCTCCCACGGCCCGGTCACGGGGATGGACCGGGTGACGGTGCCGGTGACGACGTCGATGACCTGCAGGGCGCCGTCGTAGGTCAGGACCAGGCCCTCCCCGTCCGGGCCGCGGTCGAACGACTGGTACCAGTACGGCGCCGGCAGGTCGACCAGGCGCAGCGAAGCGGTCGTGGTGTCGATCAGGGCGACGGTGCTCGACCGGTCCTCGGCGCTGCGCTCGTAGTCGCCGAGCACGATCGGGGAGTCCTCGGACCCGAACTGGTTGCCGATGCGGCCGTACGCCTCCGGGCTCTGGATCTTGGTGAGCTCACCGCCCGTGTAGAGGACGGCGCCGTCCTGGCAGCCGATGACGACGGCCTCGCCGGCGGCCACGGTCTCGCCGTGCACGGCGGGGCAGTCGTCCCGCGCGGTGATCTCCTCACCGTCGGCGTCGAGGATGCGGACGCCGCTGCTCTCGTCCTCCGTGCCGTCGGAGACGAGGATCGTGCCGTCCTCGAGCTCGACCGCGACGCCGTGGTGCGCCGCCGGGGTGGAGAACTCGGACAGCTCGAGGTCCGGGTCGGCGATGTCGGCGCTGTCGAACAGGGTGACGTCGCCCGTGCCGTCGTCGAAGAGCACGGTGCGGCCCGCGTGGGCCACGACGTGCCCGGGCTTCTCGGCGGGGAGGACGACGTCGGTGAGCTGGGGCTCGGCGGTGTAGTAGTGGCCGTGGTCGCCGTGCGGCTCTCCCCAGGCGCCGCCGTCGAGCAGCTGGAACCCGCCCTGGGTCGACACCAGGAAGTGCCGGCCGTCGCCGGCGGGGTTGAGCCGGTTGAAGCCCTCCAGCGGCTCGTCGGCGAGCACCTCGAGCGTCGTGGCGTCGAGGATCTGCACCCCGCCGTCGTAGGTGAGCGCGAGGCGCGGTGCAGCGGCCCCGACCTCGGTCGGCTCGGCCGAGGCCGGGGCGCTGGAGCCGGCAGGCGCGGCGGCGTCGTCGTCGGCCGAGCCGCAGGCGGTCGCGAGCACGAGCGGCAGAGCCGCGACGAGCGCGACGGTGCGGAGGGACGGGGGATGGGCGGTGCGCACGGGTGCTCCTGGAAGTCGTGTGCCGGATCTGTCAGGAACACCGTAACGCTAACGATAGCCATTCTCAGTAAGGGGTCCGAACGCACGGACGCCCCGGTCCCGCGAGGCGGGCCGGGGCGTCCGGTGGGAAGGGATCAGGCGTGCAGGTCGAACCGGTCGAGCTCCATGACCTTCACCCAGGCGGCGACGAAATCGCGGACGAAGGTCTCCTGCGCGTCGTCGGCCGAGTAGACCTCGACGATGCCGCGCAGGATCGAGTTCGATCCGAAGACCAGGTCGGGTGCGGTGGCCGTGCGGACCACCGTGCCGTTCGCGTCCAGCCCCTCGTAGACGTCCTCGGACTCGGCCGAGGTGCGCCACGTGATGCCCAGGTCGAGCAGGTTGCGGAAGAAGTCCTGCGACAGCACTCCCGGGCGGTCGGTGAAGACGCCGTGCCGGACGCCGCCGGTGTTCGCACCGAGGACCCGCAGGCCGCCGACCAGCAGGGTCATCTCCTTGGCGGTGAGCTCCAGCATGTAGGCGCGGTCGATCAGCAGCGTCTCCGGCTGGAGCTTGCTGCCCGGCGAGATCCAGTTGCGGAAGCCGTCGGCCCGCGGCTCGAGCCAGCGGAAGTTGTCGACGTCCGTCTGCTCCTGCGAGGCGTCGGTGCGGCCGGGGGAGAAGGGCACGGTGACCTGCACCCCGGCGTCGGCGGCGGCCTTCTCCACGGCGGCGCTGCCGCCGAGCACGATCAGGTCGGCGAGCGAGATCCTGCTGCCGGTGCCGGACTCGAACTCCGCCTTGACCCGCTCGAGCACGGGCAGCACGTCCCGGACGCCGGCGTTGACCGCCCAGCCGAGCTGCGGCTCCAGGCGGAGGCGGGCGCCGTTGGCGCCGCCGCGCTTGTCCGTGCCGCGGTAGGAGGCCGCGGCCGACCAGGCGGTGTGCACCAGCTGGGAGACGCTGAGACCGGAGGAGAGCAGCCGCTGCTTCAGGTCGGCGATCTCCGCCTCGCCCACCAGCTCGTGGTCGACGGCGGGGACCGGGTCCTGCCAGACGAGCTCCTCGGCCGGGACGTCGGGGCCGAGGTAGCGCGTCTTCGGGCCCATGTCGCGGTGCAGCAGCTTGAACCAGGCGCGGGCGTACTGGTCGGCGAAGTACTCCGGGTCGTCCCGGAAGCGCTCGGCGTACGCGCGCAGCTCCGGGTCGACCGCCAGGGCCATGTCGGCCGTCGACATCATGGGCGGGTTCTTCTTGCCCTCGATGTGTGCGTCGGGCACGAGCTGCTGCGCCTCGGGGTTCTTCGGCTGCCACTGCTTGGCGCCGGCCGGGCTCTCGACGAGCTCCCAGTCGTAGCCGAACAGCACCTCGAAGTAGGTGTTGTCCCAGGTGGTCGGGGTGGGGGTCCAGGCGCCCTCGAGACCGCTGGTGATCGTGTCGGCGCCCTTGCCGGTGCCGTGCTGGCTGATCCACCCCAGGCCGTTGCCGTGCACCGGGCAGCCCTCCGGCTCCGGACCGACCAGCTCCGGGTTGCCGGCGCCGTGGGTCTTGCCGAAGGTGTGGCCGCCGGCGATCAGGGCGACGGTCTCCTCGTCGGCCATGCCCATCCGGCGGAAGGTCACCTTGATGTCGTGGGCCGAGGCCAGCGGGTCGGGCCTGCCCTTGGGGCCCTCGGGGTTGACGTAGATCAGGCCCATCGTGACGTTGGCCAGCGGACCCTCGTCGAGGTCGAGCGGGTCGTCGCCGGCGTAGCGCTCGTCGCCCAGCCAGGTGTCCTCCGGGCCCCAGAACGTCTCCTGCGGCTGCCAGCTGTCCTCGCGACCGAAGGCGAAGCCGAAGGTCGGCAGGCCCATGTCGTCGTGCGCGACGTTGCCGGCGAGGACGAGCAGGTCGGCCCAGGAGAGCTTCCGGCCGTACTTCTGCTTGATCGGGAGGAGCAGGCGGCGGGCCTTGTCCAGGTTGGCGTTGTCCGGCCAGCTGTTGAGGGGGGCGAACCGCTGGCCGCCCTCCCCGCCGCCGCCCCGGCCGTCGGCGATCCGGTAGGTGCCGGCGGCGTGCCAGGACATGCGGATGAACAGCGGGCCGTAGTGGCCCCAGTCGGCCGGCCACCAGTCCTGCGACGTGCGCATGAGCTGGGCCAGGTCCCGCTTGACCGCCTCGACGTCCAGCGTCGCGAACGCGGCCCGGTAGTCGAAGTCCTCGCCCAGCGGGTCCGAGTCCTTCGAGGGCTTGTTGAGCACGGAGAGGTCGACCTGGTTCGGCCACCAGTCCCGGTTGCTGCGGGGGCGGCCGCCGGTGTGCGCGGTGGGCGAGGGGATCGCCGGGTTCTCGCTCTCGCTGGTGCTCTCGGTCTCGACCTTGTTCTGCTCGTCCTTCACGGTCTTCCTCTTCTCTCGCTGCTGGTCGCCGACCCGGGCCTCGTAGCGTGCCACCGGGGCCTCCGGCTGGGAACGCCGGACCCGCATCGGCTCGTCCCGCGGGCCGTCGGTGCGGCGTGGTACCCATGACCCGTGGGGGTGCGGTTGCGGAGCCTGGTGGCGCGGGTGGTCGGTGCCGCCGTCCTGGCGTCGCTGCTGCTCGTCGCCGCGACGGCGCTGGCGATCTGGTGGACGGCGCGGCAGGACTCGCGGCCCGCCTCCGATGCGATCGTGGTGCTCGGCTCGGCGCAGTACAACGGCGTCCCGTCGTCGATCTTCGAGGCCAGGCTCGAGCACGCCCTGGCGCTCTACGAGGACGGCGTCGCGCCGGTGATCGTGACCGTCGGTGGCAAGGCGGCCGGGGACGCGTTCACCGAGGCCGAGGCCGGGCGGGACTACCTGGCGGCGTCCGGCATCCCTGCCGACGCGCTGCTCGCGGTGCCTGAGGGCGTGGACACGCTGGAGAGCATGCGGGTGGTCTCCGCCGCGTTCGCCGAGCGCGGGTGGTCCGACGCCGTGCTGGTCACCGACCCCTGGCACGCGATGCGCGCCGAGCGCATGGCGGCCGACGCGGGCATGACCGCGGTGAGCTCGCCGACCCGCCAGGGGCCGGCGGTGCAGACTCGGATCACGCAGTTCCGCTACATCATGCGGGAGACGGCGGCCTACCTCCTCTACCGCGTGACCGGGGAGTCCGTCGCCGGCGCTCCCGGGATCGGCTGAGGAGGCAACGCATGGCCGGTCGAGGACGCATCCGGGCCGCCGACATCGCCCTGGTCCGCGAGCGCTCG
>JBEPZM010000066.1:0-12885 GCA_041640835.1 Blastococcus sp.
GAGCATCCCGGCGCGGGTCAGGTCGTGGACGTCGTAGCGCTCCCGCCACCGGCCGACGACGGCGTACCCCGCGGAGACGACGACGTCGCCGGTCTTCTCCGACGGCGCGATCCGCTGGGCGAGGGCCGCGCTGGTCAGCCCGATGCGCGGGCGCAGCTCGAAGACGTCGACGGCGCCGAGGGTCTCGCCGAGCAGCTGCACCTCGCCGCGGGTGGGGTGCAGGAGGGCCCCGGCGAGCTGGAGCAGCGTCGTCTTCCCCGCTCCGTTGGGCCCCAGCAGCACCCAGCGCTCGTCGGCCTCCACACGCCAGTCGACGCCGCGCAGCAGGAAGCTCTCCCCGCGCACGACGTCGACCCCGGTCATCCGTACGACGGCCCCGTCCGAGGCGTCTGAGCTCGACACGTGCCCATCCAACCAACCTCGCGCACGCCGCATGCACCCACACACCCCCGGAGTTGGCACCATCTCCGCGTGACCGCATCCCCGGCCGTCGAGGTCCTCCCCGGCTCCCCCGCCCCGCTCGGCGCGCACTGGGACGGCACGGGCACGAACTTCGCCCTGTGGTCGGCCGGCGCGCACGCCGTCGACCTGTGCCTCTTCGACGCCGACGGCACCGAGCACCGGCACCGGCTGACGGAGAGCACCCACCAGATCTGGCACGGCCGGCTCGGCGGCATCGGCCCCGGTCAGCGCTACGGGTACCGCGTGCACGGGCCCTACGAGCCCTCCACCGGACAGCGGTACAACCCGGCCAAGCTGCTGCTGGACCCGTACGCGCGCGCCGTCGACGGCGAGCTGCGGCTGCACCCCGCGCTGTTCGGCCACCCGGGCGACGCCGTCGACAGCCCGGTGCCCGACGACCAGGACTCCGCGCCGTCGGTCCCGCGCGGCGTCGTCGTCCACGACACCTTCCCGTGGGACGGCGACCGCGCGCTGCGCACGTCCTGGTCGGACACCGTCATCTACGAGGTGCACGTGAAGGGCGCGACCATGCGGCACCCCGGCGTGCCCGCGCAGCTGCGCGGCACCTACGCGGGGCTGGCCCATCCGGCGTTCGTCGAGCACCTGCAGTCCCTGGGCGTGACGGCGGTGGAGCTGCTGCCGGTGCACTCCTTCGTCAGCGAGCCGCACCTGCTGCGCCGCGGGCTGACCAACTACTGGGGCTACAACACCCTCGGCTTCTTCGCCCCGCACGCCGCCTACAGCGCGTCGGGCAGCGGCGGCGGACAGGTCACCGAGTTCAAGACGATGGTGAAGGCGCTGCACGCGGCCGGCATCGAGGTGATCCTCGACGTCGTCTACAACCACACCGCCGAGGGCGACCAGACCGGCCCGACGCTGGCGTTCAAGGGCATCGACAACGCCGGCTACTACCGCGTCGAGGGGGCGAACCCGGCGCGGTACACCGACTACACCGGCTGCGGCAACACCCTCGACGTCCGCCGCTCACCGGTGCTGGCGCTCCTCATGGACTCGCTGCGCTACTGGGTCACCGAGATGCACGTCGACGGCTTCCGGTTCGACCTCGCTCCGGCGCTGGCGCGCTCCACGGAGGACTTCGACAGGTTCTCGGGGTTCTTCGACGTGGTGCACCAGGACCCGGTGGTCAGCCAGGTGAAGCTCATCGCCGAGCCGTGGGACGTCGGGCCCGGCGGCTACCAGGTGGGCAACTTCCCGCCGCCGTGGGCGGAGTGGAACGCCGCCTACCGGGACACCGTGCGCGACGTGTGGTCCGGCGCGCACGTGGGCGTCCGCGACCTCGCCTACCGGCTCACCGGCTCCTCGGACCTGTACCGCTCCGACGGCCGGCGGCCCTTCGCGAGCGTCAACTTCGTCACCGCCCACGACGGCTTCACCCTGCGCGACCTGGTCACCTACCAGGACAAGCGCAACGAGGCCAACGGCGAGGACAACCGCGACGGCGAGAGCCACAACCGGGGCTGGAACTGCGGCGTGGAGGGCGAGACCGACGACCCGGAGGTGACCGCGCTGCGCCGCCGTCAGGTGCGCAACCTGCTCGGCACCCTGCTGCTCTCCACCGGGGTGCCCATGCTCACCGCGGGCGACGAGCTCGGCCGCACCCAGCGCGGCAACAACAACGCCTACTGCCAGGACAACGAGCTGTCCTGGCTGGACTGGTCGCAGGTCGACGACGACCTGCGCGCCTTCGTCGCCCACCTGCTCCGGCTGCGCCACTCCGCGCCGGTGCTGCGGCAGGAGGCGTTCTTCGAGGGCCACGAGCTGCCCGGGACCGGCGGCACCCGCGACCTGGCGTGGTTCGCCCCGGACGGCAAGCAGCTCACCACCACCGACTGGTTCGACACCGGCCTGCAGACGATCGGCATGTACCTCGACGGCCGCGGCATCCGGGCGCGCGACGCCCTCGGCCGGCCGGTGGTCGACGACTCGTACCTGATCTGGCTGCACGCCGGCGCCGATCCGGTGACCCTCGAGCTGCCCGCCGCGCCCTGGGCCGACGGCTACGAGCTCGTCGTCTCCACCGAGTACCCGACCGGCGCCCCGCCCGCGACGGCGATCGTCGCGCCCGGCCCGGTGGAGCTGCCGGGCCGGTGCGTGTGGGTGCTCAAGGCGCTCCGCCGGCCGTGACCGGTCGGACCCGACGGAGGGACGACCCCGTGGTGGACGCGCACGACCTCGTGTTCGTGCACGCCATCGGCGGCCGCGCGGGGATCGACGCCTGGCCGCTGCAGGCCGACGTCCCCGGCGCGCGCTTCCTCGTCCGCCGGGGCTTCGGGGACGACGAGCTCCTCGCCGCGTACACCGTGGACGGCGAGGCGGACTGGCTCGCCGCCCGGGTCACGCGCGGGACGGTCCTCGTCGGGCACTCGTGGTCCGCGGTCGCGGCGCTGGCGACGGCGGTCCGGGTCCCGGAGCTGCGCGGCGTGGTCGTGATCGAGCCGGCAGCGACCTTCGTCGCCCCCGATCACCCCGACGTCCGCGACCACGTCCGGGCGATGTCGCCGGCCTTCGAGGAGGGACTGTCCCGCGAGGAGTTCAGGCGGCGCTTCTCGGCGGGGATGGGGTTCGAACTACCCGCCCCGGCGACGGCGCGGGACGAGCGGGCGCTGGAGTTGCTGCGCCGGCACCGGCCACCGTGGGAGACCGCACTGACCGCCGCCGCCCTCGGCGACATGCAGGTGCCGGTCGCCGTCGTGACCGGGGGCTGGAGCCCGCTCTACGAGGCCATCGGGGTGGCCGTCGCCGAGCTCACCGGTGGCCGGCACGTGCGACTGGAGGGAGCCGGACACCGTCCCCAGGACATGCCTGCGTTCACCGAGGAGTTGCAGGGCTGGGCCGGCCGGCTCTCGTCGATCACCCCGTGAACCGGAGAGGCCCAGAACCGACTCGGTTCTGGGCCTCTGACGTTCAACGGGTGCGGTTACTCCGGCTGCTCGAAGGTGATGACGGTCCAGCCGAGGAGCAGGCGGTCGCCGTCGGAGAGCGGGTGCGGCTGACCGGGCTCGAGCTGGGTCCACTCGGTGGCCTCGGGGCCGGCGACGTGGGTGCCGTTGAGCGACCCGAGGTCGACCAGCGACACCTCGGTGCCCGAGCGCGTCAGGGCGGCGTGCGCCGAGGAGAGCACGTTCTGGGTGTCCGCGATCGGCACCGGCCGGGCGGTTCCGGCGGTGACCATCTCGTGGTTGTCGGGACGACGCCCCAGCACGAGGTCCTCGTCCACGGTGACGACCAGGCCGTCGTCGAACCGCAGCACGGGCACGGAGCCCGCCGGCGCGTCGGCGTCGGCTTCCGGCCGCCAGAAGGCGGTCTGCTCGCCGGACTCGGCGGGCGCGCCGAGCCGGCTGGAGCCGGCGCCCGAAGACGAACCGAAGCCGGCGTCGGACCCGGCGAGGAACGACGACGCCGCAGGCTGGGACGGCGCGGCCGCCGGGGCCGGCGCAGCCGCCGGAGCGGTCACGTGCAGCGTCGCGCCCGAGCCGGGAACGGTGCCCTCGACGAGGTCGAACGCGACACCGGAGGCGGCCTGCGAGGCGGCCGACCCGGGGCCGACGTAGAGCGCGCGGCCGAGCGGGAAGCCGGAGGCGAGGGTGCCGCCGTCGACCGAGGAGCCGGAGACCGGCACGCCGTCGACGGAGAGCTGCCCCTTGCCGGACCACAGCGCGACGCCCGTGCCCGCACCGGCGTCGGCCAGCACGAGGGCGAAGGAGGCGCTGCCGGAGCCGAACGACCCCGCCTGCGCGGCGACGGCGGTCAGCACCTGCTCGGCGCCGGGGCCGGTGACCCCGAGGCACGCGTGCAGGGCCGCCACGAGGGCAGGGGAACCTGGCGCGTCCACCCACAGCAGACCCCCGTCGCGGCGGGCGACGACGGCGTCTCCGGGCAGTACTTCACAGCGGTCGGGCATGGCGGCCAGCCTAGTGATGCGCAATGGAGTTCGGCGCCCGGCCGCCCCCGCCACGCCGTGATCGCTCCACGTCACACCCAACGGGTGGGGCGAGCGTGACGGGAGCGTCGCGACGGGTGATCAGGCGGTCGTGACGACCCCGAGCTCGGCCGGATCGGCCAGGTGCTCGGAGTGCGGGAGCACGCGCACCGTGTAGCCGAACGCACCGGTGCGCTCGAGCGGGACGGTGGCGGTGAACCAGTGCCGGGAGCCCTCGGTCTGCTCGTGCGCCATGGGCACCGAGGTGACCTCGTGCAGCCCGTCGGCGTCGTCGACCCGCCCGTAGGCGGCCTGCACCTCGACGTCACCCGGCTCCAGCCCCGGCAGCTCCACCTCGGCGCGCAGCGCCAGGGTCGAACCGATCTCCGGGGTGTCGCCGGCACCCGTCGCCTCGACGTGCGCGACGCGGACGGTCGACCAGTTGTGCAGCAGGTGCGCCCGCCACTGCGCCTCGGCGCGCGCCGGGGCGTAGCCCTCCCCCGCCATCACGCGCGCCGACTGCGCGGCCGGCACGTAGAGGGCCTGCACGTAGTCGCGCACCATGCGGGTGGCCAGCACCTTCGGGCCGGTCTCCCGCAGCGTGTGGCGGACCATCTCCACCCACCGCGCCGGCACGCCCTCGGCGTCGCGCTCGTAGAACCGCGGCAGCACCTGGGTGGACAGCAGGTCGTAGATCGCCCGCGCCTCCACCTCGTCGCGCCGGTCGGCGTCCGCGACGCCGTCGGCCGTGGGGATCGCCCAGCCGTTCTGGCCGTCGAACCACTCGTCCCACCAGCCGTCGCGGATGGAGAGGTTCAGGCCGCCGTTGAGCGCCGACTTCATCCCCGAGGTGCCGCACGCCTCCAGCGGCCGCAGCGGGTTGTTCAGCCAGACGTCGCAGCCCCAGTAGAGGTAGCGGGCCATGCCGATGTCGTAGCCGGGCAGGAACGCGATGCGGTGCCGGATCTCGGGGTCGTCGGCGAACTCGACCATCTGCTGGATCAGCTTCTTGCCGCCGTCGTCGGCGGGGTGGCTCTTGCCGGCGATGACCAGCTGCAGCGGACGCTCCGGGTCCAGCAGCATCGCCTTGAGCTTGGCCGGGTCGCGCAGCATCAGGGTCAGCCGCTTGTAGCTCGGCACCCGGCGGGCGAACCCGATGGTGAGGACGTCGGGGTCGAAGGCGGTGTCGGTCCAGCCGACCTCGGCCTCGGTGGCGCCGCGGGAGAGCGCGGTCTCGCGGATGCGACGGCGCACCTCCTCAACCAGCCGGCCGCGCAGGGTGCGGCGGATGGACCACAGGTCGCCGGCGGGGATCTTGTCGACGCCGTCGAAGTGCACCGGCCCGTCGACGACGACCGGGTCGCCCTGGCTCGACGTCTGGGTGCCCATCTCGACGAGCTCGCGCGCGGTCCAGGTGGGGGCGTGCACGCCGTTGGTGATCGAGCCGATCGGCACGTCGCCCTCGTCGAAGCCCGGCCACAGGTTGCTGAACATGCCCCGGCTCACGTGGCCGTGCAGCTCGCTCACGCCGTTGGCGCGCTGGCCCAGCCGCAGGCCCATGTGCGCCATGTTGTACTTCGACGGGTCCTCCTCGGCGCCGAGCGCGAGCAGGTCGTGCAGCGGGACGCCGAAGCCGGCGAAGTACCGCTCGATGAGGGCCTTCGGGAAGCGGTCGATGCCGGCCGGCACCGGGGTGTGCGTGGTGAACACCGTGCCCGCACGCACCGCCTGCAGCGCCTCGGGGAACGACAGCCCGTGCGACTCCATCAGCTCGCGGATCCGCTCCAGGCCCTGGAAGCCGGCGTGGCCCTCGTTGGCGTGGAAGACCTCGGGCGCGGGGGTGCCGGTCCGCAGGCAGTAGGCCCGCACCGCCCGCACGCCGCCGATGCCGAGCAGCATCTCCTGGCGCAGGCGGTGGTCCTCGTCGCCGCCGTAGAGCCGGTCGGTGACGCCGCGCTCGGCCGGCGCGTTCTCCTCGATGTCGCTGTCGAGCAGCAGCAGCGAGACACGGCCGACCTGGGCGCGCCAGACGTGCGCGAACAGGGTGCGGCCCTCGGGCAGCGGCACGTTGATGACGACGGCGGTGCCGTCGGGCTCGCGCAGCAGCTTGACCGGCAGGCCGTGCGGGTCCAGGGAGGGGTAGTGCTCGAGCTGCCAGCCGTCGGCCGACAGCCCCTGCTCGAAGTAGCCGCCCCGGTAGAGCAGCCCGACACCGATCAGCGGGACACCGAGGTCGGAGGCCGCCTTCAGGTGGTCACCGGCGAGGATGCCCAGGCCGCCCGAGTACTGGGGCAGCACCTCGGTGATGCCGAACTCGGCGGAGAAGTAGGCGATGCTCGCCGGCGCCTCGGCGCCGAGGGACTGGTACCAGCGCGGGGTGGAGAGGTACTCCTCCAGGTCGTCGACGGCGTCCTGCAGCCGGCGGACGAACTTGCGGTCCGCGGCCAGCGCGGCCAGCCGCTCGGCCGAGACCTCCCCGAGGGCCTTGACGGGATCACCCCCGCAGCGCTTCCAGAGCGCCGGGTCGAGGGTCTCGAACAGGTCCCGGGTCTCGGGGTGCCACGACCAGCGGAGGTTCATCACCAGCTGGGAGAGCGGGAGCAGCGGCTCCGGGAGGGCGGCGCGGACGGTGAAACGGCGGAGGGCTCTCACCCGGACGAGACTATCCAGCCTCGCCGTGACCGCCAGGGGGGTGACGGACTTCTCCGCCACCTCCGCCCCACGCGTACCACGTCCACCCCCACCCGTACGAGTGCTCGCCGAGGTGCCCGCGCACCGGTACCTCGATAGCGTGACGGGGATGAATGGCCGCGCTGACCTCCGCCTCGGCATCACCGATGTCTCCCCCGTCGTCTCCTGCGGGTCCTTCTCGGCCCGTGCGGTCGTGGGTGAGCACCTGCCGATCACCGCCACCGTCTTCCGCGAGGGCCACGACGCGGTCGCCGCGAACGTGGTCTGGACCGACCCCGACGGCACCGACGGCCCGCTGGTCCGCATGGCGCGCTTCGGGGACGAGGCCGACCGCTGGCTGGCGACCGTCGTGCCCGATCGCGAGGGGCCCTGGACCTTCCGGATCGAGGCGTGGAGCGACCCGCTCGCCACCTGGCGGCACGCCGTCGAGGTGAAGATCGAGGCCGGCCAGGGCGCCGACGAACTCGCCAACGACCTCGAGGAGGGCGCCCGGCTCCTCGACCGGGTGGCCGCCGAGGCCGGCCCGGACGCTGCCGACTGGCGCGACCGGGTCACCGCCGCCGCCGCGGCGCTCCGGGACACCTCCCAGGAGCTCACCGTCCGGGTCGCCCCGGCGCTGGCCTCGGGCCTGCAGCGCTACCTCCACGAGCACCCGGTGCGCGAGCTGGTCACCAGCACGCAGCGCTTCGAGGTCTTTGTCGACCGCCCCCGCGCGCTGTACGGCGCCTGGTACGAGTTCTTCCCGCGCTCGGAGGGCCCCGTCGTCGGCGGGATCCCGACGCACGGCACCTTCACCACCGCCGCGGACCGCCTGCCGGCCATCGCCGACATGGGCTTCGACGTCGTCTACCTGCCGCCGATCCACCCGATCGGCACGGTCAACCGCAAGGGCCCGAACACCGCGCAGTTCCCCGGGGGCAATCCGCACGAGATCGCGCCGGACGACGTCGGCTCGCCCTGGGCGATCGGCAGCGCCGAGGGCGGCCACGACGCGGTGCACCCGCAGCTGGGCACCCTCGACGACTTCACGGCGTTCGTGGCGCGCACCCGCGAGCTGGGCATGGAGGTCGCGCTCGACCTGGCGCTGCAGGCGGCGCCCGACCACCCGTGGGTGGCCGAGCACCCGGAGTGGTTCACCACCAAGCCCGACGGCACCATCGCCTACGCCGAGAACCCGCCGAAGAAGTACCAGGACATCTACCCGGTCAACTTCGACAACGACCCGGAGGGCATCTACGCCGAGGTGCTGCGGGTCGTCCGGCACTGGATGGACGCCGGCGTGCGGATCTTCCGCGTCGACAACCCGCACACCAAGCCGCTGAACTTCTGGCACTGGCTCATCTGGGAGATCAAGCGGACGGACCCCGACGTGCTCTTCCTGGCCGAGGCGTTCACGCGGCCGCCGATGATGCACCAGCTGGCGCGGATCGGGTTCACCCAGTCGTACACGTACTTCACCTGGCGCACCGAGCGCGGCGAGATCGAGGACTACGGCCGCGAGCTCGCCGAGAGCGCGCACTACATGCGGCCCAACTTCTTCGTGAACACCCCGGACATCCTCCACGAGTCGCTGCAGTTCGGCGGCCCGCCGATGTTCAAGATCCGGGCCGTGCTGGCCGCGATGATGAGCCCGACCTGGGGCGTCTACTCCGGGTTCGAGCTGTTCGAGCACGTCGCGGTCAAGCCGGGCAGCGAGGAGTACCTCGACAGCGAGAAGTACCGGCTGCGCCCGCGCGACTGGGCCGGCGCGGAGGCGGCCGGTCGCAGCCTCGCGCCCTACCTGCGCCGGCTCAACGAGGCCCGCCGCGCGCACCCGGCCCTGCAGCAGCTGCGCACCCTGCACTTCCACCCGGTCGACAACCCGAACCTGCTCTGCTTCTCCAAGACCGATCCGGGTTCGAACGACGCCGTGATCGTCGTGGTGAACCTGTCCAGCCGCGACACCCAGATCGGGACGACGGCGCTGGACCTGTCCGCCCTCGGCCTGGACTGGCACGAGCGCTTCGCCGTCACCGACGAGCTCAGCGGCGCCCGCTACGACTGGGGTCAGTTCAACTACGTGGAGCTCGATCCCTTCCGCGAGCCTGCGCACGTCTTCGCGGTCACGTTCCCCCGCCCCGTGCAGTTCCCGCCCCCGGTCTCCTGACCGGGGACGTCCCGACCGCCCATCCGCGACTCCCCGAGGGCTTCCCGCACCGATGACCGTTCCCGTTCCCGAGTCCGCCCCGAAGCACTCGGCACTGCCCCCTCCCGGCACCGACCCCGAGTGGTACAAGCGCGCCGTCTTCTACGAGGTGCTCGTCCGCGGCTTCGCCGACAGCAACTCCGACGGCGTGGGCGACATCCGCGGCATGATCGACAAGCTGGACTACCTGCAGTGGCTCGGCGTCGACTGCCTGTGGCTGCCGCCGTTCTTCGCCTCGCCGCTGCGTGACGGCGGGTACGACGTCAGCGACTACACCGCGGTCCTGCCGGAGTTCGGTGACATCGAGGACTTCAAGGAGTTCCTCGACGCCGCCCACTCCCGTGGCATGCGCGTGATCATCGACTTCGTCATGAACCACACCTCGGACCAGCACCCCTGGTTCCAGGCCAGCCGAAGCGACCCCGAGGGCCCGTACGGCGACTTCTACGTCTGGGCCGACGACGACACCGGCTACGCCGACGCCCGCATCATCTTCGTCGACACCGAGAGCTCGAACTGGACGTTCGACCCGGTGCGCAAGCAGTACTTCTGGCACCGGTTCTTCTCCCACCAGCCCGACCTCAACTTCGAGAACCCGAAGGTGCGCGAGGCCATCATCGAAGCCCTGCGCTTCTGGTTGGACCTGGGCATCGACGGCTTCCGGCTGGACGCCGTGCCCTACCTCTTCGAGGAGGAGGGCACCAACTGCGAGAACCTGCCGCGCACCCACGAGTTCCTCAAGGAGGTCCGCAAGGTCGTCGACGCCAACTACCAGGACGTCGTGCTGCTCTGCGAGGCCAACCAGTGGCCGGCCGACGTCGTCGAGTACTTCGGCGAGAACGGCGACGAGTGCCAGATGGCGTTCCACTTCCCGGTGATGCCGCGCCTGTTCATGGCCGTGCGGCGGGAGCAGCGCTTCCCGATCTCGGAGATCATGGCCCAGACGCCGGACATCCCCGACAACTGCCAGTGGGGCGTCTTCCTGCGGAACCACGACGAGCTCACGCTCGAGATGGTCTCCGACGAGGAGCGCGACTACATGTGGGACGAGTACGCCAAGGATCCCCGCATGAAGGCCAACATCGGCATCCGCCGACGGCTCGCGCCGCTGCTGGACAACGACGTCAACACCCTCGAGCTGTTCAACGCGCTGCTGCTGTCGCTGCCCGGTTCGCCGGTCCTCTACTACGGGGACGAGATCGGCATGGGCGACAACATCTGGCTCGGTGACCGCGACGGCGTCCGGACCCCGATGCAGTGGACGCCGGACCGCAACGGTGGCTTCTCCACCGCGGACCCGCAGCGGATGAACCTGCCGCTGAACCAGGACCCGGTCTACGGCTACCAGGTGACCAACGTCGAGTCCCAGCTGCGCAACACCAACTCACTGCTGCAGTGGGTGCGCCGGATGATCCAGGTGCGCGGCCAGCACCCGACCTTCGGCCTCGGCACCTTCGAGGAGATCGGTTCGCGCAACCCCACCGTGCTGTCGTTCGTGCGCCGGTTCGGCGACGACATCGTGCTGTGCGTGAACAACCTGTCCCGGTTCCCGCAGCCGGTGGAGCTGGACCTGCGCGAGTTCGAGGGCTACACCCCGGTCGAGCTGACCGGCCGGGTCGAGTTCCCGCAGATCGGCGTCCTGCCGTACATGCTCACGCTGGCCGGGCACGGCTTCTACTGGTTCGAGCTCTCCAAGCCGGCCGAGCCCGCCCCCGACGAGACCGAGGACTGGGAGAGCACCGGCAGCAGCGCCATCGCCGACTCCCTGCTCGCCTCGGGGGTGGTCAGCGCCGCGGAGGAGACCCCCGGCGACAACCTCCCCGCCTCCGACCCCGACTCCGTGGGAGAGCCCCGATGAAGGCACTGGCCGACCTCCTCCGCGACTGGATGCCGGGGCAGCGCTGGTTCGGGAGCAAGGGCCGCGAGTGGGCCGACGTCTCCGAGGACGGCTTCTTCCTCGACCGCAGCGACCCGGTGCTCTCCGTGCACCGGGTGCGGGTCAGCTACACCGACGGCGGCGCCGACACCTACCTCGTCCCGATCTCCTGGCGCGACTCCGAGGTCGAGGAGCTCGCCAGCGCCTACATCGGCGTCGTGACCGGCGCCGACGGCCTGGAGTCGCACGCCTACGACGCCATGCGGGACCGGGACGCGACCACTCCGTGGCTGATCCACCTGGTCAACGCCTCGACCGTCGGGCCGATGCACTTCCACCCGGCGGGCGTGGCCTACATCCCCGAGGGACTGCCCGGCGACATCGTCTCGACCGAGCAGAGCAACACCTCGCTCGTCTACGGCTCGGAGGCGATCTTCAAGCTGTTCCGGCGGCTCGAGCCCGGGCTCAACCCGGACGTCGAGGTCCACGACGCGCTGCGCCGGACGGAGAACCCGCACATCGCGCCGCTGCTCGGGCACATCGAGATCGACGACGCCGACCCGGCGAAGGAGCCGGCGACAGTGGCGATGCTGCAGACCTTCGTGCCGAACGCCAGCGACGGCTGGCGGCTGGCCACCGCGAGCGTGCGCGACCTCTACGCCGAGGGCGACCTGCACGCCGACGAGGTGGGCGGCGACTTCGCGGCCGACAGCGAGCGGCTCGGGACGGCGACGGCCTCGGTCCACCGGGACATGGCCGCCGTGCTGCCCACCGAGCCCGCCGACAGCGGCTGGTACGCCGCCGTGGCACGGCAGATGAACGAGCGCCTGGACGCCGCCGTCGAGATCGTGCCCCAGCTCGCCGAGCACGTCGACGGCCTGCGGGAGGTCTACGCGGCCGTGGCCGCGAACACCGAGCCCGTCGTCCGCCAGCGGGTGCACGGCGACCTGCACCTCGGCCAGGTGCTGCGGACGGCGACCGGCTGGATCGTCCTCGACTTCGAGGGCGAGCCCGCGCGGCCGCTGGCCTCGCGCCGGGAGCTCGACAGCCCCCTGCGCGACGTCGCCGGGATGCTGCGCAGTTTCGACTACGCGGCGCGGCACATGCTGGTCGAGCAGCCCGACGACTCGCAGCGCGCCTACCGCGCGCAGGAGTGGGCAGAGCGGAACCGGGCCGCCTTCTGCACCGGGTACTCCGAGGCCAGCGGCCTCGACCCGTGCGGCGACTCACCACTCCTTCGGGCGTTCGAGGCGGACAAGGCGGTTTACGAGTGCGTCTACGAGGCACGGAACCGTCCGCACTGGTTGATGATCCCGCTCGACTCGCTGTCCCGGCTCACCGGCCGCGACTGAGGAAGAACCCCTCTGCCGCCCAGCGCCCGCACCGGGATCCCGCAGAGGGGCCACAGACGCTTCACAGCACACGGCACCGGAGGAACAGACGATGAGCAGTGACGACCGGAAGGAACCGGTGGCCGACAAGGACGACCTGCAGCGCGCCGTGGAGCAGCGGGTGGCCGACGCGGAGGCGGCCGCCGGCAGCGAGCCGGTGATCAACGCCCCGGCGAAGAAGGCCCCCGCCCGCAAGGCGGCCGCGAAGAAGGCGCCGGCGAAGAAGGCCGCCGCGAAGCGGGCCCCTGCCGCCGGGCGGACCACCGGGAACGTCGCGCCGGAGGGCGTCGAGACCACGGACGAGCAGCCGAGCACCGCCTCGACCGCACCCGAGGGCGGT
>JBEPZM010000067.1:0-12856 GCA_041640835.1 Blastococcus sp.
CGCTGATCGGCGAGGTCACCAAGGACCTCTCGACCCTCATGCGCCAGGAGCTCGAGCTGGCCAAGGTCGAGATGAAGGCCGAGGCGAAGAAGGCCGGGCAGGGCGCGGGCATGTTCGGCGCCGCCGGGTTCGCCGGCTACATGGTGGCGCTGTTCCTCTCCATCGCCCTCATGTGGGCGCTGGCCAGTGCCATCCCCACCGGCTGGGCAGCGCTGATCGTGGCCGTCCTCTGGGGCATCGTCGGCGCCGTCGCCTTCGTGATGGGCCGGAAGAAGTTCCAGCAGGTGAACCCGAAGCCCGAGCGCACCGTGGACACGCTGTCCCAGGTGCCCGGCGCCCTCAAGCCCCACTGACCTCCCCCACTCCCGAAGGAGTCGAGACATGACCAGCAGTGACCCGGACGTCATCCGCCGGCAGATCGAGGACACCCGGCGCGAGCTCAGCTACGACGTCGACGCCCTCAACGAGAAGGTCAACCCCGCACGCGTCGTGGACCGGCGGGTCACCGCCGCCAAGGGACGCGTCACCGGCCTCAAGGACAAGGTGATGGGAACCGCTCACGACACCACGCAGTCCGCGCACGGGGCGGCGTCCAACGCCGCCGGCTCCGTGCAGGGCGCAGCGAGCAACGCCGCAGGGACCGTGCAGGACGCGGCCTCCTCGGCAGCGGGCGCGATCCAGGGCGCCCCGGACATGGCGATCCGCCAGACCCAGGGCAACCCGCTGGCCGCCGGGCTGATCGCCTTCGGCGTCGGCTGGCTGGTCTCCAGCCTGCTCCCGGCCACGCAGCGGGAGCAGCAGCTCGCGCAGCAGGCCGAGACGGCTGTCCGCGACAACAAGGACACCCTGCTGGCCCCGGCCAAGCAGGCTGCCCAGGAGATCGGCGAGCAGCTGAAGCCCGCCGCCCAGGACGCCGTGGAGTCGGTGAAGTCCACCGCCCAGGACGCCGCCACCACCGTCAAGGAGGAGGGCCAGTCCGCGGCCTCGGACGTGCAGGGCCAGGCCCAGCAGTCCAAGGCGACGGTGCAGAGCCAGACCTCCGGCTCCTGATCCACGCGGGTTCCTGACCCGCTCGCACGACACAGCGCCCCGCCGGGTCCTCCCGGCGGGGCGCTGTGCTGTCCGGGTACTCGCCCGAAGGGGTGAGGCGGCCGTCCGCGCGTCTGCTGCGGCCGGTCCGGCACGCCGAAGTCCCAGGCATGACCGCCGCCGTCCTCGACACCGGTCGCTCCGCCGCGCACTCGCGGCGAGGGTTGCTGGCCGAGGTGTGGTGGGCAGTCGCGCTCGGCCCTCTCCCGCCCACCGCCGCCTTCGTGGCCGCGGCTGCCCTGCTGGCCGCCGGCGTGTTGCCGGTCGCCGCACCCCTCGCTGTGCTCGCCGGTCTCGCGGCGGCCGCGATGGCCGTCGGCGTCCACTGGCTGTCCAGCGACTCGTCGGCCATGCTCCGCACCGTCGTCGTGCCGATCGCCGGCACCGCCGCCGCGGGACTCCTGCACGCGGGCACCGGCTCGCCGGCGGTCCTCGCCCTTCTCCTCGCCCCGGCCGGCGCCCTGGTCGCCGGAGCGCAGCGCCTCGGCCGGCAGGCCACGGCCATCGACCGGCTGCAGCGCGAGCAGGCCACGCTGCTCGATCAGGTCCGCAGCCGCGCGGACGAGCTGGACCAGGCCTCTCGCATCCTGGCCGCCCGCGCCCAGACCATGACCAGCGTCATCGACGCGGTCACCGAGCAGTCGATCATCGGCACGGACCCCGACGGCACGATCCGCGTGTGGAACCCGGGCGCGGAGAAGCTGCTCGGTCTGCCGCGGGCCGACGTCGTCCGCCGGCGCTCGATCCTGGAGTTCCACCTCGCCGAGGAACTCGAGGAGGCCGCCGGGTCGCACGGCACGGCCGTGGGGTTGCACGCTCTCGTCGGGGCCGCGCAGGAGAACGGCAGCGACGTCCGCGACTGGACCTACGTCGGCGCGGACGGCCGGCAGCGCACCGTCTCGATCGCGATCACCCCCCGCACCGACGACCGGGGCGTGCACGCGGGCTGGAACTTCGTGGGCACCGACATGACCGAGGTCCGCGCCACCGAGCGGATGAAGGACCAGTTCGTCAGCCTCATCTCGCACGAGCTGCGGACCCCGCTCACCTCGATCCTCGGCTACCTCGAGCTGGTGCTCGACGACGACGACCGGACGCTGACCGACGAGCAGCGCCAGTACCTGACCACCGTGGAGCGCAACGCCGACCGGCTGCTGCGCCTGGTGGGCGACCTGCTCTTCACCGCCCGCGTCGAGGCCGGCCAGTTCACGCTCCAGCCGGAGCAGGTCGACCTCGTGGCGATCGTCGGGGCCGCGGAGGAGACCGCGCGCGTCGCCGCCACGAACGCCGGCGTGCAGCTGCGCGTGGCGGCTGCCGACGACCGGCTCGTCGTCGCCGGGGACCCGGTCCGCCTCGGTCAGGCCTGCGACAACCTCGTCTCCAACGCCGTGAAGTTCACCCCCCGCGGCGGCGAGGTCACCCTCACCGTCGCTGCCGGCTGGCAGTCGGCCGACGGCGGCGTGACCGCCGAGGAGCGCCCCGGCGCGACGCCGGTCGCCCAGCTGTCGGTGCGCGACACCGGCATCGGCATCCCGAACGACGAGCAGGGCAAGCTGTTCACCCGGTTCTTCCGCGCCTCGACCGCCCAGCGCAACGCCGTCCCCGGCGTGGGTCTGGGGCTGTCGATCACCAAGGCCATCACCACCGCCCACGGCGGCACGCTAAACCTGGTGAGCGCCGAGGGCGAGGGCACCACCTTCACGCTCACGCTCCCCCGCGACGCCTGACCCCTCCGCGCCCGGCGCCCCCGTCCCCCACCCCAGGGGGCCGGGGGCGCTCTGCTTTCCCGCGGACGAGCAGCGTCGTCGGCCCCCTCGCAGGGGCCCGCTCCGAGCGTGCGAGGAGTGGGGGGCGAGGGGGTCCTCTTTCTTGCGGATTCCTTGCGGTAAGCGGGCGGGTGGCCTGCGGAACGACCTCCAGAGTTCTCCTTGTCGCCGGAAGAGCCGGGGACACGGACTCAGGGAGAACACGATGAGCGCCAAGGTCACCAGCTCCACCGCCCGCAAGGTCATCGGCTCGCTCGGCGTCATCGGCGCCGCCGCCGCCGTCGCCGGCATGGGCACCTTCGGTTCCTTCACCGACAGCACGACCGCGGTGAACACGACCATCAGCTCCGGCACCGTCAAGATCGAGCTCAACCAGGCAGCGGTGGTGCCCTTCACGGCGACCGGCCTGGTCCCCGGCGACTCGGTCACCCGCACCTTCACGCTGAAGAACGCCGGCACGACCGACTTCGGCTCGGTGAGCCTGGAGTCGCTGCCCACCAACAGCCCGCAGAGCGTCCTGACCACCGACATCACCAACGGCCTCCAGCTGGCAGTGAAGTCGTGCCCGGTGGCGTGGACCCAGAACGGGAACGCCTTCTCTTGCGCCAGCGGCGAGAAGACCCTGCTCACCGGCCCCGCCGCGGTCACCAAGACGCTGACGTCGCCCGCCTCGCTGACCTCGGGTCTGTCGGACAACATCGCGATCACCTACACGCTGCCGTCGACCGCGGGCAACGCCTTCCAGGGCAAGTCGGCTGACCTGAGCCTGGTCTTCACCGCCCAGCAGCGCACCGCCGGCGTCCGCTGACCCGGCTGATCCGACCGGAGATCACACCATGACCGCCGTCCTCCCCGTCCGCCGCCCGGGGGCAGCTCAGACGCTGCCCCCGGCCGAGGACAACCGCTCCGCACGGAACCGGTCCGCCGGTCCGGCCCGCACGCTGGGCCTGCTCGCCCCGTGGCTGGTCCGCGGAGTCGTCGGGCTGGCCGTCGCGGTCTTCGCACTGCTCGCCGTGGGACCGCACGTCCTCGGCTACCGCACCATGACGATGCTCACCGGCAGCATGGCCCCGATGATCGAGCCCGGCGACGTCACCGTCGTCACGCCGGTCGCCGTCGAGGACGTCACCGAGGGCATGGTCATCACCTACCACCAGCCGATCGGCGACCACTCGCTCGTGACCCACCGGGTCGTCGAGGTGCAGCGGGACGCCACCGGCACCGTCACCGTCCGCACCAAGGGTGACGCCAACGAGGCCATCGACCCGTGGACCGCGACGCTCGAGGGCGACACCGCCTACCGGGTGCGCGCCGTCGTCCCGGAGCTCGGCCACCTCATCCAGGCGCTCCGCGCCCCCGTCCTCACCCAGGTGCTGCTCTACGGCGCCCCGGCCCTGCTGGCCGGCTGGCTGCTGCTCGGCATCTGGCGCCCCACCACCGACACCCGCGACGAGGAGGACCAGCCGTGAACACCGTCCGCCGCACCGCCGTCCTGCTCGGGCTGATCGCCGCCGTCGTCGTCGGCAGCAGCATCCCCGCCTCCGCCGCGTTCACCACGAAGTCCGTCGCCGTCACCGCAGCCCTCACCACCGGCACAGTCACCGCGCCGGCCTCGGTCGGCGTCTCCACGGCCTGCACCCAGACGCAGACCGGCGGCGGCTACACCAATGCCTACGGCCAGTGGATCGCCCCGACGTACAGCTACTGGATCAACGCCACGGTCAGCTGGCCGGCCGCCTCCGCGACGAGCGGGGTCACCGGCTACCGGGTCATGGCCCACCTGAACAACGGCCAGTCGGTGGTCATGGCGGAGACGAACGCCACGACGCGGTCGGTCAGCCAGACGGTCGACCGCGGCTACCTCAACTACCAGCCGCGGCTGTCGGTCATCACGCTCACCCGCACGAACTGGACGGCCGAGACCGCACGGACCGCGGTGCTGTCGTGCTGACCGCCCTCGTCGTCGACGCCGACGCCCTCGCCCGCCGCCGGGTCACCGGCCTCCTCCGCCTCGGCGGATGGCAGGTCCGCGAGGCCGCGGACGTGCCCACCGCCCTCGAGCTCGCCGCGACCGCGGACGTCGACCTGGTCGTCACCGACGCCGAGGTGGCCGGCGAGGACGGGCTGGAGCTGCTCCGCCGGCTCCGCCGCGACGGCTCGCAGGCCCACTTCCTGGTGGCCGCCTGGCAGCCCTCGGAGCGGGTCCGGGCCGAGGCCGCCGCCGTCGGCGCCCTGGCCTGCCTCGGCAAGCCGGTCGACGCCGGCATCCTCCTCGACTTCCTGCGCAGCCGGACCACGGGGCCGGCTGCGCAGGGCAACCAGTACGCCATCCACGAGGTCGACGACCTGCACGACGCCGACATCGAGGACGACCTGATGGACCGACTCCAGGAGATCTACGTGACCGCGCTGCCGGGCCGCCTGTCGGCCATCGAGACCCACACCCGCCAGGGCAACAGCCCGGCCGTCGCCTCCGCCGCCTACACCCTGGCCGGCACCAGCGGCCAGCTCGGCCACCCGGAGGTCGCCACGATCTGCCAGGCGATCGCCGCCGACGCCCGTCGCGGCATCCTGGCCCACGACCGCGTGCAGCACCTGCACGCACTGATCGGCGCCTGAGCCCTGACCCTGCTCGGACGCAGCACGTCGAAGGGCCCGCAGACGAGGGGGAAACGTCTGCGGGCCCTTCGGCGTCGTCAGCAGGGCAGAAATGGCCATTTCTGCCCCGGGGGGCGGGGGGTCAGGCGGCGACGAGGCGGTAGCCGACGCCGCGCACGGTGCGGATCTCCGGCGAGCTGAGCCCGGCCGCGACCAGCTTCCGGCGCAGGTTGGACATGTGCGCCTCGACCAACCGGAGGTTGCCCTCCCAGTCGGTCTGCCAGACCTCGCGCAGCAGCGTCTCGCGCTGCAGCACCCGGCCCGGCCGGGAGGCCAGGGCGGCCAGCAGGTCGAACTCGGTGCGGGTCAGGTCGACGACGGCGCCGTCGACCCGCACCTCCCGGCTCTCCTCGTCGACCTCGAGCTCGGCGAGCCGGCGGACCGACTCCTCGGCCGCGGCCGGCGCCTGCGGGGCCGGCGCGGTGCGCGGGAAGCGCAGCATCGCCTGGACCCGGGCCGCGAGCTCGCGCGGGGAGAACGGCTTGGCCATGTACCCGTCGGCACCGACGGCCAGCCCGATGAGCAGGTCGACCTCCTCGGAGCGGGCGGTCAGCATGAGGACGTAGCAGGCGGTCTCGGCGCGGATCTGCCGGCAGAGCTCGGTCCCGTCGGTGTCGGGCAGCCCGAGGTCGAGCACGATGAGGTCCGGCGCCTGCCGGCGCACCTCGGCCATGCACTCAGCGCCCGTGCCGACGGCCCGGACGTCCATCCCGGCGCGCTCGAGGACCGTGCGGACCAGCTCGCGGATCTCCTCGGTGTCCTCCACGACGAGCACGGATGATGCAGCCACGAGCGTCGTCCCTCCGATGCGTGCGTACGGGCGCGGACCGGTCGGTCCACGTCACCTGACTCAGTGATCGGCGCGGGCGGCGGCCAGCTTGAGCCGAGGGGCCGGGGCGGGTCGGCGCCGGCTCACCCCTCCGGGTGACGCCGCGGCACCCCTGGCTCAGCTACGCCGACGGTTCCGCCGTTGCCGAGTCCGGGACACGACGTGTCCTCCTCCCCCGGGAGGCGCTGACGCTTGAGGAGCTGGCCATGGACGGCGACGTCCGAGTGCTGGTGGTCGACGACGACCCCGACATCGCGCACTTCGTGCGCACGGTGCTGCAGAAGGCCGGCATGACCGCGGCCGCCTGCTTCGACCCGCTCGAGGCCCTGGCGCTGGCTGCCCGGGAGCGGTTCGACGCCGTGATCACCGACATCGAGATGCCGGGCATGAACGGGCTGGAGTTCGTCGGGAAGCTGCGTGAGCTGCAGCCCGACCTGCCCGTCGTCGTCATGACCGCGCACGCCTCGGTGGAGTACGCGGTGGAGGCGCTGCGCCGCAACGCCGACGAGTTCATGGTCAAGCCGGTCCGCCGGGACGACGTCGTCACGACGACGACGCGCGTGGTCGAGCTCGGCCGTGCCCGCCGGGCCACCGCGCGCCACCAGACGGTGCTGGCGATCGGCGCCCACCCGGACGACGTGGAGCTCGGCATCGGCGGCACGCTGGCCGCCCACCGGTCGGCCGGCGACCAGGTCGTCATCCTCACCCTGTCCCGCGGTGCCCGCGGCGGCGAGGCCGGCGACCGCATGGGCGAGTCCATGGCCGCCGCCGAGCTCATCGGCGCGCGGTTGTTCATGGAGGACCTCGAGGACACCCGCATCAGCCAGGCCGACCCCACCGTCTCGATCATCGAGCGGGTCGTCGGCCAGGTGCAGCCCACGATCGTGTACACCCACTCGGCGCACGACCGGCACCAGGACCACCGCGCCGTGCACCAGGCCGCGACCGTCGCGACCCGCAACGTGCCGACCTTCGCCTGCTACCAGAGCCCCTCGGCCACGATCGACTACCGGCCCACCCGGTTCGTGAGCATCGACGGGTTCACCGACACCAAGCGGGCCCTGCTGGCCTGCTTCGGATCGCAGTCCGGCATCCGCACCTACATGCAGGACGACTTCGTCCTCGCCACCAGCCGCTACTGGTCCCGCTACGGCGGCGGCCAGCACTGCGAGCCGCTCGAGGTCATCCGCGAGGCCAGCGCCGTCGTGGGCGCGCAGAGCGACTCGCCGGCCCTCGCCTCCTCCTTCTCCTTCCCCACCTCGACCCTCACGGAGCCCACCGGTGTCTGATCCCACTCCCGTCCGCGTGCTCGTCACGGGCGCCGGAGGGCCGGCGGGCGTCGCCGTCCTCCGCTCCCTGGCCCGCCGTCCCGACGTCACGCTGCTGGCCGCCGACATGGACCGCTACGCCAGCGGGCTCTACCTGGTCGACGCGGACTCGCGCTTCCTGGTCGAGCCGGGCCTGGCGGAGACGTTCGTCGACTCCCTGGTCGCGCTCTGCGAGCGGGAGCGGGTCGACGTCCTCTTCTCCACCGTCGACGTCGAGCTGCCCCGCATCGCCGCCGAGCGCAAGCGCCTGGACGCCATCGGCACGACGCTGGCCGCGCCGAGCCTGGAGACGCTCGAGGTCTGCCTGGACAAGTTCGCGCTGGCCCGTCGCTGCGCCGACGTCCTGCCCACGCCGCGCACCGAGCTGCTGGGCACCACCGACCCGGAGTCGTGGGACTTCCCGGTGATCGTCAAGCCGCGGCGCGGCGCCGGCTCGCGCGGCGTGCACCAGGTGGACGACGCCGAGGCGCTGCGTGCACTCGGCGCCGACGAGGACATCCTCGTGCAGGCGCTCCTGCCCGGCGACGAGTACAGCGTGGACACCCTGGCCGACGCCGACGGGCACGTCGTCGCGGCGGTCCCGCGCTCCCGGCTGCGGGTCGACTCCGGCGTCTCGGTCGCCGGCTGCACCGTCGCGGACCGCGAGCTGGAGCAGACCGCCCGCCGCGTCGCCGAGGCCATCGGCCTGGTCGGCGTCGCCAACGTGCAGCTGCGTCGCGACGCCGAGGGCCGGGCCGCGCTGCTCGAGGTCAACCCGCGTTTCCCGGGCGCCATGCCGCTCACCGTCGCGGCCGGCGTGGACATGCCCTCGCTCGCCCTCGACCTCGCCCTGGGTCGTCAGCTCCCCGACTCGGTGCCGTTCGCCGAGGTGGCCGTCGTCCGGTTCCTCGAGGACGTCTTCCTCGACCCGGCCGACGTCCTCGCCGCACCGACCGGGAACGAGGACGGACGATGACCGCCGAGCTGGTCCGCACCGACCACCACGTGCACTCCACCTGGTCCGACGACGCGGTGAGCACGACCTGGGCGAACCTGGCCGCCGCCCGCGACGCCGGCCTGGCCAGCGTGCGCATGGTCGACCACGTCCGCACGTCCACCACCTACGTGCCCGAGTTCCTGGCCGAGGTCGCGGCCCTGCCGCGGGTCGAGGGCCTGGAGGTGCTCACCGGTGTCGAGGCGAAGATCCTCGACTCGTCGGGCCGCCTCGACGTCCCCGACGACCTGGTCGTCGGCGCCGGCGGCGTGGACCGCGTGCTCATCGCCGACCACCAGTTCCCCGGGCCCGACGGCCCCTGGAGCCCGCGCCGGACCATGGAGGAGATCGAGGGGGGCCTCCACCCGCAGGACGCCCTCGACATCCTCGTGACGGCGACAGTCCGCGCGATGACGCTGGCCGGCCGGGCCCAGCTGGCCCACCTGTTCTCGCTGCTGCCCAAGATCGGCCTGCACGAGAGCGCGCTCTCCGACGTCCACCTGCACGAGATCGCCACGGCCGCCGTCCGCACCGGGACGACGGTCGAGGTCAACGAGAAGTGGCGTTGCCCCGGCCCGCGCGTGGTGCTGGCGTTCGCCGCGGCGGGCGTGACACTGGTCGGCTCCACCGACAGCCACGAGGCGTCGTCCGTCGGCCGCTACTCCTGGGTCGGCGAGGCCGCCTCGGTCCCCCGCCTGGTGGGTGTCCGATGACCGACGTCCTGACCGCCGCCCCCGACGTGGCCGAGGTCGGCCGCGGGGTGCTCGTCGCCGTCCTGCTGGTGTTCGTGGCCTTCGGCGCGATCCCCGTGGTCGCCGGGCTGGCCCAGTTCCTGATCATCCCGCTGCACGCCGTCCGCAACCACTACCGCGAGACCGGGCCGTACCTGCCCAACGTCGCGGTGCTGGTGCCGGCGTGGAACGAGGCGGCCGTGCTGACCGCCTCCGTCGACCGGCTCATGGCGCTGGACTACCCGCCGGACCGGCTGCGCGTCTTCGTCGTCGACGACGCCAGCACCGACGAGACCCCCGCCGTGATGGCCCGGCTCGGCGAGCACTACCCCGGCCGCGTCGTGCACCTGCGCCGCGAGAAGGGCGGCGAGGGCAAGGCGCACACCCTCAACCACGGGCTGCGCGAGATCCTCGCCGACGACTGGATGGAGGCGCTGCTGATCATGGACGCCGACGTCATCTACGCGGCGGACTCGCTGCGCAAGATGACCCGGCACCTGGCCGACCCGACCGTCGGCGCCGTCACCGCCTACATCCGCGAGGGCAGCGAGGACGCCCACGGGCTGACCCGCTTCATCGGCTTCGACTACCTCGCCGCGCAGGCGGCCTCGCGGCGGGCGCAGAACGTCGCCGGCGCCATGGCCTGCCTGGCCGGCGGCGCGCAGCTGCACAGCCGCGAGAACCTCGAGGCGATCGGCGGGCAGATCGACACCTCCTCGCTGGCCGAGGACACCGTGACCACCTTCCGCACCCAGCTCGCCGGGCGCCGCGTCGTCTTCGAGCCGCACGCCCGCGTGCTGGCCGAGGAGCCGGCCGGCATCGACGCGCTGTGGAAGCAGCGGCTGCGGTGGGCGCGCGGCAACGTGCAGATCACCTCGATGTACCGCCACCTGTGGTTCCGGAAGTCCGTGCACCCGGGGCTCGGCGGCTTCTTCTTCGGCGTCTTCTGGTTCGCCATCCTGCTGCTGCCGCTGGCGATGCTGATGACCTCGATCGGCCTCGTCGGCCTGTACCTGCTGGACAGCGACCTGGCCGCCACGGTGTTCGGCGCCGCGGTCTTCGTCCCGGTGGCGACCTTCGTCTTCATGATCACCATGACGATCTCGGTCGACCCCCGGGTCGGGCTCAAGGTGTGGAAGGAGGCGCTGCTGTTCCCCGGCGTCGTCTCCTTCGCCGTGCTCACCGGCGCCACCTTCCCGACGCTGGTCCCCTGGGGCGGCGGCGACAGCAGCGGCTGGACGCTGTTCGTCTACAGCTGGCTGGTGCTCTGCGTGCCCGCGGCGTTCCTCGTGCGCAAGCTCGAGCTCACCCGCTGGGGCCACCGCCTCGCACCGCTGGGGCTCTACCTGGTCGGGTTCGGCCCGATGATGTGCGCGATCACCGTGGACGCCTACGTCAAGGAGTTCCGCGGGGCCGCGATGACCTGGGACAAGACCGAGAAGACCGGGAGGGTCTCCGTATGAGCAGGGGCCGCACCACGTCCGACCGCACCACCGCGGAGATCGTCAAGAGCCTCGCCGCGCGCCCGTACCGCGTCTCGCCCCCGGTCGTGCTGACCGCGGCCGAGCTCGCCGCCCGCGGTGGGGTCGTCCCGGTCTGGGCCGACCCGATGGCGCTGGCCGACGAGACCGAGGCCGACCGGCTGCGCGAGCGCCGGCTCTTCGCGGGCCTCGCCGTCGCGATCGCCGTCGTCGTCCTGCTCTGGACGGTGCGCTCGCTCCTCATGTGAGCCCCCGGGCTCCGATCAGGTCGGCCGCAGCTCCACGGCCACGGACCCGTACGGGGACGTCGCCGCGCGGTGGACGGCGACCCGCTCGAACCCGCGGTCGTCCGCGAGCCGGGTGATCGCGGCCGTCACCGGCTCCAGGGCCTCGGGCGTCATGAGCGAGAAGGCGACGACGACGCGCCCACCGGGGGCCAGCACGCGCGCGACGACGTCCCACTCCGGGGCCGGCGGCGTCCAGAACGCCCGCACGTCGAAGGAGACGACGACGTCGAACGGCGTGCTGCCCAGGTCGGCGTCCGTCAGCCGCGTCGACAGCAGCCGCACCCGCCCGCCGGCCACGGCGTCGGTGTTCCGGCGGCCGGCCGCAGCGGTCATGCTCGCCGACCGGTCCACGCCGACCACCTCGCCGTCGGGCACCCGCTCGGCCAGCAACGACACCAGCACGCCGTGACCGCACCCCACCTCGAGCACCCGGTCGGTGGACCGGGGAGCCACGATCCCCGCCGCCCACGCGAGGCGCTCGGAGGGGCGCACCGGCACTAGTTGAGGGTCCGCGTTCCGGGCGGGAGCTCGCCGCCGGCGACGAGCGCGGCGGTCGCGTCCTGCAGCGCGGTGAGCGCGACCCGCTGCGTGTTGGGGCCGGTCGACACCCGGGCGACGCCGAGATCCTCGAGCTCCCGCACCGACGGCGACCGGCCGGGGACGGCGATCACGCTCAGCCGTCCCGGGCCGAACGCCTCGGCCAGCACCGCGATCTCCTCGGAGGCGACCACACCGGGCACGAACACCACCGGCGCGCCCGCCTCCAGGTAGGCGCGCCCGCGGCGGACTGCCTCGGTGAGCACCTCGGTGCGGTCGGCACCGGCACCGGCCCGGAGGACGGCGTCGGTGCGCGCGTTCAGCACGAACCCGATCCCCGCCTCGCGACCGGCGGCGAGCACCGCCTCGACCGCGGCGACTGCCTCGTCCAGCGGCCGCATCGCGTCCTCGAGGTTCCCGCCCACCGCGCCGGCCGCGATCGCCCGCCGCGCGGTCTCCCCCGCGTCGCCGTATCCGGCCTCCATGTCCATCGAGACGGGCAGGTCCACGGCCGCGGCGATCCGGGCGACCATGTCCAGGTGCAGGTCCAGCGGGATCCGCTCCCCGTCCTCGTAGCCGAAGGTGGCCGCGATCGAGTGGCTGGCCGTGGCCAGGGCCCGGACGCCGTCGGTGCCGGCCACCACCCGGGCCGAGACGACGTCCCACACGTTGGCGAGGACCAGCACCTCCGGAGCGGTGTGCAGATCCAGCAGGGTCCGGGCGCGAGCGGCGAGATCGGGCACGGACCGAACCTAGCCAGGCCGCGCCGGGCTGACCAGCGAGGCTGGCGCAGCGGGGTGAGGGCAGGCTAACCTCCCTCGCAGTGCCCGACCCCGGTCCGGCAGCCCGTTCCCGCCGTCTCCCGGTTAGGCGACCTGCGCATGTACGTGTGCCACTGCAACGTGGTGACCGACCAGGACATCCTCGAGTCGATCGCCAACGGCGCCCGCTGCGTCGCCGACGTGGCCCGCGAGACCGGGGCCGGCCGCACGTGCGGCGGCTGCGTCGACTCCATGCGCGAGCTCGTGTGCCAGCATTGCCCGGTCATGTCCGAGCGACAGCTGGGAGTTGCAGGTGCAGCCCGTTAGTCCCCGAGTGGTCGAACTGCTCAACGATGCGTTGACCTTCGAGCTCACCGTCACCAACACGTACTTCCTCAACGCCCGCATGCTGGACG
>JBEPZM010000068.1:0-12845 GCA_041640835.1 Blastococcus sp.
AGCACCGGCGAGTTCGTCATGGCGCTGCTGCTCGCGGCGCTCGGCCTCTACCTGATCCTCGACGCCGCCAACATCGCGGTGCCGGGCTCGAGCAACCAGGTGGGCCCCCGGTTCTTCCCCTACCTGATCGGCGGCGTCGTCGTCGCGACCGGTGTCGCGCTGGCCGCGCGGGTCTGGCGCGGTGACCGCGGCCCGGCCGACGAGAGCGAGGACGTCGACCCGACGGCCGGCACGTCGTGGCAGGCCGTCGGCATCATCTCCGTCGCCTTCCTGGCCCAGGCGCTGCTCATCAACGTGATCGGCTGGCCGCTCGCCGTGGCGCTGATGTTCGCCATGGTGGCCTGGGCCCTCGGAGCGCGCGGCATCGTCCGGCCCTTCCTCGCGGGCATCGTCACCTCGGCGATCGTCTGGATCATCTTCGTCAAGGCCCTCAACGTGGCGCTGCCCGGCGGCACGCTCCTCGAGTGGGCGACGGACTGGCTCTGATGAACGCACTCGGAGAACTGGCCGACGGTTTCGCCACCGCGCTGACCCCGCAGAACCTGCTCTTCGCGCTGATCGGCGTCCTGCTCGGGACGGCGGTGGGTGTCCTGCCCGGCATCGGCCCGGCCATGACCGTCGCGCTCCTGCTGCCGGTCACCTACGTCCTCGAGCCGACCAGCGCCTTCATCATGTTCGCCGGCATCTACTACGGCGGCATGTACGGCGGCTCGACGACGTCGATCCTGCTCAACACCCCCGGCGAGTCCAGCTCGATCATGACCGCGCTCGAGGGCAACAAGATGGCCAAGGCCGGCCGCGGGTCGGCCGCCCTGGCCACCGCGGCGCTCGGCTCGTTCGTCGCCGGGACGATCGCCACGCTGCTGCTCGCACTGCTGGCGCCCACGGTCGTCGACCTGGCCATCGGAATCACCGCGGCCGACTACTTCGCGATCTGCGTCCTCGCGTTCGTCGCCGTCGCCACCGTGCTCGGCGCCTCACCGCTGCGCGGCCTGGCCTCCCTCGGCATCGGCCTGTACCTGGGCCTGGTGGGCACCGACGTGCTCACCGGCCAGGAGCGGTTCACCGTCGGCGTCCCGCAGCTCTCCGACGGCATCGACGTCGTCGTCGTCGCGGTCGGCCTGTTCGCCGTCGGGGAGTGCCTCTACGTCGCCTCCCGGCTGCGCCGGGGGCCGGTGCAGGTCATGGGCACCTCGGGGCCCTGGTTCACCAAGGAGGACCTGAGCCGCTCGTGGCGGCCGTGGCTTCGCGGCACCGCCTTCGGCTTCCCGCTCGGCGCGATGCCGGCCGGCGGCGCGGAGATCCCGACGTTCCTCTCGTACGCCACCGAGCGGAAGCTCACCAAGCACCCGGAGCAGTTCGGGAAGGGCGCCATCGAGGGCGTCGCCGGCCCGGAGGCGGCGAACAACGCCGCGGCGGCCGGGGTGCTGGTCCCGCTGCTGACCCTCGGCATCCCGACGTCGGCCACGGCGGCGATCATCCTGGCCGCCTTCCAGGGGTACGGCATCCAGACCGGCCCGACGCTGCTGACCACCGAGTCCTCGCTGGTCTGGACGCTGATCGCCTCACTGCTGATCGGCAACTTCATGCTGCTGGTCATCAACCTGCCGCTGGTCGGGATCTGGGTGAAGCTGCTCCGCATCCCGCGGCCCTACCTGTACGCGGGCATCCTGATGTTCGCCTCGCTCGGCTCGTACGCGGTCAACGCCGACCCGCTGGACCTCGTGCTGCTGCTGGTCATCGGGCTGCTCGGCTTCTTCATGCGCCGCTACGGCTGGCCGGTCGCGCCGGCGGTCATCGGGCTCATCCTGGGCCCGATCGCGGAGACCAACCTGCGCCGGGCGCTGGCCATCAGCGGCGGTGACCTCAGCGTGCTCGTCGACAGCTGGGTCAGCCGCATCGTCCTGCTGCTCGCGGTGATCGCCCTCGTCGGCCCGATCGTGCTGCGGCTGGTGCGCGGCCCGCGGGCCACCCCCGAGGAGGTCCAGGAGGCCGGCACCCTGCAGCGCCCCGTGCCGGCGGGGCGCGACCGGGGCGACGACGAGAGGCAGGAGGACCGATGAGTCCAGGGACGGTGGTGGTCGGCTACGTGCCGGGGCCGCGCGGGCAGGCCGCGCTGCTGCACGGCATCGAGGAGTGCCGGCGGCGCGGCGCACGGCTCGTCGTCGTCAACACCTCGCGCGGGGACGCTCTGGTCGACGAGCGCTTCCTGCAGGGTGCCGAGCTCAGGAGCCTGGAGGACGAGCTGGTGGTGAGCGGTGTCGAGGCCGAGCTGCGCCGGCCGATGCGCGGTCGCGACGTCGCCGAGGAACTGGCCGACGTCGTCGAGGAGACGTCCGCCGAGCTGCTGGTCATCGGGCTCCGCCGGCGCAGCGCGGTGGGCAAGCTGCTCATGGGCAGCGCCGCGCAGCGGATCCTGCTGGACGTGCCCTGCCCGATCCTCGCCGTCAAGGCCCCGCCCCGGTGACCGGTCAGGGCGTGAAGCGGTAGCCCATGCCGGGCTCGGTGCGCAGGTACCGCGGTGCGGCCGGGTCCGGCTCCAGCTTCCGGCGGAGCTGGGCCAGGTACACGCGCAGGTAGTTCGTCTCCTTCTCGTACGCCGGGCCCCACACCGACTGGAGCAGCTGGCGCTGGCCGACGAGGCGCCCCGGGGCCCGGACCAGCTCGGAGAGCAGGGCCCACTCGGTCGGGGTCAGCCGGACCGGGACGCCGTCCACGGTCACCTGGCGGGCGGCCAGGTCGACGGTGAAGTGCGGGGTGCGGACCACGGGCTCGTCGACCTCCGGCGCTCCCCGCCGGAGCAGCGCGCGCAGCCGGGCCAGCAGCTCGCTCATGTCGAAGGGCTTGCTCACGTAGTCGTCGGCGCCGGCGTCCAGCGCCGCGACCTTGTCGTGGCTGTCGCCGCGGGCCGAGAGCACCAGCACCGGGCCGGAGAACCAGGGCCGGAGCCCGTCCAGCACCTCGGTGCCGTCGAGGTCGGGCAGCCCCAGGTCGAGGACGACGACGTCCGGGTGCGCCGAGGCCGCCTCGTGCAGGGCGGTCCGGCCGTCGGCGGCGGTCACCACCTCGTGCCCGGCCGCGCGCAGCGTGATGCGCAGCGCGCGCAGCAGCTGCGGGTCGTCGTCGACGACGAGCACGCGGCTCACGCCGATCGCCCCGTCGCCGTCGTCGTGAGCGGTTCGGCCACCGGCCCCGGCAGCCCGGGCAGCGTCAGCACCATGGTCAGGCCGCCGCCGGGGGTGTCGTCGGCGGCCAGCGTGCCGGCCATCGCCTCGGCGAGCCCCCGGGCGACGGCGAGACCCAACCCGACGCCCTGGCCGGCGGGCGCGTCACCCAGCCGCTGGAACGGCGCGAACACCCGGTCGCGGTCGGCGGGCGGGATGCCCGGCCCCTGGTCCGCCACTCGGAGCTGCACCTCCCCGTCGGTCGCGCAGGCGCTGACGACGACGGGGCTGCCGGGTGCGTGCTTCGTCGCGTTGCCGGCCAGGTTGGCCACCACCCGCTCGAGCAGGCCGGGATCGGCGAGCACCGGCGGCAGGTCGGCAGGGAGCTCCGACCGCACCCGCGCGCGCTCGGCCGGCTCCAGCCAGGTGAGCGAGCGGTCCACCACCTCGGCCAGGTCGGTCGCGGCCAGGTGCGGGTTCACCGCCCCGGCCTGCAGCCGGCTCATGTCCAGCAGGTTGTCGACCAGCTCGGTGAGCCGGTCGGCCGACTCGTCCACCGTGGCCACCAGCTCGGAGCGGTCGTCCTCGCTGAGCGCCAGGCCCGCGGCCCGCAGCGCCGACGAGGCGGCCTTGATCCCGGCCAGCGGGGTGCGCAGGTCGTGGCTCACCGCGGCCAGCAGCGCGGTGCGCATGCTGTTGCCCGCCGCCAGCCGATCGGCCTCGGCCGCCTGCGCCGCGAGCCGGTTGTGCTGCAGCGCGACGGCGGCCTGCTCGGCGAAGGCCACCAGCACCCGCCGGTCCTGCGCGGCGAGGCTGCGGCCGCACAGCCGCAGCGTCAGCTCGTCGGTGACCGCCACCTCGTCCACGGTGTCCCCGGTCGGGTCGCCGCAGGAGCCGACGACGGCCTCGCCGTCGGCGGTGCGCTCGACCATGGTCACCGCGCGCAGCCCGAAGGCGTCCCGCAGCTGCTCCAGCAGGCTGGGCAGCGCCCGGTTGCCGGCGAGCACGGACCGCGACAGCGACGCCAGCATGGCCGTCTCCGCGCGGGACCGGGCGGCGACGGCGGCCTGCCGGGCGGAGCGGTCGACGACCGTGGCGACGGCGACGGCCACGACGAGCCCGCCGAACAGCGCCACCAGGTCGTCGAGGCGCTGCACGGTGAGGCGCCCGGTGGGCTGGGCGAAGAACCAGTTCTCCGCCAGGCCGCCCGCGACGGCGGCGAGCAGCGCCGGCCACAGCCCGCCGACCAGGGCCACGGCCACCGCCAGGAGCAGGAACGACATGAGCACCGTCGCCAGGTCGACGCCGGGGCCGCCCAGCAGGCAGAGCGCCGTCACCAGCGGCACCCCGACCACGGCCAGCGCGAGCCCCAGCCAGCGCCGCCGGGCGGTGAGCGCCCCGGTGAGCGGGGGCAGCCGCAGTCCGCCGGAGCCCGCGGCGGCGTGGGTGACGATGTGGACGTCGATCTCGCCGGCGTCGGCGACGACCTGTCCGCCGATGCCGCCGCGCAGCGCCCGGGCCCACCGGGAGCGGCGGCTGATGCCGATGACCAGCTGGGTGGCGTCCACGCCCCGGGCGAAGTCCAGCAGGGCCCGGGCGACGTCGGAGCCGACCACCTGAGACCAGGTGCCGCCCAGGCTCTCGACCAGCGCCCGCTGCCGGCGCAGCGTGGCGGGGGAGGCGCCGGTGAGCCCGTCGGCCGACAGCACGTGGACGGCGAACAGCGCGCCGTCGCCCGAACGCTGCGCCACCCGGAAGGCGCGCCGCACCAGCGTCTCGTCCTCCGGCCCGCCGGTGAGGGCGACCACCACCCGCTCGCGGGCCTCCCACACGTGGTCGATGTGGTGCTCGGTCTTGTACCGGCGGAGCCCCTCGTCCACCCGGTCGGCCAGCCACATCAGCGCCAGCTCGCGGAGGGCGGTCAGGTTGCCCACGCGGAACCAGGAGGCGAGCGCGGCGTCCACCCGCTCGGGCGGATAGACGTTGCCGTGCGCCATCCTGCGGCGCAGCGCCTCCGGCGACATGTCCACCAGCTCGATCTGGTCGGCCCGGCGGACGACGGCGTCGGGCACCGTCTCCTGCTGCACGACGCCGGTGATCTGGGCGACGACGTCGGTGAGGCTCTCCAGGTGCTGCACGTTCACGGTGCTCAGCACGCTGATGCCGGCGGCGAGCAGCTCCTCGACGTCCTGCCAGCGCTTGGCGTTCCGGCTGCCCGGCGCGTTGGTGTGCGCCAGCTCGTCGACCACCACGACGTCGGGCCGGCGGGCCAGCACGGCGTCGACGTCGAGCTCGCCGAGCTCCACCCCGCGGTGACGGCGGACCACGCGCGGGACCAGCTCCAGGCCCTCGAGCTGCTGGGCGGTGCGGGCGCGGCCGTGCGTCTCGACGAGCCCGACGACGACGTCCGTGCCGCGGGCCGCACGCCGGTGCGCCTCCCCGAGCACGGCGAAGGTCTTGCCGACGCCCGGGGCGGCGCCCAGGTAGATGCGCAGTGCTCCGCGGGCCATCCGCCCATGATCGCCCTCCTGCCCCCGGCTCCCGGCGGCGCACGGCGTCAAGATCCCGTCAAAGGTGCGGCTGCGGCCACCTCGTCAACGCCCCGTCAAGGACGGCGGCTCCCGCGTCAGGAACCCGTCAAGACCGGCCGGGGGGCCGTCCGGCCGACCTAGCGTCCACGCCCGGCGCGGTCGGCGACAGGTCGACCGCACGGACCGGATCGAGGGTGCGACGACGTGACCGACGTGGTCTACGTGCTGCTGACGCTGGCGGTCTTCGGACTGCTGGCGCTGGCGGCACGAGGGGTGGAGAAGCTGTGATCTGGACCTGGATCGGGCTGGCGGTGGCGGTCGGACTGGTCGGCTACCTCCTCGCCTCCCTGCTCTTCCCGGACCGGTTCTGATGTCGGCGACGGCAGCCGGATGGCTGCAGGTCGCGCTGCTGGTGCTCGCGCTGGCGGCGGTGCACAGGCCGCTGGGCGACTGGATGGCCCGCATCTACACGTCCGACCGGCACTGGCGGGTCGAGAGGATCGCCTACCGGGCGGTCGGCGTGGACGCCGACTCCGACCAGCGCTGGCCCAGCTACCTGCGCGCCGTCCTGGCGTTCTCGGTGGTGGGCGTGCTGGTCCTCTACGGCCTCCAGCGGCTGCAGTCGCTGCTGCCCATGGACAACGGGATGGCCGCGGTCGAGCCCGGCTCGGCGTGGAACACCGCGATCAGCTTCGTGACCAACACGAACTGGCAGGGCTACTCGGGCGAGTCGACCATGGGCCACCTGGTCCAGATGGCCGGCCTCGCCGTGCAGAACTTCACCTCCGCCGCGGTCGGCCTGGCCGTGATGGCCGCCCTGGTCCGCGGGTTCGCCCGTCGGGGTACCGACCGGCTGGGCAACGCCTGGGTCGACATCACGCGGTCGATCAGCCGGCTGCTGCTTCCCCTGGCCGTCGTCGCCACGATCGTGATGGTGCTCGGCGGCGTCGTCCAGAACCTGGTCTCGGGCACCGACGTCAGTGCCCTCGCCGGTGGCACGCAGTTCCTGCCCGGTGGGCCGGTCGCCTCGCAGGAGGCGATCAAGGAACTGGGCACGAACGGCGGCGGCTTCTACAACGCCAACTCCGCGCACCCGTTCGAGGGCCCGACGGCCTGGGTCTCGCTGTTCCAGGTCTTCCTGATCCTGCTGATCCCCTTCTCGCTGCCGCGGACCTTCGGCCGGATGGTCGGGGACCGCAGGCAGGGCGTCGCGATCCTCGGGGTCATGGCCACGCTGGCCACCGTCTCGCTGGTCCTCGTCAGCGTCTTCCAGGCCCGCGCCGGTGGTGTCGCCACCGAACTGGCCGGCGGCGCGCTCGAGGGGCAGGAGGTGCGCTTCGGCGGCCCGCTGTCCGCGCTGTTCGGCGCCGCGACCACGCTCACGTCGACGGGCGCCGTCAACTCGATGCACGACAGCTACACGCCCGCCGGCGGCATGGTGACGCTGTTCGACATGATGCTGGGCGAGGTCGCGCCCGGCGGTGTCGGCACCGGCCTCTACGGGATGCTCGTGCTCGCCGTCGTCGCGGTCTTCGTCTCCGGGCTCATGGTCGGGCGGACCCCGGAGTACCTGGGCAAGAAGCTCGGCCGCCGCGAGATGACCCTCGCCAGCCTCTACATCCTCACGACGCCGGCGATCGTGCTGATCGGCACCGCGGTGGCCATGTCCACCGAGGCCGGCCGCGGCTCGATGCTCAACGACGGGCCGCACGGGCTGACCGAGGTGCTCTACGCGTTCACCTCGGCCGGCAACAACAACGGCTCGGCCTTCGCCGGGCTCAGCGCGAACACGCCCTTCTACAACGTGGCGCTCGGCCTGGCGATGGCCTTCGGCCGGTTCCTGCCGATCGTGCTGGTCGTCGCTCTGGCCGGACGGCTGGCCGCGCAGGGCAGGGCCCCGGTCACCGCCGGCACCCTGCCGACGCACCGCCCGCTGTTCGCCGGGCTGCTCACGGCCGTCGTCCTCGTCGTCGTCGGCCTCACGTACTTCCCGGTGCTCGCACTCGGACCTCTCGCAGAAGGACTGTCATGACCGCCCCCGTCCTGGATCGACCCGGTTCCGCAGCCGCGACGCCCGCGCCGCGCCGGCCCACCATCGAGTGGGGGCCTGCCCTCGTCGGCGCCGTCCGCAAGCTCGACCCCCGCGGGCTGGTCCGTCAGCCGGTGGTGTTCACCGTCTGGGTCGGCTCGGTCTTCTCCACCGTGCTCGCCCTGACCGATCCGTCCGTGTTCGGCTGGCTGATCACGGCCTGGCTCTGGCTGACCGTGCTGTTCGCCAACGTCGCCGAGGCGGTCGCCGAGGGGCGGGGCAAGGCGCAGGCCGCCTCGCTGCGCCGGGCAGCCACCACGACCGTCGCCACGATGCGCGACGGACGCGAGGTGGCCGCGGCCGATCTCCGTCCCGGCGACGAGGTCGTCGTGGTCGCCGGACAGGTCGTCCCGGGTGACGGCGACGTCGTCGAGGGCATCGCCAGCGTCGACGAGTCGGCCGTCACCGGGGAGTCCGCGCCGGTGATCCGCGAGTCCGGCGGGGACCGCTGCGCAGTCACCGGCGGGACGACGGTCCTGTCCGACCGCGTGGTCGTGCGGATCACCAGCAGGCCGGGGGAGACCTTCGTCGACCGGATGATCGCCCTGGTCGAGGGAGCCTCCAGGCAGAAGACGCCGAACGAGGTCGCGCTGAACATCCTGCTCAGCTCGCTGACCATCGTCTTCGTCATCGCCGTCGTCACGCTGCAGCCCTTCGCGGTCCACAGCGGCGCCGAGCAGTCGATCACCGTCCTGATCGCACTGGTCGTCTGCCTCATCCCGACCACCATCGGGGCGCTGCTGTCGGCGATCGGCATCGCCGGCATGGACCGGCTCGTGCAGCGCAACGTGCTGGCGATGAGCGGGCGCGCGGTGGAGGCCGCCGGCGACGTGAGCACCCTGCTGCTGGACAAGACCGGGACCATCACCCTCGGCAACCGTCAGGCCGCGAGCTTCACGCCGGTCGGGGACGCCACCGTCGACGAGGTCGCGGACGCCGCCCTGCTCGCGTCGCTGGCCGACGAGACCCCCGAGGGACGCTCGATCGTCGCGCTCGCCGAGACGGAGTACGGGCGCAGCGGACCCGTCGAGCCGCACGCCTCCGCCGTCTTCGTGCCCTTCACGGCACAGACCCGGATGAGCGGGGTCGACCTCCCCGACGGCCGGACGCTGCGCAAGGGCGCGGGCGGAGCCGTCCTGGCCTGGGTCCGGTCGCTGGACGGGCCCGTTCCACCGCAGGTCCCCGAGATCGTCGACGGCATCTCCGCCGCCGGCGGAACGCCCCTGCTGCTCGCCGAGGCCACCGGCGCGCGGGTGCGGATCCTCGGCGTCATCGAGCTGAAGGACGTGGTCAAGCCGGGCATGCGAGAGCGCTTCGACGAGCTCCGTCGCATGGGCATCCGGACGATCATGATCACCGGCGACAACGAGCGGACCGCCCGTGCCATCGCGGCCGAGGCGGGTGTCGACGACGTCCTGGCCGAGGCGACGCCGGAGGACAAGCTGGCGCTCATCAGGCGTGAGCAGGAGGGTGGCCGGCTGGTGGCCATGACCGGCGACGGCACCAACGACGCCCCGGCGCTGGCCCAGGCCGACGTCGGGGTTGCGATGAACACCGGCACGTCGGCGGCCAAGGAGGCCGGCAACATGGTCGACCTCGACTCCGACCCGACGAAGCTGATCGAGATCGTCGCCATCGGCAAGCAGCTGCTCATCACCCGCGGCTCGCTCACGACGTTCTCCATCGCCAACGACCTGGCCAAGTACTTCGCGATCCTCCCGGCGATGTTCGCCGGGGTCTTCCCGGGCCTGGACACGCTCGACGTGATGCGGCTGAGCTCGCCGGAGTCGGCCATCCTCTCCGCCGTCGTCTTCAACGCCCTGATCATCGTGGCGCTCGTGCCGCTGGCCCTGCGCGGCGTGACGTACACCCCCGGATCCGCCTCCCAGATGCTGCAGCGCAACCTGCTCGTCTTCGGGGTCGGCGGGGTGGTGCTGCCCTTCATCGGGATCAAGGCCATCGACCTGCTCGTCTCTCTTCTCCCCGGGATCGCGTGATGTCTGCTCCTCGTTCCGGCCGCCAGCTCCTGGCCGCCGTCCGCGCCATGGCCGTGGCCACCGTCGTCCTCGGTCTGGCCTATCCGCTCGCCATGACCGGCATCGCCCAGGTCGTCGCCCCGGACAGGGCCGACGGTTCGTTTGTCAGCGACGGTGACGGCACCGTCGTCGGGTCCTCGCTGATCGGTCAGGCATTCCTCTCCGAGTCAGGGGAGCCGCTGCCGCAGTACTTCCAGTCGCGGCCGTCGGCGTCGGGCTACGACGGCGCGGCGTCCGGGGGGTCCAACCTCGGTCCGAACTCCGCGGAGCTCGTGGACCTCGTCGCGGAGCGCCGAGCAGCCGTCGCCGAGCTCGAGGGCGTGGACGTCGCCGACGTGCCGGCGGACGCGGTGACCGCGTCGGCCTCGGGCCTGGACCCGGACATCTCCGAGGCGTACGCGGCGATCCAGGTCGACCGGGTCGCCGGGGCGCGGGGGGTCGCGCCGGACGCCGTCCGGGAACTGGTCGCGACGCACTCCTCCGGCCGGGATCTCGGGGTCGTCGGCGCTCCGCACGTGCGGGTGCTCGAGCTCAACCTGGCGCTCGACCAGGAGTTCGGGTCAGGGCGGTGAGCTTGTGATCGTGGTCACTCCGGGTCTATCCTCCATGTGACTGATGTCACTGAGGGCCGTCCACGGCCCACGAGGAGGCCGCGATGAGCGCGCTCACGCCCGACTGCGACCCCGACATGAGCCACTGCGGCCAGCCGTGGCAGGGCAAGAGCGGACCCGGGGCCAGCGTCCTGTCCGTCGCCGTGCTCCTCACGATCCTCGGTGTCTCGCTGGTCGTCGTGGCCACCCGCGCCGTCTCCGACGCCTTCGACTTCGTCGCCGTCCCGATCGCCCTGATGGCCGCTGTGTCGCTGGTCCGACGCGTCGCCCGCTCGGCCGCTCCCGTGGTCCGGGCTGCCTCGGCCCGGGTACCGCGGGGCGTCGCGGTGCGCCGCTCGCAGCCGGCAGGCTGACCGCCACCGTCGTCCTCTCCGCCGTCACCGGGGCACGCCGAGCGTGTCCCGGTTGCCGGCTGTCCGGATCCCGTGTGACGCCTGGGGCGGCCGGGCCCCGGCCGCGGCGGCGTGTCACCCCTCCGACCTAACCTGGATGCATGGCCGACCCCTCGACGTACCGCCCGGCGGTCGGCTCGATCCCGGAGAGCCCCGGGGTCTACCGGTTCCGGGATCCCAGCAGCCGGGTCATCTACGTGGGCAAGGCCAAGAGCCTCCGCCAGCGGCTCAACAGCTACTTCGCCGACGTCGCCGGCCTGCACCCGCGCACCCGGCAGATGGTCACGACCGCGTCGAGCGTCGAGTGGACCGTCGTCGGCACCGAGGTCGAGGCCCTCCAACTCGAGTACAACTGGATCAAGGAGTTCGACCCCCGGTTCAACGTCCGCTACCGCGACGACAAGAGCTACCCGTCGCTGGCCGTGACGCTGAACGAGGAGTACCCCCGGCTGCAGGTCATGCGCGGGCCGAAGAAGAAGGGCGTCCGCTACTTCGGCCCCTACGCCCACGCCTGGGCCATCCGCGAGACGCTCGACACCCTGACCCGCGTCTTCCCGGCCCGGACCTGCTCCAACGGCGTCTTCAAGCGGGCCGGCCAGATCGGCCGGCCCTGCCTGCTCGGCTACATCGGCAAGTGCGCCGCGCCCTGCGTCGGCCGGGTCAGCGCGGAGGAGCACCGCGAGATCGTCGACGACTTCTGCGACTTCATGGCCGGCCGCACCGAGCAGATGATGAAGCGGCTCGAGCGCGAGATGGCCGCGGCGTCGGAGAACCTCGAGTTCGAGAAGGCCGCGCGCCTGCGGGACGACCTCGGCGCGCTGCGGCGGGCGATGGAGAAGCAGGCCGTCGTCCTCGGCGACGGCACGGACGCCGACGTCGTCGCCTTCGCGCAGGACGAGCTCGAGGCCGCCGTCCAGGTCTTCCACGTCCGCGGCGGCCGGGTCCGCGGTCAGCGCGGCTGGATCGTGGACAAGGTCGAGGAGGTCACCACCGGGCAGCTGGTGGAGCAGTTCCTCCTGCAGGTCTACGGCGGCGTCGACGAGCAGACCGGCGTCGGCGAGGCGGGGGAGGCGGTGCCCCGCGAGGTGCTGGTCCCCGAGCTCCCCGACGACGCCGAGGTCTACGTCGAGCTGCTGGAGGAGCTCCGCGGCGGCAAGGTCTCGCTCCGGGTGCCGCAGCGCGGTGACAAGCGCAGCCTCATGGAGACCGTCGAGCGGAACGCGAAGGAGTCCTTCGCCCGGCACCGGGTGAAGCGCTCCAGCGACCTCACCGCCCGCTCGCTCGCGCTCAGCGAGCTGCAGGAGGCCCTGGAGCTGCCGGACGCCCCGCTGCGGATCGAGTGCATCGACGTCAGCCACGTGCAGGGGACGAACGTGGTGGCCAGCATGGTGGTCTTCGAGGACGGCCTGGCGAAGAAGTCCGACTACCGCCGGTTCTCCGTCACGAACGGAACCGACGACACCGCGGCGATGGCCGAGGTCGTCCGCCGGCGCTTCGCCCGGCACGTGAAGGACGAGCAGGACCGCCGCGACGAGCAGGGCGTCGCCGCGGAGGAGGGGCGGCCGCGCCGGGTCGCCTACCCGCCGCCCCTCCTCGTCGTCGACGGCGGCGCTCCGCAGGTCGCGGCCGCGGCCCGGTCGCTCGAGGAGCTGGGCGTCGTCGACGTCGCGATCTGCGGTCTGGCCAAGCGGATGGAGGAGGTCTGGCTGCCGGGCGACCCGGACCCGGTGATCCTGCCGCGCACCTCCGAGGCGCTGTACCTGCTGCAGCGGGTGCGTGACGAGGCGCACCGGTTCGCGATCACCTACCACCGGCAGAAGCGGTCCACGACCATGCTGGTCTCCCTGTTGGACGACGTCCCCGGGCTCGGCGAGACACGGCGAAAGGCGCTCATGAAGGAGTTCGGATCGCTCAAGCGGCTGCGGGCCGCCACGGTGGAGGAGCTGATGGCCGTTCCCGGCATCGGCCGGCGCACGGCCGAGGCGGTGCAGGCGGCGACCGCCGAGCCGGCCGACCCCGCCG